>DOZP01000226.1:1225-3788 GCA_003517945.1 Porphyromonadaceae bacterium | reverse complement strand
GCCAGCAACCACCTGTGGGGAGCGATCATGCTTGAGGGCGACAACTGGCACGTAGTTGAACCGCGTCCGATTAATATACTCGACCGCATCGGCGGCGGAGACGGTTTTGTCGGCGGACTCCTCTATGGTATCCTGAAAGGTTGGGAACCGGAAAAATGGCCGCAGTTCGGATGGGCGACAGGCGCGCTTGCCACCACGTTCCTTACCGACTACGGTCAACCGGCCGATGAAGACCAGGTTTGGAGCATCTGGGGAGGAAATGCGAGAGTACTAAGGTAAATATTAAACAAAAACTAAGAATCAAAAGGACTTCTAATAATATGTTATACTACGGACAAGGTGCACCGTCAAAAGCATTCGGGCACGATGAAATTAAAAAGGCGCTTTTCGAAACATTCGACCGCTTGGGCCCGAAGAAAAAAGTACTGGCCATACCGCCTGACTTCACCCGTTTTCATTCGCGTGCGGGAGAACTGACACAATATGCCTACGAATACTACGGAGAACGCCTGACGGACATACTGCCCGCACTGGGCACCCATTTCCGGATGACGGATGCCGAAATCGAAAAAATGTTCCCGGGAGTACCTCTCTCCCTGTTCCGCGTACACAACTGGCGTGAGGATGTTGTCAATGTAGGAACCGTTCCCGGAGAATTTGTCAAAGAAGTTTCGGAAGGCGCTGTTGACTATCCCGTACCGGTTCAGGTAAACCGCCTGTTGACGGAAGGCGGATATGATCTGATCCTTTCGCTCGGACAGGTTGTACCGCACGAAGTGATCGGTATGGCAAACTACAACAAGAATATTTTCGTCGGCGTAGGGGGTTCCGAATGTATCAACAAGAGCCATTTCATAGGAGCGGCCTACGGCATGGAACGCATCATGGGACGTGCATCCGGTCCCGTACGCAAAGTGCTCAACTACGCATCGGAGAATTTTACCAACGAGCTGCCGATCGCATATCTCCAGACAGTCATATCCGAAGGAGAAGACGGCCTGCAGATGCGCGGCCTCTATATCGGAGACGATTTCGAGTGTTTCGAAAAAGCAGCCGGACTCTCGCTCGATACGAACTTTCGCATGATGGACCGGGAAATGAAAAAAGTGGTGGTTTACCTTGATCCCGAAGAATTTCGCAGTACCTGGCTTGGCAACAAGAGCATTTACCGTACGCGTATGGCCATTGCGGACGAGGGTGAATTGATCGTACTGGCCCCGGGTCTGCACCAGTTCGGAGAAGACCCGACCAACGATAAACTGATACGCAAGTACGGATATGTACACACTCCGCAGGTACTCAACTATGTAAAAGAGAACGAAGACCTTCAGAACAGCCTCGGCGTAGCCGCCCACCTGATCCACGGCACATCGGAAGGACGTTTCAGTATCACTTACTGTCCGGGCCATCTGACACGCGAAGAAATTGAAAGCGTAGGATTTCGTTATGCCGACCTGAACGAGATGATGAAAAAATACAATCCGGAAGCACTCAAAGACGGTTGGAATACGGTTGACGGCGAAGAGATCTATTACATATCAAATCCCGCGCTGGGGCTATGGGCCTATAGGGAACGTTTCAAATAACGGACAAAAAATTAAACAGACAATAACAGGGCGTAAATTTCGCATAATTGCGTAAATTTACGCCCGGATTGTAAATAAATATAACAATCCGGGCGTATACCGGAAAGGATCTACCCGATGTATGATCCCCGCTGAAACGGCTACCGGCAAAGTCAGTTATACTAATAGACGAAAACTATGAAGCGACTAAAAATCATTGCAGACGATAAAATACCTTTCCTGAAAGGAGTAATGGAGCCCTATGCGGATATTATCTATCTGCCGGGAGCAAAAACAACAGCCGGAGATGTCAGGGATGCCGACGCCATCTTCACACGTACCCGGACAAAATGCAACGAAGCATTGTTAAAAGGAAGCCGCGTCGGATTGATTGCGACGGCCACGATCGGTTTCGATCACATAGATACGGCTTATTGCGAAACTGCCGGCATACGATGGGTCAATGCTCCCGGATGTAATTCCTGGTCCGTACAACAATACATAACCGCTGCAATTGCAACACTGGCTTATCAGCGGAAGTTCAGTCTCTCCGGTCTGACGATAGGCGTCATCGGCGTCGGTAATGTCGGAAGTAAAGTAGCAAAGGCGGCCGAAGCGCTTGGCATGCGCGTGTTACTGAACGACCCTCCGCGCGCCGACAGGGAAGGCGCCGGAATGTTTGTTTCATTAGACGCGTTACTGTCAGAAAGCGACATTGTTACCTGCCATACCCCTCTCACCAAAGAAGGCCCCTACCCGACGTATCACCTCGCTTCGGATCTGTTTTTCAGCAAAATGAAAGAGAAAGCCGTTTTCATTAATACATCGCGTGGACCCGTAACAGACACCGGCGCCCTGAAACAAGCCATAAAAAAGAATAAGTTATCCGATTATATACTTGATGTATGGGAAGGTGAACCGGATCCCGACCCCGACTTGCTGAATGGAGCTTTTATCGGCACACCGCACATCGCAGGATATTCTTCGGACGGTAAGGC
>DOZP01000226.1:0-1137 GCA_003517945.1 Porphyromonadaceae bacterium | reverse complement strand
CGACGTACAGATCATATACGAAGCCATCACTCACACATATCCCATCCGCGAAGACAGCGACCGGCTCAGGCAAACGCCTTCCGCATTCGAAACGTTACGCGGCGGATACTGGATACGGCGTGAGTTTAAAAACTTTACGATCAGGCCGGAAAACGTGAACCAAAACATTTCCGAATCCCTGAAGAATATAGGTTTTAATATTGAAAACATCGGTTAAGCCTGACGCTATATGATCCGCAAAGCTATATTAAATGATGCAAAGCATATCGCCGCTATCTACAACCATTATGTTGAGAACACGGTTATAACCTTCGAAGCAAACCCTGTTTCCGAAAAAGAAATGTTAAACAGGGTATTGACGATATCTCAAACATTGCCTTTTCTGGTGTACGAAGAATCCGGAGAAATAACCGGATATTGCTATGCTTCTCCGTGGAAAAAACGCGAGGCCTACCGCCATACGGTTGAATCATCCATATACATCACCCCTTCGGCACAAAGCAAAGGAATCGGCGTTTCACTGATGCAGGCTCTGATCGAAGAGTTGAAAGAAATGTCCGTACATGCAATCATCGCATGCATCGCCCTACCCAATCCGCAAAGTACCGGCTTCCACGAAAAGTTAGGCTTCAGGCAGGTATCCTGTTTTAAGGAAGTCGGATATAAATTTGACCGGTGGATTGATGTCGGCGACTGGGAACTGTTATTATAAAAAGAAAACGTACCAACCAATCAACTCACGACGCTGATATGAATCATTACTTATCAGCTACCCGTCATTCAATAACAGATGAAAGCGTCGGAAATAAATAAAGAGATACTACGCCTTTCCGTACCCAACACGATTTCCAACATTGTCATACCTATGTTGGGAATAGCAGACACCGCTATCGCCGGATATATCGGAGATGATAGCAACATTGCCGCATTATCTATCGGAACCACCATTTTTAATTTCATCTACTGGAATTGCTCTTTTCTCCGCATGGGTACGAGCGGCATAACCGCCCAGGCCTACGGAGCAGGCCGGAAACAGGAATGCGCCAATACGCTTGTAAGATCTGTCTGGTTAGCCCTCGTTATCGCTTTCTTATTACTCATTTTTCAAAAACCCGTCGGTCATTTTTCACTGTATGT
>DOZP01000234.1:3917-4894 GCA_003517945.1 Porphyromonadaceae bacterium | reverse complement strand
GTTGAAGTGTCCATACTGGCTTCTATTGTGGAGGAAGAAACGGCTGCATCCGATGAGTATCCGGTAGTGGCCGGTTTATATATAAACCGTTTATTAAAAGGCATTCCCCTTCAGGCTGATCCTACCGTAAAGTATGCCGTTGGAGACTTTACATTGAAACGTATCCTGAACAAACATCTTGCTGTGGATTCGCCTTATAATACATATCTGCATGAAGGGCTGCCTCCCGGTCCCATCCGTTTCCCTTCCGTAAAAGGTCTTGATGCCGTTTTGAACTATACGCGTCATAATTACTTGTATATGTGTGCCAAAGAAGATTTTTCCGGGCGTCATAATTTTGCCGTTACCCTGAAAGAACACAACCGGAATGCCGATAAATATCGTGCGGAGCTAAACCGCCGCGGCATAAAATAAGCGAGCTTATTTTGTATTTCTCTCAACTTGCACTACCTTTGCGCGTCAGATTTGAAAATTCATAAAATGAAGCAAATATCTATGGATAAAAAATTATTTTTAGGAGATGAAGCGATTGCCCAGGCGGCGATAGACGCAGGGTTATCCGGTGTTTATTCATATCCGGGAACTCCTTCGACTGAAATAACCGAGTATATACAACAAAAAACAAAGGGAAGTAATATTCACAGCCGTTGGTGTGCAAATGAAAAAACAGCGATGGAAGCGGCTCTTGGAATGAGCTATGCCGGTAAACGAACCTTGTGTTGTATGAAACATGTCGGTCTGAACGTAGCGGCGGATTGCTTTATGAATGCATCCATGAGCGGTATAAACGGCGGTATGATTATCCTTTCGGCGGATGATCCCTCCATGCATTCTTCCCAGAACGAACAGGATAACCGTGTATATGGGGATTTTGCAATGATACCGATGTTGGAACCATCCAACCAGCAGGAAGCGTACGACATGGTTTATGAAGGTTTTGATCTTTCGGAAAAACTGGGATATCCCATCCTGATGCG
>DOZP01000234.1:0-3748 GCA_003517945.1 Porphyromonadaceae bacterium | reverse complement strand
ATAAAAAGCTCGGTATCATAACAACCGGTATTGCATTCAATTATCTGTCGGAAAACAGTGAAAATGATTTTGCGCATCCCGTATTGAAAATATGCCAGTACCCGTTACCTGAAAAATTATTGGAGAAAATAGCATCCGAATGTGATGAACTGCTGGTTCTGGAAGAAGGATATCCCTTTGTAGAAGCGAAATTGAAAGGTTTTCCAGGCAAAGGATTGGTGGTACATGGCCGGCTTGACGGTACGCTCAGGCGCGATGGCGAATTAAATCCGGATGTTGTAGGTCGTGCACTGGGCAAAAATACAGAACAACATTACCATATTCCGGAAATAGTTGAACAACGTCCGCCCGCATTATGTAAAGGATGCGGACATCGTGATGTATACGACGCACTCAATGAAATTGTCGGCGAATATGAGAATGCGAAAGTATTTGCCGATATAGGTTGTTATACGCTTGGCGCCTTACCGCCGTTCCGTGCGATTGATTCCTGTATTGATATGGGAGCGTCGATTACTATGGCAAAAGGAGCTTCCGATGCGGGTGTTCACCCGGCTGTTGCTATGATTGGCGACTCTACATTTACACATTCCGGTATGACGGGACTGTTGGATTGTGTGAATGAAAACGCAAATGTTACGATTATTATTTCGGATAATGAGACAACAGCTATGACCGGTGGGCAGGATTCTGCCGCTACCGGACGTATTGAATCCATATGTAAAGGGATTGGTGTCAATCCGGAACATATCCGGGTGGTTGTTCCTCTGAAAAAGAATTATGAAGAAATGAAAAAGATGATAAAGGAAGAGGTCGAATATAAAGGTGTTTCCGTTATTATTCCGCGTCGTGAATGTATACAGACCCTGACTCGTAAAAACAAAAAGAAAGAAGCATAACAAACGGAACGACCAGACAATTGAATAAAAATTTTGTACGTATGAAAGCAGATATCATATTATCAGGCGTAGGTGGACAAGGGATTTTGTCTATTGCCGCTGTTATCGGAGAAGCAGCACTGAAGGAAGGTTTATATATGAAACAGGCGGAAGTGCACGGGATGAGTCAGCGTGGAGGAGATGTACAGTCTAATCTGCGGTTGTCGGACAAACCTGTGTCATCCGATTTGATACCGATCGGGCAGGCCGACCTGATTATTTCGTTGGAGCCGATGGAAAGTCTGCGTTATTTGCCTTATCTGAAGAAAGATGGGTGGCTTGTTACGAACTCGCAACCATTTGTGAACATACCCAATTATCCGGACATGGAAAAAGTGAATGAGGAACTGGATAAATTACCGCATAAAGTGGTACTGGATGTGGAAGCTATTGCCAAAGAACTGGGCTCACCGCGTGTAGCCAATATTGTTATGTTGGGGGCCGCCACTCCTTTTCTCGGACTTAGTTATGATAAAATAGCGGATGGTATCCGATCCATATTTGCCAGAAAAAGCGAAGATATTGTCGAACTGAATCTCAAGGCTTTACAGGCTGGTTATGATGTGGCAAAAAAGAGGTAATCTGTTAAAAACAGAAGGACCGGAAATCTTTTTTACTTATCATTTTGTATTTTTATTATTAAAATTTTATATTTGTCCATTGATTAATTAAAACTAATAAAATTATAGATTATGAATTGTCCGAAATGTGGAGCACAAAACATGGATGGGGTTACATTTTGTGGTAATTGCGGAGCGCAAATGGGATCTCATATTTCACAAACGCCCGAACCGCCTCAACAAAGTTTTCCTAATGATGGCGTAAGTACCAGTCAACAACCGCCATTACAACAAAGTCAGCAACAACAACCGACCTATCAGCAACCGGCTCAGCCTTATGGTGGGCAACCCGGAACATATGCTACGCCATCCGGAGGTACGTCAAGCGGAGGAATGGTACCTCCCAAAAATTACATGACGGAATCTATTGTGGTGACGATTATATCTTTTCTTTGCTGCTGTTCTCCTATTTCCGTTGTATTGGGGATTATAGCGATAGTAAAAGCGAATAATGTAAATTCGGAATTCGAACGGGGGAATATGAATGGAGCCATCAGCAATGCTGATTCGGCAAAGAAACTAACCATATGGGCGGCAGTTGTAGCGGTGGTGTTCTATATCATTGGTTTGATTTTTTACTTTGCATTTTGGGCTGCGATGATAAATGAATCGGGCGGGCTTGAAAACTTCCTGGATAGTATNNGATGGAATATCTTGTTATGAGCGTCAAAAATGGGGGCGAATGTTTTAAAACCCCCATTTTCTTTTTATTCCATTTTATGGTTTATGGATGTTATTTGCCGAAGGCGATGCACATACAAACAGATTTGGAGAATCGCCTGAATAAGAAAAAGAATAATGTATTATATTCTCAGAAATAATCAGTAATTCGGAGTTTATAAGTGAAGCGGAAATACAGGATATTAGTGGGTGGTATACTTATCGTTTTTATTTTGACAGGGATTTATTTGTATGCACATTTTGATCCGTCCGGTTATGCCTTTTTTCCTAAATGTCCGGTATATACCATCACAGGATACAAATGTCCAGGTTGTGGTTCACAAAGAGCTTTTTATAATTTGTTTCAGGGAAATTACATGACGGCATTCAGGTATAACCCCCTGATGTTCATACTTATACCTTATATTATATTCGCAATATATATTGAATATATTGCGAATATGTCAAGTAAAAGAATTTTACGTTTACGCAGTATTTTTTATGGCAAATGGGCTGTTCTTATACTGGCTGTGGTAATCATTGCCTATACGATGATACGTAACACATAGTAATGCAATAAATAAGCCGGGACCTGTGTCTTTAGTCCGCGAATCTGCATGAAGCACATCATTTATCTTGTTTTTCGGGAATAAACGTTTCAAAAGTGTTGTCAGAATAGAAAATCAACAGTTTCTCAATTGTTTTGTTGGGGCGTTCTTTGTATATAATGGTCTCTTTTATAGTTTCTTTCGCCTCATTTATCGTGTCGTTAACTTCTTCTCCTTTTAGTTTTTCATCCGTGAAATGTATTTCCGTACGAATATCGGTAGGATATAAACTCTTTTTTTGTACGGGAGCCGTATTTGTTCTTTGGTTCGGAACGGATGAGGATCCGGTTGATTGTGTTGATTCCTGCCGGGAATCCGGTTGTGAAAACAAATCATATTTCGTTGCAGCCATATGGCCGCTATTTCCTGAACTTTGAATGTTTCGCCTCATGGGGCCTTCACCGGAAAGGAGCCAGTCCGGATTGATGTTGGAAAATCTTTTGAGGATTTTCCTGAAAACATCAAGACTCGGGTTGTTACGTCCGGCTAATATATGTGATATGGCAGCTCGCTGAATACCGATTGATTCGGAAAACTGGGAAGCATTCATATTTTCTTCATTCATAATCCGGATGATACGTTCTTTATCATTCATGACTTACTTAATTATTTAAAAATGATATGACAAAATGGCCATGTATAAGTTTGTATATAACGCTACAAATATAAATTAAATAATTTACAAAAGCAAATTACATTTGTATATTTCGCAATGATACAAACATATCGACTGAAAAGTCAATATGTTTACAAATAGTATAATACAATTGTAAAAAACATTTGATTCATATAAATAAATACTTTAATACTTACGCATAATTTATTTGTTTTTAATTAGTTAGTTTTGAAAAAACGATAGATATAAATCTATCTTTAAATGTATTTTACAAAAATATCCAAATCAATCACTATTTTCTATAGT
>DOZP01000056.1 GCA_003517945.1 Porphyromonadaceae bacterium | reverse complement strand
ATGCTGTATTGGGCGGCTAAAAACGGAGGCGATAAAAAACTATATGACATTGCAACGAAACATGCCGAAACCACCATGAAATATCATTTCCGTGAAGACGGAGGTAACTATCATGTAGCAGTCTACGACACGGTTACCGGCAATTTCATCAAAGGAGTGACACATCAGGGTTATGGTGACGGCACGCTATGGGCGCGCGGACAGGCATGGGCTATTTATGGCTATACCATGGTCTACCGGGAAACCAACGATAAAAAGTTCCTGCGCTTTGCGGAAAAACTGACAGACCTCTATCTGAGCAGACTGCCGGAAAAGGAATACGTGCCTTATTGGGATTTCGACGCACCGCACATTCCTGACGAACCCAAGGATGCTTCCGCGGCGGCGATTGTCGCTTCAGCCCTGTTGGAACTGTATCAATTGGAAGACAACAAAGAAAAAGCCGTCACATATAAACAAGTTGCCGAAAACATGTTAATAGAACTGTCATCGGAAAAATACCAGAGCCGTGAAGCGAAACCGTCTTTCCTTCTTCACTCAACAGGCCATTGGCCGAACGGATCGGAGATTGATGCATCCATTAATTATGCGGATTATTATTATATCGAAGCATTGACGAGATATAAAACGACAAACCATAATTGATATACTCCGGTAGTTTTATTACATTTGCAATCATGAAACGCAAGCAACTTACACGAATAGTCATATATACAACGCTACTGATTTTAAGCGGCTTTTCCATGGGGGCGCAAACGTATGTATCCGAAGTATGGAAAGCGGACTTGGGAAACGGGATGTATCAAAACCCTGTAATACATGCTGATTATTCCGATCCGGACGTCATCCGGGTTGGAGATGATTACTACATGACCGCTTCCAGTTTCAATTGCGTGCCGGGACTGCCGATCCTCCACTCTAAAGATTTAATCAACTGGAAAATAATCAATTATGCATTGATGGATTTATATCTCGAAAACATTGACCCGGCAAATTTTTTCGACAAACCGCAACATGGAAAAGGCGTTTGGGCGCCGTGCATTCGCTATCACAACGGTGAATTTATGATTTATTGGGGCGATCCTGACTTTGGTATTTTCATGGTTAAAACCAAAGATATAACAGGCCGTTGGGATCAGCCGGTGCTGGTTTTACCGGGCAAAGGGCGAATCGACCCAAGCCCGTTGTTCGATGACGACGGAAAGGTTTATCTCGTACATGCCTGGGCCGGAAGCCGTGCTAACCTGAACAGCATAATGACGCTTTGCGAACTGAATGCAGACGGAACGAAACCTATTGGCGAGGAAACGCTCATTTACGATGGTAACGACGGAGTGAATCATACCGTAGAAGGCGGAAAACTCTATAAAAAGGATGGTTTTTACTACATGTTGGCTCCGGCGGGAGGCGTTGCCACGGGATGGCAGTTGGCTTTCCGCTCGAAAAATATCTACGGGCCGTATGAAGTAAAAAAAGTGTTGGCGCAAGGCAAGACGGATATGAACGGTCCGCACCAGGGAGGGTTGGTACAAACGCAAACCGGCGAATGGTGGTTCCTCCATTTTCAGGACAAAGGCGCATACGGACGGGTTACGCATCTGCAACCGGTGACGTGGAAAGACGGATGGCCCGTAATGGGAATCAACGACAAAGATTACTGCGGTGAACCCGTAACGACGTATAAAAAACCGGATACCGGCAAAACAGTTCCGGTTGAAACGCCTGCGGAAAGTGACGAATTCAATGTTCCGAAACTCGGCTTACAATGGCAGTGGCACGCAAATCCGCTACAGGCTTACGGGTTCACTTCGTCTTATGGCTACATGCGTTTGTACGGACAATATTATCCGGAAAATTTTACCAATTTTTGGGACATCCCGAATCTGCTACTGCAAAAATTTCCTGCTCCCAAGTTTACGGCTTCCGCCAAATTATCGGCCGTACTCATGAACGAAGGAGATAAAACCGGACTTATTGTGATGGGTTGGGATTACGCCTATATCGCTTTAATCAAAACAAACGCGGGATATGCATTAGAATACAATAGTTGCATAGATGCGGAACAAAAAACAGCAGAAAAACAAGTTGAACGAATAGAATTGAAAAACATTAAAATCAACGAAAAATACAACCACAAAACGCCCATTCATGACGTAGAGATCTTCCTCAAAGTAACCGTTTCGGACGGAGGAATATGCACCTTTTATTACAGCCCGGATGGAAAGAAATACAGGCAACTAACCCAAACATTCAAAGCGCGCCAGGGAAAATGGATCGGCGCAAAAATGGGATTATTTATGATGAATAAATCGGTAAATACGGCTCGTTCGAGCGTAGACGTCGATTGGTTCAGAGTTGAAAAATAAAATGCTTCTTTTTTTGTCTATTTGCCGATCATCCGGATATAATAGTAAACGCAATTTTGATTTTTAACAAATAAGGGGCTTCCGAAAATAAATCATAAGCCCCTTATTCTATATATTTAGAAAGTAATTTTATAACTTTGCCCCTTATTCAGCAGAAAAAACAACTTATGGTAAAAAGATTCGATTTCTTAGTTATCGGTTCGGGCATTGCGGGCATGAGCTTCGCCCTTAAAGTGGCACACAAAGGAAAAGTCGCCCTGATTTGTAAATCCGGACTGGAAGAAGCAAATACGTTTTTTGCACAGGGAGGCGTCGCTTCGGTCACCAATCTTCCGGTTGACAATTTCGAAAAACATATAGAAGATACCCTGATTGCAGGAGATTTCCTCAGCAATCGCGCCGCTGTGGAAAAAGTTGTGTATAATGCTCCGGAACAGATCAACGAACTGATCGGATGGGGAGTTGATTTCGACAAAGACGAAAAAGGGGATTTTGACCTTCACAAGGAAGGCGGGCATTCGGAATTTCGCATTCTGCACCATAAGGATAATACCGGAGCCGAAATTCAGGACAGCCTGATCGAAGGAATTAAAAAACATCCGAACATTACGGTTTTCGAAAACCATTTCGCCATTGAAATACTGACGCAACATCATCTCGGTGTCACCGTAACGCGCCAGACGCCTGATATTGAATGCTTCGGAGCATACATCATGGACATGCAGACCGGACAGATCGATACGTTTCTTTCCAAAATCACATTAATGGCTACAGGAGGTATCGGCGCGGTCTATCAGACAACCACCAATCCGCTGGTTGCGACAGGCGACGGAATTGCCATGGTATATCGTGCAAAAGGAACCGTCAAGGACATGGAATTCGTGCAATTTCATCCCACAGCGCTTTATCATCCCGGAGACCGCCCGTCGTTTCTGATTACGGAAGCGATGCGCGGATATGGAGGTATCCTGCGTACAATGGACGGAAAAGAATTTATGCAAAAATACGACAAACGCCTGTCCCTTGCACCGCGTGACATCGTAGCAAGAGCCATTGACAACGAGATGAAAAACCGCGGAGAAGACCATGTATACCTGGATGTTACACATAAAGATGCGGAAGAAACAAAGAAGCATTTTCCGAACATCTATGAAAAATGCCTCAGCCTCGGAATTGATATTACCAAAGACTACATTCCGGTAGCTCCGGCCGCCCATTACCTTTGCGGCGGAATCAAGGTAGACTTGGATGCACGCTCATCTATTCAACGTCTCTACGCAGTCGGCGAATGCGCCTGTACAGGCCTCCACGGAGGCAACCGCCTGGCATCCAACTCCCTGATTGAAGCCGTAGTATACGCCGACGCGGCCGCAAAACATTCGGTAAAGATACTCGACTCCCTATCCTATCAGGAAAATATCCCTACCTGGAACGACGAAGGTACACGCTCGCCCGAAGAAATGGTACTGATCACACAAAGCGTAAAGGAAGTCGGTCAGATCATGTCTACTTATGTAGGGATTGTACGCAGCGACCTCCGCCTGAAACGCGCCTGGGATCGCCTGGATATTATCTACGAAGAAACCGAAAGCCTGTTCAAACGCTCCGTCGCCTCACGCGACATCTGCGAACTCCGCAACATGATAAATGTAGGATACCTGATCATGCGGCAGGCCATAGACCGCAAAGAAAGCCGCGGACTTCATTATACGCTTGACTATCCTCCGAAAAAATAAAAGGAACATACTTTCGGAAACACCTCCCAAAATCGTTATCTATACTATAAGGATCAGGCAATTGAATTGTTCCTTTTGAGGTATAAGAAGCATTAGGAAGGCATAGCGGATAGTTTCTTTGAGGACTCTTCGCTTTTTGCCGGATATTCGGGATTCTTTTTGTCCTTACTGTCATGGAATAACCAAAACATGGATCATTGAATAAATTGTTTATTGTTATAGAAAAACAAATTTTACACACATGAAATATCTATATTTAGTATTATTGATAACCTATAGCCTTTCGGTTTGCAG
>DOZP01000179.1:11635-11770 GCA_003517945.1 Porphyromonadaceae bacterium | reverse complement strand
TTTCTCATAACCGGAAAGGGTCGCTTGTGATACTCCGATCTGTTCGGCAAGCACATCCTGATTGATATTACGCCATTCCCTCCAACGGCGAACGTTTGCCCCGTGATTACTTTTCTTTATTGTTGCTGCTTCCAT
>DOZP01000179.1:6657-11587 GCA_003517945.1 Porphyromonadaceae bacterium | reverse complement strand
AAATATTTTAACAGTAGTTTATCTGATATTATTATCAACTTCACTGATATTTTATTTATTGCATTGATAATTTATAGGGTGTACTTATTATCTTTAAAATAACGATGAATTTTAAATCTTTTTTTACGGTCCGGTTCGCAGATCGCATTAAATTTGCTGTTGAATGCTGAATTTTCAACAGGTAAATTACCCTCAAATGAGTTATCCAGGTTATGAAAAATGAGTGATATGTCCGGAAAAACACAATTCCCTGAAATTTATTGAATTTGAAGCGTCTTTATATGATTCATGCACGAATCATGAAAGATTTTGAATGATTATTGAATATCTTTCCGGCTATTACAAGCTATTTTTGCATCGTAAATTTTATTTTCAGATATCATGAATCGAACTATTTTCGCTGTATCTCTACTGATCGCATTTTGTTTATACGGATGTTCGCCGTCACCTGTCAACAATCTGTTCGAACCGGGCAAAGAAAATTCGCTCCGTGCGCCTGCCTATCCGTTGATTACAATCGACCCTTATACCAGTGCATGGTCGTTTACCGATAAACTGAACGAAGATATCGTCCGTCACTGGACAGGTATCAAATTTCCTCTGCTCGGGGCATTACGCGTAGACGGCGTATCATACCGCTTCATGGGAATAAACGATATTCCGCTGATAACGATCCTGCCGACAGCGGCAACCGAAAAGTGGGAAGCGGCTTATACGGAAAAGGAGCCTGTGGGAAGCTGGACGGCTTCTGATTATAATGACAACGCATGGCAGAAAGGAAAGGCCGCATTCGGAACGCCGGATATGCCGAACCTTTCCACTCCCTGGGAAAGCAAAGACATCTGGGTGAGACGCACATTCGAGCTGACGGAGGACTATTCCGGCCAACCGGTTATCCTTGAATATTCGCACGATGATATTTTCGAGTTATATATAAACGGGATTCAGGTGGTGGCGACAGATTATAGCTGGCGCAATCACGTCATACTGGAATTGTCCGATGAAGTAAAAAAAACATTGGTTCCGGGCAAAAATACGATCGCGGCCCATTGTCATAACCGTACGGGAGGGGCTTATGTAGATTTCGGAATCTACCGGAAAAATGAGGAAGTAAAATCATTCGAAACGGCGGCGGTTCAAAAATCCGTGCATGTACTTCCGACGCAGACTTATTATACATTTACATGCGGCCCGGTAGAATTAGATCTTATCTTTACATCTCCGTTGCTAACGGACGATCTTGAACGGATGTCGACTCCCGTCAACTACATATCTTATCAGGTTCGTCCGGTTGACGGAAAAGAGCATGAGGTTCAGATCTATATGGAAGCAACGCCGGACTGGGCCATTCATTCCGCGGGACAACTAACCGAGACATCCCTGTCGGAAACGGGAGACCTTGTTTATGCAAAAACCGGAACCGTCGAGCAGCCCATCCTGCAAAAGAAAGGAGATAATGTACGGATTGACTGGGGATATTTCTACATCGCATCCCGGAAGAAAAACAAGACGGCTATCCGTATCGGCGAATATACGGATATGAAAGAACATTTCATCCGGACAGGGAATATTGCCCTTCCCAATGTATCGGAAACAAAAACACAAAGCGGTTCGGCTGTCCTGTCTTTTTGCGAAAACATGGGAAAAATAGCCGCTCCCTCCTCCGGGTTTATGATGATTGGCTATGATGACATCTATGCCATCCAGTATTTCCATGACAACCGTCAGGCTTACTGGAAACAAAACGGAAAAACCGGTATTACCGAAGCCTTCCGGAAAGCCGACGAGCTTTATTTGCCGGTCATGCAACGTTGCCGGAAGTTTGATACGCAAATGATGAACGATGCCGAAAAAAGCGGAGGGAAAGAATATGCCGAACTATGCGCCCTGGCCTATCGCCAGGCTATATCGGCTCACAAACTGATCGAAGACAAAGACGGCAACCTGATCTTCCTGTCAAAAGAAAACTTCAGCAACGGCTCAATCGGAACGGTGGATATCACATACCCTTCCGCCCCTTTATTCCTTATTTACAATCCGGATTTACTGAAAGGCATGATGAACCCGATCTTTTATTTCAGCGAAAGCGGTAAATGGAACAAGCCGTTTCCGGCGCATGACGTAGGTACTTATCCGGTCGCGAACGGACAAACATACGGAGGAGACATGCCGGTGGAAGAATCCGGCAACATGCTAATCCTGTCCACAGCTATCGCCGTTGTAGAGGGAAATGCCGGATATGCCCAAAAACATTGGGAAGTATTAACGACATGGGCGAATTACCTGATGAAAGAAGGTCTTGATCCGGAAAACCAACTGTGTACGGATGATTTTGCCGGACATTTTGCACACAATGCAAATCTTTCCGTCAAGGCGATCATGGGTATTGCAGGATATGGGAAAATGGCGGAAATGCTGGGTGATAAAGAAACTGCCGACAAATATATCAACGCAGCAAAAGACATGGCTAAACAATGGATGCAGATGGCGGACGACGGGGATCATTACCGCCTGACATTCGACAAACCCGGTACATGGAGCCAGAAATACAACCTGATCTGGGACAAATTGCTCGGATTGAATATTTTCCCGGAAGAAGTGGCAAAGAAAGAAACCGCTTACTACCTGACCAAACAAAATAAATACGGCCTTCCGCTGGATAGCCGCGAAGACTATACAAAAACAGACTGGATCATCTGGAGCGCCTGTCTCAGCAATAATCCGGACGATTTCCGGCAACTGATGTCTCCTGTTCATGTATATGCCAATGAAACGGTTTCGCGCATCCCGTTGAGTGACTGGCACGACACAAAAGACAGCCATTCAATGAATTTCAGGGCGCGCTCGGTAGTCGGGGGGTATTTCATGAAAATGCTGGAAGATAAAATGGTAAAATGATACATCATCTTAATTATAACTATTTAAAAAAATTAAATTTTTAAGGATCATGAAAAAATTATCTTTAGTAATCTGTGCCTGCTTATTCATCGTAAGTACACATGCACAATGGTCTCCGGCGGGAGATAAATTAAAAACGGAATGGGCGGAGAAGATCGACCCGCAAAACGTATTACCCGAATATCCGCGTCCGTTGATCGAACGTAATCAATGGAGCAACCTGAACGGACTTTGGGAATATGCCGTTGCCCCCCGCGGTATGGCGGAACCGGCCGGTTTTGATGGAAAGATCCTGGTGCCCTTTGCTATCGAATCATCTCTTTCCGGAGTCATGAAAGAAGTAGGTGACGAAAATGAATTGTGGTATAAACGTGAATTTACGATTCCTTCCGCCTGGAAAGGAAAAAACATAGTGCTGAACTTTGGCGCCGTAGACTGGAAAGCGGATGTATTCATCAATGATATCATGGTTGGCTCTCACAAAGGCGGATTTACTCCTTTCTCCTTTGATATCACTCCGTTTCTTGCCGGAAAATCCAACCATAAATTGGTTGTCCGCGTATGGGACCCGACCGATAAAGGATATCAGCCGCGCGGTAAACAGGTAAACAAGCCGGAAGGCATCTGGTATACTCCGGTGACGGGCATCTGGCAGACCGTATGGCTGGAACCTGTTTCTGCAAATCATATCACGGCAATCAAAACGATTCCCTGTATTGAAAGCGGATCGTTGAACGTTACGGTTGCGACTTCCAAATGCAATACGAACGACATTGTCGAAGTAAAATTGTTAGACAAAGGCCGGGTGATCGCCACGGCAAAAGGATTAACAGGACACGAACTGCGCCTGGGCGTAAAAAATCCTACGCTATGGGATACGCAAAACCCATATCTGTATGATCTGAAAGTATCTGTTTCGTCTTCAGGTAAGGTTGTGGACGAGGTAAAATCATACACGGCTTTCCGTAAAATATCGGCAAAACGCGACGCGAACGGCCTGATGCGTATGCAATTGAACAATAAAGATTTATTCCATTTCGGCCCATTGGATCAGGGATGGTGGCCCGACGGACTATACACGGCTCCTACGGACGAAGCGTTGCTTTATGATATCAAGAAAACAAAAGACTGGGGATTCAATATGATCCGTAAACACGTGAAAGTTGAACCGGCACGCTGGTATTATCATTGTGACAAAGAAGGTATTCTCGTCTGGCAGGATATGCCGAGCGGCGATATGGGCAATCAGTGGGCGCCTCACCAATATAACGGAGGAACGGATAAAAAACGCACACAGGAATCTATCGACAATTTTTACAGGGAATGGAAAGAAATCATGGATTTGTGTATGTCCAACCCTTCGGTCGTCGTATGGGTGCCTTTCAACGAAGCGTGGGGACAGTTTGATACGGAAAAAGCTGCCGAATGGACCAAAACGTATGATCCTTCCCGTCTGGTAAACCCCGCCAGTGGCGGAAACCACCGTCCTTGCGGAGACATCCTGGATTTGCATAATTATCCGGGCCCGCGAATGTTCCTGTTCGATGCGGAACGTGTCAATGTATTAGGCGAATACGGCGGGATAGGCCTGGCGCTGGAAAATCACTTGTGGTGGAACAAACGTAACTGGGGTTACGTACAATTCAAAAATGAAAACGAGGTAACGGCAGAATATGTAAAATATGCCGGCGAACTGCAGGATATGGTGAAACGCGGTTTCTCCGGAGCCGTATATACACAGACAACGGATGTGGAAGGCGAAGTAAACGGTCTGATGACATACGATCGTAAAAAAATCAAAATTAATGAAGCTGATGTTCGTAAGGCCAATCAGGCTGTCATTAATGAGCTTACTAAATAATTACACTAATATTGAAAGATTTCCCGGAATCTGCCGGGAATCTTTCGTTTTTTCATCCGGACGGGCATTGAAGTCTATACCCCCACTGATCTTAAAACATGGGAAAAGCGCCCGGATTAGCTTTACATTCCAAAGGTAAATAGTTTTTTAGGTTTTCACAGAAATATGTCA
>DOZP01000179.1:6328-6570 GCA_003517945.1 Porphyromonadaceae bacterium | reverse complement strand
TCCTCCAACACCATTTTCGCCGATTCAGTCTGCAACCATTCGTACAGTTTGTAGGCCATCGAACCACGATCCAGATCGGAGCGGATGATCGCATAGACCTCCGTCGTCAGAGGATATGTCCGGTCTTTCATCGTAGCCGGGGTAGGCTGAACACCGTCGATGGCAAGGGTAGGCTCCCCATATCGCCATATAATCATCTCTTTATAATTCTTAAAGATGTAACCGATCCCGTACTGCTCCCT
>DOZP01000179.1:6167-6308 GCA_003517945.1 Porphyromonadaceae bacterium | reverse complement strand
CAAATCCTTCATCACCAACTCCCTGAGTGCCTCCTCGCTGCCCGAATTGCGCGGGCGTGTAAAAACTTTCATGGGAGCGTTGTCTCCACCGACTTCCGACCAGTTGGTGATCTGTTTGGTATATATCTTTCGGATCTGCTC
>DOZP01000179.1:3030-6147 GCA_003517945.1 Porphyromonadaceae bacterium | reverse complement strand
ATGGGCGTTTCGATCAGCGTAACCCCGGCAGCTTCGGCGGCGGTTTTTTCGTTGGGCGAGGCGGTAGTCGAGCGCAGTATGATGTCGGCCTGCCCGTCTATCAGGTTCATCATTGCGCCGTAGGTCTGTGATGTTTTGATGCGCCCATCGAGGCTGTTGTCCGGAAATCCGTTATCACCCTTAGGCCACACACTAAATTCACTGGTCCCCGTCACCATGCTCCAAACGTAAGAAAGTCCGAGTAACTTACAGGCGATCATCATGTTGAGCGCCCGGGTAGAGGTTGCGCCATCCACCCGTGGGTAATTCTCCCGCGTAAGCCCCTCGATGCCGGTACTCCACTTCGCGTAGAGTGCCCCGTCGCCGGAGACGACATCGGTGTTGAAATCCCACGGCTCGGTCAATCCGGCATCCTTGTACCACCCTTCGAGAACGTATCCGGGCCTTATCACGTTCTCAGGCCGCCTCAATCTGTCGCCGACGCTCAAGTGAGACATCACCCATGTTTCGCTGCGGTTATCGTTATGGGAAGTACCGCCGTTACCGTAAAAAGTAAAGGTATAAATACGCTTCCACCCGGCGTATAGGGTAACGTCGCCCGTAACCACATCATTGCCGTAATTCCATTCGTTGATCTGTTCCGGCTCCCTGTACCATACTGTAAACCAATGGTTTTCCGGGGAAGTCAGGTAAAAGTGCAAAACGGCGGGCAATCTGTCGCCCTCTGCCACGGTTATCACAGCCTCCTTGTCGAGTCGGCCTCCGTTTGCGTCGAAAGTAACGGTGTAATACGTTATATCCTTTTCGCAAGATATCATCGCTGTACTCAGAATCATGACTGCGATGGTTAAAAAATGGTTGATTACACAAAGAGTTATTTGCGCAACACGAACTTGTAAGGAAAAAATGACTCATTATCTTTGTAAGAATAGTCTTTTATCCTACTTACAGTCAGCAAATTATCTTCTGACTACTTCAAAGATAGCAAATGTTTACGAAACAACCTGTCAGATGCCCCCGTTAAATCCCTTGTCCTTTTCCCTGTTTGGGTTGAATAACCGCCTGCCGGAGGTCGGTCAGACGAACTGCTGCAACTTCTGAAACTATTCCTCATCAAGATTAAAATCGCGTGGCAGGATATTGTTGTTATCCAATCGGTCAAAATCCGATTGGAACAGCTTATCTTGTATGAATCGATACTTCTCAAATTCGGATTCCGCATAAGATTTAGCAAACTCCGCTGTAATTTTACCTGCATCAATCAACACTGCATTCTCTCCCGCTTCGAGAATAATATCTATTCGCTTTGCCCAATCTTCCATAGTCATAGGTATACGTCGTTTTGCCATACGTTCAGCCATGTCTAAAGTGGCATTAACCAAACGTCCCATATCCTCCAGTTCTAACTCGTTCAAATAATTTTTCGCTACGCTTACATCCGGTTTTACAATTTTTCCATCAGGAGCATTCTCCCATGTTGTCAATCCCATATTCTCTTTTTGTGCATTGGCGCGCTCTACAATCAGTTCGGCAGCAGTATGACCATGTGTAGCATAGTGCATTTTGTTCTGCACTTTTTTAAAAAACAGACGAGTAGTTGGAGCATCTTTATTATAGTCGATGGCTGTGGCATATATATCGGTCAACTTTTGATAGAAACGGCGTTCGCTTAGTCTTATTTCCCTGATTTCGGCAAGCAGGTGTTCAAAATAATCTTCACTGATGAACGAACCGTTTTCCATACGTTTTCTGTCTATGACATAGCCACGTATGGCAAATTGCCGCAGCACGTAAGTACACCATTGACGGAACTGTGTAGCACGGACAGAATTAACACGATAGCCTACAGAAATAATAGCATCAAGATTATAAAATTCCATTTGCCTTTTCACTTCACGCTCACCCTCGGTTTGAACTATTTCCATTTTGGAAATAGTTGACTCACGCAGTAACTCTCCCTCCCCGTAGATATTGTTAAGATGCTTGTTTATTGCAGGAACACCCACATCAAACAAAGCTGACATTGCTTTCTGTGTACCCCAAATAGTTTCATCCTTATACATTACCTGTATACCATTTTCCTTACCTTCCGTCACGAACATGAGGAATTCGGCTGTACTGTTTCTTATTTCAAATTTCTTCGCCATTACTCTATCAACCCCAATTCTTTCAGATAAACATTTATTTCTTTGTCCAAATCAGCCCGCTTAGCTTCAAATTCCTTGATATCGCCTAAAATATCAGTGTCTGTTGAAAATCGCGCAATGTCCTCTGCTATTTTTTGAATAATTACATAA
Source organism: Porphyromonadaceae bacterium (assembly GCA_003517945.1). Taxonomy (GTDB): domain Bacteria; phylum Bacteroidota; class Bacteroidia; order Bacteroidales; family Tannerellaceae; genus Tannerella. Next base: position 3,850 of record DOZP01000179.1, on the reverse strand, counting down.
GGTTTTGTCTCTGAAATGAATTAATCAAGAGCCCCAAAGATAACGAATAATATCCAATAATTGGTTAGGACGGCTATTTTACCCTTGAATCTTGTCCATTCTTCAACACGTTAAGTATCTGGCAATATAGAAGAAATGCTTTACGAAAAAGACTTTTTTCGCCTTATATCACATTTCAGTAATCCCTTATTGTCGCATAAACACCATAAGATTCATTTTCTATCCGATATAGCGGACGAAGGATATATTTTTGTCCGCCATTATTCAGTTGAAAGCTATTTTGCCCTGTTACGGACAAGTTGCTCAATATCTCATCGTATGTTCCTTTCAGGATAAGTTCGGATGATGTTTCAAACGCCAGAAGAACAGGGCCGTAAAACAAAGCGACAACATGATCGTTATCCGGCATTGATTTTAGATGAAAATCATACTGAAAAACCAGTTTTACCTTGTCGTTGTTTTTCCATTCCCGTTTCAGATCGAAATACGAGGAAGGCGCAATGTTTCCCGGTTGTTTTTCTCCATTGACAAACACTTCTGTGTTTTCGGCCCAGGCGGGAATAAACAGATGAAGATTGAACGCTGATTTCTTTTTTACGGATATGGAAAATTCAACAGACGATTCCGACGGAAAATCTCCGGTTTGACCGATAACGATACCCCGTTCTTTCCAGTTTAATTCCGACGGAACATAAAGATTTACCCATAAATCGGATTCGTTATGGTAGTAAATACCCGAATTAAGAGTGGCAAATGCTTCTATACCCGACCCGTTACAACAACGAAAATCATTCTCTTTCAAAAATGATTTATTCCGGGG
>DOZP01000179.1:750-3016 GCA_003517945.1 Porphyromonadaceae bacterium | reverse complement strand
GCCATGACCGCGTTATAAAACGTATTCATATAAACATCGGCATAACCGGGGTTTGCCGTCCACGTAAAAAGCGAAGACGTCAGCTTTTGGGTATTATGAGATACGCATGATTCCGCGATTCCTTTTGTCATGGTATTACTAAGGATACCCGGAATGCCCCAATGTTCTGCCGTAAGCGATGTCGGAGTCGTAACATTCGGGCGCGGCCCACTACTTGTTCCGTTCACATAAGCATGCTCTTTGAGCAACATATTCCAGAAATTCACTGCGGCATCTCGATATAATATTTCTCCTGTGACCGAATAACGTTGCACAAAGCCATTGACAAGAACCAAATGAGTATTGGCATGCAACCCGCTGAGAATATTTTCATTTTTTGATAACGGAACGGCAAACCAGTCCCGGTCGAATATTTTCGCCAGGGATAAATACCGGAGATTTTTCGAGGCTTTATACAGTTTGTAAAGGACTTCATTCATGGCTCCGGCTTCATTCGACGGATTTGCCCCCACACTATAAAGGACTTTCTCAATCGTTTTTTCATCCAGTCGTGACATTCGTCGCTCTATATAATCGGCCATGCCCGTAACGATTTCATAAGCCTGCTTATTTCCCGTCCGCAAATAAACATCTAACAAGCCCTGCATAATTTTATTGTAGGTATAATATGGCGCCCATACACCCCCAAACTGCCTTTCCAAAGTATCAAAATCACTTTCCGGAAAAGCGCTCAGATATAAGCCTCCCAGCGCCTGCCGGCATTTATATAACTCGTTCACCATATAATTCACGCGACCGGACAGCAGGGAATCGTTTGTATTTTCAATCACACTCGCAGCCGCAGAAAGATAATGACCCGTAAAATGACCTCTCAAACCGATCCCGGGAGCCTCCCATCCTTCCAGAGGCTCGGCATTCGACAACAATCCGGCATTGACCCTGAAATTATGCAACAACCTGTCTACATCAAGAGATTTGAGATATGCCGTATTCAACTCTTCGCGTTGCTTTATCCAGGAAGGGGTCAGTTTTACCGATGTTCCCGGAAAAGGCGAAACCTTCTCTGTTGTCAATCCGGAAACGCCGTTCCGGCCATATATACCCAACTGTATAAAAATCGAAATGAAAGCGATTACCACTACTTTTTTTCTCATAGGATCAATTCTTGCATATTAAACGACGGCTCCGATTGAAACAGTAAAATCACTCACTTATAATAGTTTTATATTCAATTTCTGCATTTTTTCATCATCCGAACTTGTTCCGTAGAATATTTCATAATCGCCGGGTGAAACAGACATCCTATAGGTAGAGAGATCATACCATTCAAAAAAAGAAGGTTCCAGTTCCAGTATAATTTCCGTGGCTTGCCCGGATTTCAGATTTATTCGTTTAAACGAGCGTAACGTTTTTACCGGACCATTTTCTTTCAGTTTCTTTACATAAACCTGAATCACTTCGGCGCCGTCTCTTTTTCCGGCATTTTTCACAGGAATGGTCAATGACATTTTATCGCCTGCTTTCATCTCCGTTTTATCCGGTTTTGCTTTGCCGACGATAAAAGTTGTATAGCTCAAACCATGCCCGAACGGAAACAAAGGTACGTCCGTCATATAGCGGTACGTACGGCCTTCCATCGCATAATTCTCAAAATCGGGCAGTTGAGTAATGTTCTTATAAAATGTAACCGGTAACTTTCCCGCAGGATTATAATCTCCGAACAAGACCTCTGCAATAGCTTGTCCGCCGGCCTGTCCGCCATACCATGCCTGCAATATGGCTTCGCAGTTTTCCGCTTCGGGCACCAATCCGACCGCGGATCCGGAACAATTGACCAATATTACTTTTTTACCGGCATCTTTCAGCGCTTTAATACAATTTCTCTGCGAAGCAGGCAACTCAATATCCGTACGATCACCGCCTTTAAATCCGGGTAGTTCGATCGGCATCTCCTCACCTTCGAGTTCACCGGATATTCCACCGACAAAGACAACAACTTCTATCCCCTTCAGCTTTTTGATTAATTCTTCATAGTCGACCGGAGATTCCTTCCCTATGTTGAAATTCAGGCTGGCATTGGCAAAATTATAGTTTTGCGTAAAATAGATCCGGATGTTATATTGCTTTCCCTTCTCTACCTGATAAGGTATGCGTTTAGTCACAAACCGCCACGAAGTATACTCCGAAACAGTCTCATCATTGACTAATAAATGGCAGTCACCGATAGATTGCAGTCTGAATACGATTTCTCCGGATTCCGACGGAA
>DOZP01000179.1:0-645 GCA_003517945.1 Porphyromonadaceae bacterium | reverse complement strand
GGTAAGAGGCTTTTATTCCGGGTTTACCTTCGAAAGAACATTCTTTTATCAGGGATTCCAGTATCATATCGTCGACCAGATCGCATCCTTTATCATAGAAAACGTCCTGACGGGCAACAGACCTTATGCCGGACAGCGCGGTCGTCGTTTTTTCCGGTGTTCCGTTGTAATTACCCCACATGAGCCGTTCATCATCGGCATTCGGCCCGATAACTGCGATTTTCCGGTTTTTCGAAAGCGGCAGGATATTTTTTTTATTTTGCAGGAGCGTCATCGACTGGCGTGCCATATCGAGAGCCAAAGCCCGGTGTTTTTCACTATTAACGGTCGAGTGCGGCAGATTTGCCCATGGAACGATTGCGTTATCATCAAAGTCGCCCAGATCGAAACGCTCAATCAACAGGCGCAATACACTCTTATCAATATCGGATTCATAAATTAAACCACGGGAAACGGCATCGACCAACTCATGGTAAGCATATCCATAACCGCATTCGAGATCCGTCCCGGCCAGCACACCTTTTACCGCGGCATGCAGCGCATCGGAAGAGACCTTATGGGAAGTATAGAAATCGGCAATGGCTCCGCAATCGGAAACGACTACGCGGTTAAATCCCCACTCATCCCTCAGAATACGCTGCAACA
>DOZP01000155.1:7541-8093 GCA_003517945.1 Porphyromonadaceae bacterium | reverse complement strand
GTTTTTTCTATCACTTTCAATTCCAGATCGCCATCGTCAATCAGAATATCACTACCTGCTTCCAGATCCTTAACAAAATTTTCATAAGAAACATAGATACAATCACGCGTTGTCACACCCGAAGGATCACCGATCATCCTAACCTTATCCCCACACTTAAAATCAATAGGATCCGGCGTTATAGTGGTCCGTACCTCCGGACCCTTCGTATCAATCAATATACCTATACGATCAGACACCATTCGTATATTGTTAACTATGCGGGCCAATCCTTCCTCCTGCAGATGCGCCGTATTAAGACGCACTACATTCATTCCCGCTTTATAAAGCTTTTCAATAAATTCTACTTCGCAACGTTTATCTGATATTGTTGCTACAATTTTAGTATGTTTCAGCATATATTTATAAGTGAAATTATTAATGATCGGCAGATGAAAAATTCAATATTAAAACAATCAAACACATAAATCAAACTATTTATTTAACAACCGAACTAAATAAATAGCGGCAACAGGCAATCTATTACTTCTCTATAGCTACTAAAGCCTCCAC
>DOZP01000155.1:0-7509 GCA_003517945.1 Porphyromonadaceae bacterium | reverse complement strand
TTATGGCGAAATTCTTCCCGTGCATGTACATTCGAAATATGTACCTCTATGACAGGAGCTTCAACCGCTTTAATCGCATCACGCAATGCTACGGAAGTATGCGTATACCCTCCTGCATTGAGGATAATTCCATCAACCGTAAAACCTGTTTCATGAACCTTATCTATCAATGCACCTTCACAATTACTCTGAAAATACCGGATTTCGCAATCAGGAAAAGAAGAACGTAAACATTCAAAATAAGCGTCAAAACCCAAATTACCATAAACTGCCGGTTCACGTGTTCCCAACAAGTTCAGATTAGGCCCGTTAATAATCTGTATCTTCTTCATATCCAATCTGTTTTTAACTTAAATAGATCTAACCTTAAATAGCTATCCAATCTTTTTCTTTTTTGCTCCGAAAATGATACCTTTGTCTTATCAAAGGCATCAAAATAAGGTACAAAGGTAGTGCAAGTTGAGGGAAATACAAAAAGAACCTGTTTATTTTTCTTGCCGAAACGCTGCCTGCCTTCATTTTTATCAAGTAAAGACCGTATTTTTATATTTGTATATGGCACAAAAAGAAATCAATATTATAGATAAATATACGACATACCTGCGCTTGGAGAAAGGACTTGCCGAAAATACGGCGGAGGCCTATATTGATGACCTGAACAAACTGATACGTTTCATCGACAGTGAGCCTGACATAAATATCTTTACCCTGACATACAGCGATATTCAACAATTCATTACACAATTAAGCGATTTAGGTATATCCGCCCGTTCACAGGCGCGCATCATTTCAGGGATCAAATCGTTTTACCGTTTTCTTCTAACGGAAGATTACCTGGAAACGGATCCTACGGAATTGCTCGAAAGCCCTAAAATCGGCAAAAAACTACCCGAAGTACTTACGGAAAAGGAGATAAACAACCTGATCAATTCAATTGATCTTTCCAAAGCCGAAGGACAACGTAACCGGGCCATGCTTGAAGTATTATATAGTTGCGGACTACGCGTATCCGAACTTATCAATCTACAATATTCAACCGTATACTTCGACGAACAGTTTATCATCGTAAAAGGAAAAGGAGACAAACAACGGCTGGTNNCCGATTTCCGGCAAAGCGATCAAAGAGATACGTAACTATCTGACGGACAGACACAATATCAAAGTACAAAAAGGATTTGAAGACATATTATTCCTGAACAGGCGCGGCGCCGGACTAACCCGTGTCATGGTCTTTCACATCATCAAGGAACAGGCAAAAACGGCGGGTATCCGTAAAAATATCAGTCCTCATACCATGCGTCATTCATTTGCCACACACCTGCTCGAAGGAGGAGCCAACCTGCGTGCAATACAAATGATGCTGGGACATGAAAGCATTACCACGACGGAAATATACACACATATAGACCGCGAATTTCTACGTAAAGAAATTATTGCGCATCATCCCCGGAATCGTAATTTTGGTAAAGAAAATCATTGTACGGAAAACGGGTAACGTGAATTTCCCGGACATGCCTGTACATTAAATCTTTCAACTCGTCTATATTCGTCTTATTTTTGGCAGAAATAAAAATACAATTATCCGGTAATTTATTCATCCAGGTCGCCCTCAATTCATCAAGAGAAATATTCTCACGCGTACGCGGTGTCAGGTCATCCTCATCTTTCGGCACAAAAGTAAATGTATCAATCTTGTTAAAGACCATAATAACCGGTTTGGGAGTCTTGTCTATCTCCGCCAATGTACGGTTCACCACTTCAATCTGATCCTCAAACGTAGGATGTGAAATATCCACCACATGCAATAACAGATCCGCATCGCGCACTTCATCAAGCGTCGACTTAAACGACTCGATAAGCTCCGTCGGCAACTTCCGGATAAACCCGACCGTATCCGAAAGCAGAAACGGCAGATTCGCAATAATCATCTTGCGCACCGTGGTATCCAATGTTGCAAACAGTTTGTCTTCGGCAAACACTTCGGTCTTGCAAAGCAGGTTCATCAAAGTAGATTTTCCTACATTCGTATATCCGACCAATGCCACGCGCACCATCTTACCACGGTTTTTACGCTGTGACGACATCTGCTTATCAATCTCAACCAAATCTTTCTTCAACTTGGATATTTTATCAAGGATAATGCGACGGTCTGTTTCAATTTGTGTTTCACCCGGCCCACGCATACCAATTCCTCCACGCTGGCGTTCGAGGTGCGTCCACAAGCCCGTCAGGCGCGGAAGCATATATTTATACTGTGCAAGCTCCACCTGTGTTTTAGCATGCGCAGTCTGCGCTCTTTTGGCAAATATATCAAGAATAAGATTTGTCCGGTCCAGAATTTTCACACCCAGCTCTTTTTCAATATTACGGATCTGTTTCGCCGAAAGCTCATCGTCAAAAATAACAAGTCCCACCTCGTGTTCAGCTACATATTCACTGATTTCCTGCAACTTTCCTTTTCCGACAAATGTCGTTTGATTCGGATATTCCAACTTCTGCGTAAATTTTTTTACCGTTTTCGCACCCGCCGTATCCGCAAGAAATGCCAGTTCGTCCAGATACTCCTTCACCTGACGCTCACTCTGCTGAGGCGTTATCAGCCCTACCAATACTGCATTCTCCGTTTTCGCCTCCGATATGATAAATTCTTTCATTAAACTTTATTCGTTTTTAACTCGTGCAAAGATAACATTTCTACCTTCTTTCAGCAAACTTCCTCCGATCATTCATCCGCAAAAACAAACAATGCCAAAATGTCACCTTTTATCCTTGGCATTTATTTTGAAATTCCAAGAACAGAATACAACAAATTTAATTGGCAAGAAAGGAGAAATAACTATATGAATCTTACTAATTTTACAATCAAATCACAGGAGGCCGTTCAGCAGGCAATCAATCTTGTCAGACAAGAAAAACAGCAATCAATTGAAGCTGTTCATCTGCTTAATGGTGTCATTATGACAGGAGAGAGCATTATGCAATTTCTGACTCAGAAACTGGGTATTAATCTGCAGGGACTGAACCAGCATATAAGTAATAAAATAGCGTCTTTACCAAAAGTTTCGGGAGGAGAACCCTATCTCAGCAACGAAGCGAATGCAGTGCTTCAAAAAGCCATTGATTACAGCAGCAAATCCGGTGACCAGTATGTTTCACTCGAACATATCATATTAGCATTGCTGACAGAGAAAAGTGATGCTTCACAAATGCTGAAAGATGCAGGTATGACGGAAAAAGAACTGCGTGCCGCCATCGATGAACTTCGAAAAGGCAATAAAGTTACAAGTCAATCGGCAGAAGATACATACGACTCACTTAATAAATATGCTGTCAACCTGAACGAACGCGCGCGTTCCGGGAAACTTGACCCCGTCATAGGCCGGGATGATGAAATACGCCGTGTATTGCAGATATTAAGCCGCAGAACAAAGAACAATCCCATCCTTATCGGCGAACCCGGTGTAGGAAAAACGGCTATTGCCGAAGGATTGGCACATCGTATTATCCGGGGTGACGTCCCTGAAAATCTGAAAAGCAAGCAGCTATTTTCTTTGGATATGGGCGCCCTGATTGCCGGCGCAAAATACAAAGGAGAATTTGAAGAACGCCTGAAAGCAGTAGTAAACGAAGTCATCAAGTCTGACGGTACAATCATTCTGTTTATTGATGAAATCCATACGCTTGTCGGCGCCGGTAAAAGCGAAGGCGCAATGGATGCGGCTAACATACTGAAACCTGCACTGGCACGTGGCGAGTTGCGTGCAATCGGGGCAACTACCTTAGATGAATATCAGAAATATTTTGAAAAAGATAAGGCGCTGGAACGCCGTTTCCAAATGGTGATGGTTGAAGAACCGGACGAAGCCGATACAATATCCATACTCCGCGGCTTGAAAGAAAAATACGAAAATCATCATAAAATCAGGATTAAAGACGATGCGATAATCGCCGCAGTACAACTATCAACACGCTATATAACCGACCGGTTCTTACCGGATAAGGCGATTGACCTGATGGATGAAGCGGCGGCGCGCTTGCGTATGCAGGCGGACTCCGTACCGGAGGCGCTGGATGAAGTATCACGCCGTATCGCCCAGCTCGAAATCGAGCGTGAAGCGATCAAGCGTGAGAAAGACAATGACAAACTGGAATTGTTGAATGAGGAAATTGCCAATCTGAAAGAGGAAGAAAAGAAACAAAAAGCCAAATGGCAAAGTGAAAAAGAACAGATTAACAAGATCCAACAAAATAAAATTGATATTGAAAACCTCAAGTTTGAAGCCGAAAAAGCCGAACGCGAGGGTGATTACGGAAAAGTAGCCGAAATCCGTTACGGCAAATTGAAAGAAAAAGAAGCCGAAATAGAAGACATCCAGAACAAACTGCATGAAATGCAGGGAGGAGATGCAATGATAAAAGAGGAGGTAGACAGCGAAGACATTGCAGATGTCGTTTCACGGTGGACCGGCATACCCGTCAGCAAGATGATGCAAAGCGAAAAAGACAAATTGTTGCATCTCGAAGACGAGCTACACAAGCGTGTTATCGGACAAGACGAAGCGATAACGGCGATTGCCGATGCCGTACGCCGCAGTCGTGCGGGATTGCAAGATCCGAAACGTCCTATCGGCTCATTTATTTTTCTCGGAACCACCGGCGTAGGTAAAACGGAACTGGCAAAAGCGCTGGCCGAATACCTTTTCGATGACGAAAATATGATGACGCGTATCGATATGAGCGAATATCAGGAAAAATTCAGCGCCAGTNNGAGGGCGGACAGTTGACCGAAGCCATACGGCGTAAACCATATTCCGTCGTTTTATTCGATGAAATAGAAAAAGCACATCCGGACGTATTCAATATATTGTTACAGGTATTGGACGATGGCCGTCTGACTGATAATAAGGGACGTACCGTCAATTTCAAGAACACGATTATCATCATGACAAGTAACATGGGCTCATCCGTCATTCGTGAAAACTTCGAGAAAATGACGAACGAAAACCGGGAGCAGGTAATAGCAGATACCAGAACAAAAGTACTTGATCTTATGAAAAAAACGATTCGTCCGGAATTTCTGAACCGCATTGACGAAATCATCATGTTCACTCCGCTGAACGAGAAAGAGATCCGTCAGATTGTAGATCTGCAACTTGCCAACACACAACGCATGCTGGAGAAAAACGGCATAACGTTGAAATTTACAGATGCCGCTTTAAGTTACCTGGCAGACAAAGGCTATGATCCGCAATTCGGGGCAAGGCCCGTAAAACGTGTCATACAAGACCTTGTACTAAATGTCTTATCTAAGAAAATCCTTGGTTCGGAAATTGATAACAAACGTCCGGTCATTGTAGACAAAGATGTAAACGGACTTGCTTTTACAAACTAATAAAATTGGGTTAGATAATTATCTCTGCCATCCCGGAGGGGGATTCATCCGGCAAATCCCCCTCCTTTTGCAAAGACATGTTAACACTGCAATAATTTTCATATCAAATGGCTTGTAAATTGATCTATTATTTGTATCTTGCACCGTTTTTTAAGATCATAACTTATGAATGAAGACAAAGATTTTCTGTATGACGATGACGATGCGGTAAAATTCATAAAAAATTTTCTGCCTGAAGAGCTTAAAAATAAGTTTAGCGATGATGATATTAATTATATCATTGATTTGATTTATGATTTTTACAACACAAAAGGATTTTTTGAAGAAGACGATGACGATGATAAGGAAATAGAAATAAACGAAGATGAATTAGTCGCTTTTGTGGTGAAAAATGCGTTATCCGATGGTATGGGAAAATACGATGCGAATAATATTTCACTTATCGTTCAGGGAGAGATGGGATATTGCGACTCTATCGGGATGTTTGAATAAACAGGTGTTTATTATAACCGGATTAAACAACAATTTCAACAAAAGGGTATGAAAAATTTGAATACATTTTCCGTTTTATTTTTATGCGGAATTCTTATTTTGTCAGGATGCGGAATGAACAACACGGCAAAAGGTACGGCTATAGGTGTAGGCGGCGGAGCGGCTGTCGGTGCCGGAGTCGGTAAAATTGCCGGTAATACCGCGTTAGGCGCTGTTATCGGAGCCGCTGTAGGAGGCGCGGCAGGCGCCATTATAGGAAGAAAGATGGACAAACAGAAACGGGAACTGGAACAGGTATTACCTGAAGAGACGAATGTAGAGGTAGTTGAGGAAGAGGGACAGGCGCCAGCTCTGAAAGTAACTTTCGACTCCGGAATACTGTTTGCCACAAACTCAAGTACGGTAAGTGACGCATCAAAAACAGCATTACGCAATTTTGCAAATAATCTTGAAAAAAATCCGGATACAGATTTAAAAATTATCGGACATACCGACAATACCGGCAAAGTCGACTATAATCAGACCTTATCCGAAAAACGGGCAAAAAGCGTCTACGACTACCTGCTCGAACAGGGAGTAAGCAGCAAACGTATGATATACGAAGGAAAAGGCATTCATCAGCCGGTTGCCGATAATAATACGGCCGAAGGACGTGCGAAAAACCGTCGCGTGGAAATCATGATTTTAGCCAACGAAAAGATGGTACAGGATGCACACGAAGAAGCCGGCAAAAGCTAATATAAAATATCCTGAAGCAAAAAGACAGTCACACAAGACTGTCCACATAACCATTAATTTTTGATTGAGGAAAGGGGCTGTATCAAAAAACGAAACAGCCCCTTCTGCTATTCCGTGAGAATAAAAAAACCTTGTGTTTAATTTATATTGAATTTTTCAACTGAAACATCCGGCAGGTAAATGAAAATAGGAAATATTGAGTTGGGAGAATATCCGGTGTTACTGGCTCCAATGGAAGATGTCACAGATATTTCATTCAGATTATTATGCAAACAGTTTGGCGCAGATATGGTTTATACCGAATTTGTTTCGAGTGATGCTCTTATCCGGCATATAAACAAAACAAAAGAAAAGCTGAATGTTGCCGACGAAGAACGCCCCGTAGCAATTCAGATCTATGGAAAAGAGGTCGCTCCTATGGTCGAAGCNNGCAAAAATCTGCGAAGAAGCTCATCCGGATGTCATAGATATAAACTTTGGCTGTCCGGTTAAAAAGATTGCAGGAAAAGGAGCGGGAGCCGGTATGTTACGTAATATTCCCCTGATGCTTGAAATTACACGGGAAGTCGTAAAAGCGGTAAACGTCCCGGTAACCGTAAAAACACGTCTCGGATGGGATCATGAAAACCGTATCATTACAGGACTGGCAGAACAGTTACAGGATTGCGGAATCGCCGCTTTATCCATCCATGGGCGCACAAGGTCGCAAATGTATACGGGAGAAGCCGACTGGACATTAATCGGAGAAGTCAAAAATAATCCGCGGATACATATTCCGATCATAGGAAATGGAGACATCACGTCAGCCGGGCATTGTAAAGAATGCTTCGACCGATATGGAGTCGATGGTGTTATGATCGGAAGAGGCAGCATAGGAAGACCCTGGA
>DOZP01000302.1:13265-14083 GCA_003517945.1 Porphyromonadaceae bacterium | reverse complement strand
TGTGCATACCACAAGGGGAATGTATCGTTATCGCCATGGGTAAAGATAATGGCGTTCGGCTCACATGATTCGAGGTAGTTACGTCCGAAATCACGTGCGACATAACGTCCCGAACGATCATGATCATCCCATGTCTGGGATGCCATTTGTATCGGCACGAGCAGGCAAACAACCGTTGCGATCGCACTTGCGGCAACAGGTGATATTTTCGCGCGTTCCAACAGTTTGGCGATACCGGCTACTCCGATGCCGATCCAGATACAGAATGCATAGAACGAACCGGCGTATGCATAATCCCGTTCACGCGGTTGGAACGGCGGTTGGTTGAGGTATAAAACGATTGCAATTCCGGTCATGAAGAATAAAAAGAATGTGATCCAGAAACCTTGTACGCCTCTGTCGCCTTTTTTCAATACCTGAACCAGGATTCCGATGATTCCGAGTATTAGCGGAAGCATGTAGAAGACGTTATGTCCTTTGTTTTCACTGATGTCGTACGGCATGTTATCCTGAGGGCCGACACGTACTTCGTCCAGGAACTTGATTCCGGTGATCCAGTTACCATGCATAATGTTGCCGTGTCCCTGTATGTCGTTCTGGCGTCCGGAGAAGTTCCACATGAAATAGCGCCAGTACATGAAATTCAACTGGTAGTTGAAGAAGTAGCGCAGGTTTTCACCGAATGTCGGTTTCATCACGGTCTTTGATTCACCACCTGTGTTTATTCTGACGGGGGTTCCTTTGACGTTTCCCCAATCTTTGTATCCGGCTATATGGTTTTCGTCGACAGAACTGTACATGCGCGGGAACAGCATACA
>DOZP01000302.1:12607-13178 GCA_003517945.1 Porphyromonadaceae bacterium | reverse complement strand
GAGGTGATTGCCCTGCCGTTCGCGCTTTATGTCGGAAACATACGTTTTGCCGTATATAAGAGGCGTTTCACCATATTGTTCGCGCGCAAGGTAGGTGCGGAGGGTAAAAATGTCACTCGGATTGTTCTGGTTCATCGGGGTCTCTGCCGTGGCGCGGATAAGTATAAGCGCAAAAGTAGAATAGCCGATCACAATGACCATCAGTGATATCAGGACGGTGTTGATGACCTTGACATTTATTTTTTTGTACCAGAACATAAAACCGGTCAGAACGGCGATCAGGAAAAGTCCCAGTATATAACCGCTTCCGATAAAAGGAATTCCAAGGATGGTTATGGCTAAAATAAAAGCCGCCTTCATACGTTTTTCGTTTACTTTCTCGCGCATGGTTTCCCATATCGCCCATATCAATACACCGGCGATAATGATTACATAAGCAAATACGCCGGAATTATACGGCATGCCTAATACATTGACAAAAAATAATTCGAACCATCCGCATACTTCAACAAGCCCCTGAACAATACCATACATCATGATGGCTACAATAGCAAATGAGATGAACAAGGTA
>DOZP01000302.1:11559-12555 GCA_003517945.1 Porphyromonadaceae bacterium | reverse complement strand
ATACTCAACCCCATCAGATAGGCTATGAGTATGATCCAACGGTCGGCATGTGGCGCGTCGGCATGCTCTTCCCATTTAAGTATCAGCCAGAAAACAACAGCGGTAAACAGGGATGAGGATGCATACACTTCGCCTTCGACGGCGCTGAACCAGAACGTATCACTGAACGTATAGGCTAATGAACCGACTAATCCGCAACCGAGGATCAGGATTGTCTGCGATAATGTGATCTTTTCGTCGTCTTTCACGATCATTCTTCTGGTCAGGTGAGTGATTGTCCAGAAAAGAAACATAATCGTCAGGGCGCTGAATAGTCCGGACATTATGTTCACCATTTTGCCCGCATTACTTGGGTCTGTCAGGTGGGAGAATATATTTCCGACCAACATGAATAACGGCGCTCCGGGCGGATGTCCTACTTCAAGTTTGTATGCTGATGTTATGAATTCTCCGCAGTCCCAAAAACTCGCTGTCGGTTCGATCGTCATTAAATATACGGTTGCCGCAATTGCGAAAACAAGCACGCCGGTAATTCTATTTGTTAGTCGAAATTTATTCATTTTCTATATGTTAAATTTATATTTGGTCGCAAATGTACGAAAATACGCTGATTTCACAACGTGTTACTATTTTTATTTATTGTTAAGGGGGAAAATAATTAGTCTTTTTTATAGTAAATATAAAAACATTAGTACTTTAAAAATTATTTATTCGGAAGTGTTTATGTTTGAGATAGTGATATAAATAAAGTGTGCCCCGCATGGAACACACTTTGTTTTATTTGAATGCAAGTCTTATTTTTTTCGCGACGGATTCGAATTCTTCAGGCGTGCATTTAAGTTTAGGGTTGGAAAAATGCATATCGGATTCTTTATTTATGGGAATCAGGTGAATATGTGCGTGAGGAACTTCGAGCCCTACAACCGCAACGCCGACCCTTGTACAGGGGAGCGCCTTTTTGATTGCTATGGCTGTTTTTTTCGCAAATATCATCAT
>DOZP01000302.1:0-11524 GCA_003517945.1 Porphyromonadaceae bacterium | reverse complement strand
GCAGTAACAGGGTTGATGTCCAGAAACGCAAAAAACTCATCATTTTCTCCGATTTTATAGGAAGGTATTTCTCCCGCAACAATTTTACTGAATAGGGTTGCCATAGTTTCTCCGTTTTTTTATATACCCAATGTTATTTCAAGGATTTCAAAGTTCATCATTCCGGATGGTACTTTTATATCTACCGTGTCACCGACTTTTTTGCCCATAAGTCCTTGTGCTATCGGTGTGCTGACGGCAATTTTGTTCTCTTTGAGATTAGATTCCGAGTCAGATACAATCGTATACGTCATTACCGCTTTGGTCTTTGTATTTTTTATTTTGACCTTATTCATGATCTGTACCACATCTGTTTTCAACTGTGATTCATCAATCAGGCGGGCATTCGAAATCATACCTTTCAGTTGTGCTATTTTTGCTTCAAGAAGCCCTTGGGCTTCGCGTGCGGCATCATATTCCGCATTTTCCGATAAATCGCCTTTGTCCCTGGCTTCCGCAATCTGTGCGGATATTTCCGGACGTTTAACTGATTCCAGATAATTAATTTCGGCTAAAATTTTGTTATAGCCTTCTTCTGACATGTAAGTGACTGCCATAATTTTATTCCTCCTGTTTACGTGAATAAAAAAAGAATCCCGGCCAACAACGGATAGCCGGAACTCTAATTTGTTCATAATTTCGATACAAAGATACGTCTAATATATAATATAAACAAATTATGTCATAATGCTTTATAACATAGTTTTATAATACGGCATTTATATCGCTTTCGATCGTGTCAATTGATTCGATACGTTTGACCATCTCTCCTTTTTTATTGAGAAGGAATAGCGCCGGGAGTTGCCGTACATTATAGATGGCCGCAATGGACGAATAGATGGATTGTGGATCGCGTACCGTNNGTTATCCAATGATATCTGATAGATTTCAAATCCGCGTGCTTTATATTTGTCGTATAATTCGTTTAATTTCATATTGAATGAGAGGGACCATTCACTCTGGTAGGCGGTAAAATTTACAAGTACGGCTTTTCCTTGCGCTATATCGCTTAATTTTAGTTGCTTATTGTTAATGTTGGGCAGGTCAATATCTATAAAGCTAACTTCTTTTACATTATTCAACTGCGTTGAAGAATTTCTGCGTTCTCCGCGTGTGACTCTCAACGACAGAAGCGCCATGCTTTCCAACTGTTTGGTCCGTGGGCTTTCCGGATAATAGGTTTTGTAGCTGGTTGCTACGGCTCCGTAAGCTTTCGAATCCGTCCTGTCGTACAGGTCGAAAAACCATAGTCCGTCAATTTGTTGGAATAATGCGAAGTATGCTGTGGGAGAAGCCGGCGCTCCGAATATATATTTTAATGCAGTTTCTTTGTAGGATGTTATGGCTTTGAGGGAACTCTCCTGATAGGTGCTGTCGGGGATCAGGTTCATTCCGTAACTTTCACGCAGTTTGTGAATTTCCTGATTAGCGTCGAGTTGCGCCAGGGTTATTTCTTTTATTGCCTTGCTGTTTTCGGAACCTTCGACCGTATACGAAGTGGTAAAATTATGGGCATCGGCTGTGAATGTGATGGTTTCGGTAGAGTCAACGGAAAAATGAATCGGTTGTTTTTTTAGTTCCAGGCGATAGAAGTCAGGGTATTCCGGACGTTTTTGACGGAATGAAAATTTGCCGTCGGATTTCAACCGGACGGAGTCAATGGCGGTAGTTGCCGATACCCCTGTATTCTTGAGATACAGCATTTGTCCGGTAGCTCCTGCGATAACGCCTTTAACCGTAAATTCATCGGATTTCCTGCATCCGCTAAATATAATACATGCACAATATACGACGAGAGTTCTATAGATATATTTTTTCATAATGTATTATTGTTCCCCTAATATCCGTTTTTTGTTATGTCTGCAAAGATACGAGAAAAAACAAATAATATATAAGAATAGAAAAAAAATTGTATATTTGCCGGCATAAAAAATATTTGACCATGCTATATGAAGAAATAAAGTCTATTATTGATAGAGAGGCTGATTCCGTCCGTAACATACCCGTTACGGAATCTTATGAAAAAGCGGTAAATCTGATCTATGAACATGTTCATAAACGCGGCGGCTCATTAATCATCAGCGGTATGGGAAAAGCCGGGCAGATAGCGATGAATGTGGCTACTACGTTCAGTTCTACCGGTACGCCTTCTTTCTTCCTTCATCCCAGCGAAGCGCAACATGGCGATCTGGGAATAATGCGTGATAATGATATCATGTTATTGATTTCCAATTCGGGTAAAACGCGTGAACTGGAGGAGCTTGTCGTTTTGTCCAGAGGCTTGGTGCCGGACGTCCGGTTCATTGTTATCACTTCAAATCCGGATAGTCCTCTGGCGAAGGAGGCCGATGTTTGTCTGCTGACAGGTTCGCCGGAAGAAGTATGTCCGCTGGGTCTTACCCCTACAACTTCGACAACGGTTATGACCGTCATCGGCGACGTATTGGTGGTAAGCGTCATGAAGAGAATCGGCTTTACCAATATGGATTATGCCAAACGTCATCATGGCGGTTACCTTGGCGAAAAAAGCCGTGAGCAAAGTAACCGGTAAAGTTAAAGAATTATATGCGGAGAGTTATAGGGATAGGAGAGGCTATACTTGATATTATTTTCGAAAACGAACAACCCAAACGTTCGGTGGTGGGCGGTTCGGTGCTGAATGCAATGGTATCATTAAGCCGTCTGGGTGTTCCCGTCACGTTTATCAGCGAGGTCGGCGACGACCGTGTGGGGGATATAATTTGTCGCTTTTTGGCTGAAAACGGAGTGGTTACGCATTTTATAGACCGGTTTGAAGGACGTAAAAGTCCTGTATCCCTTGCATTTCTCGGAGCGGATAAAAATGCCGAATATATTTTCCATACCGATTATCCGGAGGAAAGATTGCGTATGCCTTTTCCGGAGATACATGAAGACGATATCTTTATGTTCGGTTCGTTTTATGCGTTAAACCCTGTCTACCGGGAGCGTTTTGTTGCATTTTTAAAAGAAGCGGAGATGCGTAAGGCTTTGTTGTATTATGATCCTAATTTTCGCTCGTCCCACGATTCCGATCATTCGATGTTACGCCAAGCCGTTTCCGAAAATTATGCGTATGCAACGATTGTGCGCGGTTCTCATGAGGACTTTTATAATTTGTATAATCTGACGGAGATGGATAAGGTCTATGAGGAGGTTCGAAAACAACATTGCCGTTATTTTCTTACGACACATGGCGCAGATGGCGTAAATCTTTATACGGATGCTGTCAAGGCCCATTTCGATTCTCATAAGATAACACCTGTAAGTACGATTGGAGCCGGGGATAATTTTAACGCCGGGATTATTTATGGTCTGATAAAATACGATATCCGTTTCCGGGATCTTCCGAATTTGAGCAAGACGGAATGGGAAAAAGTGATCCGGTGCGGAATTGATTTGTCGTCGGAAGTCTGCCGGAGTTATTCGAATTACATCACGCAGGAGTTTGCCGCTCATTATAGAAATAAGTAATGATGTATGCTGTGAGTTTTCTCATGAATGATTCGTGCATGCCAAAGGCAACGCCATACAACTTTAAATGTAAAAATAAATAATTAGATGAAATCGTATCGCAAAGAATTATGGTTTGAAACAAACCGTCGCAGGCAAATGCTGAATATTACGCCTGTTGTTGAAGATTGTCTGCGTGAAAGCGGTATTAAAGAAGGGCTGCTTCTCTGCAATGCCATGCATATCACGGCAAGTGTTTTTATTAATGACGACGAAGGCGGCTTGCATCATGATTTTGAAGTCTGGCTGGAAAAGTTGGCTCCGGAGAAGCCTTACGGTCAATATCGCCACAACGGTTTTGAAGATAATGCGGATGCCCATATCAAACGTACGTTGATGGGGCGTGAGGTGGTGGTAGCCGTTTCTGACGGCAAGCTGGATTTTGGGCCATGGGAACAGATTTTTTATGGAGAATTTGACGGTAATCGCCGTAAACGGGTGCTTGTTAAAATAATAGGAGAATAGTATGTATTTTCCTGTACAAATGATCTGCCTGACAATTAAATAGTTTGATAATTAAACAAAAAATAGATATTCATGAAGCCTGTACGTTTTATTTATCCGTATGTAATCATTTTGTTTTTGGGAATATGGCTTGGCCTGTCTTGTGATGACCGTGTTGAGCCTCCGCAACCCGTGGGTCCCGTACCTACGCCCGGGCAGCTTGCCTGGCATCAGACCGGAATGTATGCTTTTGTGCATTTTGGGCTTAATACGTTTAATGATCTTGAATGGGGATATGGAAATACGCCGGCTTCTACTTTTGATCCGGAAGATTTGAATTGTGAACAATGGGTGAAGATTTTTAAGGAGATAGGCATGAAAGGTGTAGTTATCACAACAAAGCATCATGACGGGTTTTGCCTGTGGCCGACAGAAACGACGGACTATAGTGTGAAAAATTCGCCGTGGAGAGACGGCAAAGGTGATGTGGTGCGTGAGCTTTCGGAAGCCTGTAAGCGCCACGGGCTTAAGTTTGGGGTTTATCTTTCTCCGTGGGACCGGAATAATGCCGGATATGGCCGTCCCGAATATATTGAAACGTATCATAACCAGATAAGGGAACTCGTATCCGGCTACGGGCCGCTTTTTGAGTTCTGGTTTGACGGGGCTAATGGCGGAACCGGTTGGTATGGCGGCGCGGATGAGCGGCGTTCTATTGATGCCAAGGCATATTATAATTATGAGAAAGCGCGCGAGATAATAAAAGAAAAACATCCGTCCGCGATGATTTTCGGAGGTACGGTGCCTGATATCCGGTGGATAGGAAATGAAAGCGGATGGGCGGGCGATACGCAATGGAGTATGTATGATTCGGAGCCGGCGCATAATTATGATTATAAAGGTAGTCAGTGGGGTGATGAAAACGGGCCCAAATGGTTGGGAGGGGAAGTGGATGTTTCCGTTCGCCCGGGATGGTTTTATCATGCCCGTGAAGATCACCAGGTGAAAACTCTGAAACAGTTGACGGATATTTATTATCGTAGTATCGGGCATAATGCCAATTTGATTCTGAATTTTCCGATTGCATTGAGCGGGCGTGTGCATCCTCTTGATTCGACGCGTGTTATGGAATGGGCTGAAACGATCCGTAACGATATGAAGGATAATCTTTTACAGGGAGTAAAAGTAGAAGCGGATAATGTTCGCGGGCGAAAGTTTGCGGCGAAAAACGTATCGGATAATGATCAGGATACGTATTGGGCGACTGATGACCATGTTGTAAGCGGAGCGCTTACTTTTTCTTTTTCAAAGCCGACAAGTCTGAATCGTGTATTGATACAGGAATATATACCGCTCGGACAGCGCGTACGTAAATTTGTAATTGAAACAATGCAAAGCGGAGCATGGGAGGCTGTAGCCGCTGTCGATTCGACTACTACGGTGGGGTATAAACGTATTGTTCGTTTTAAAACAGTGGAGACCGATAAGCTGCGTATTCGTTTTTTAGATGCGCGCGGGCCATTGTGTATTCATAATGTGGAGGCTTATCTGGCTCCGTCGTTGATGGTTGAGCCGTCTGTTCATCGTAATGCGGAGAGCCTTGTATCAATCAGTTCGGATGATGCAAGTACAATGGTTTACTATACAACGGACGGAAGTAAGCCGGATACAGCTTCGGCTTTGTATACCCAACCGTTTGAGTTTGCCCGGAAAGGTACTGTCAGTGCGGCTTCTTATGATGAATTATCAGGTAAATGGAGTGCGGTGACGGTTTGTGAGTTTGATATACCCTTTTCGTTATATGAACCGTCCGCAAAGGGTGCGGAAGTTGTTTTTGACGGTAACGGATATTCCGTTTACCGGTTGCCAAACGAAAAGCCGGAGCTTGCTTTTCGTTTACGGGAGCCGGTAATGATTTCCGGTTTTCGCTATTTACCAAGCCAGCGGCGTGACGCGAATGATTATATTACTTCTTATCAGTTATTTGTTGACGGGAAAAAAGTCGCAGAAGGAGAATTTTCTAATATAGTAAATAATCCTGTTATGCAGGAAGTGAGATTTGATCCTGTGGAAGGACGGGATGTTCGTTTCGTTGCTTTGCGCCTTGTTGATAAAGCTGTTTCAGGAGGGATCGGGGAGTTTTCCGTTGTTACCGAATAAAATTCCGAGAGTCTGGAACACCGCTGCTGATGAGGTTGTTGTGTCTTGTGCGTTATGGAAAATTTGTGGATTTGGAAAGCTACAAGCGTATGAAGGTAGAAGTTAAATACTGATCCGTTACATTTTTTTTTGTGTAGCGTCGAAACGTATGTGTAAGACGACAATCTCGGAATGTGTGCCGACCCGGTAAGGAGGTCCCGCAATACCCACGCCTGATGAGATAAAAAACTGCGTGTCGCCTTTCCTGTAATATCCGTACGGACATTCATATACAAGTTGTAACAAAAGGGAATACGGCCATATCTGCCCGTTATGCGTATGTCCGTGCAGCCCCAGATCGGCATGGTTCATTGCGATTTCATTCAGTCTGTTGGGCTGATGATCTAATACAATCAGTGGTTTCAGTGTATCTGCCTGCTGCATCAATGTCTTTAGTGATGCACGACTCCTGTGGTTAATATAATCATCACGTCCTATCAGGTAAAATGTGGAATCGGGACTTGCTACCGAGTCGACCAGCAGCGTGATGCCTGTTTTTTCAATCCATTTTAATTTGGCGAACCGGTTGGCCCTGTATTCATGGTTACCCAATACCATGTATACGCCAAGCGGAGCTTTCAGTTGTTGCAGATCTTCTTCGATGTGTTCTTTTTCTGCAAAACGTGTTTCATAATCAATGATATCGCCGGCAATGACGATGATATCCGGATTTTGTTCGTTGCAAAGTTGTACGATATGTTGTACTTGTTTTTTCCGTATCATCTCTCCGATATGCCAGTCGCTGGTCATTACAATGTTGAGACTGTCCCGTCCTTCCACCTCTTTGGGAATTGTGATGTAGACATGTTGGACGGAAGGGTACCGGACATTGTGATATCCGAATATCATCAGGCAGGTGATGCCTGCCGTCAGCACAAAAAAGAGTGCGATTTTCGTTTTGTCCCAGTACAGGTTTACAAACATAGGATACCATGCCCATCGTTTATTGACTAAACGAAACAGTTCCAATACCAGTAGTGCGATCGTGATGTACAGCGACGCAATGTACCAAGTATTGCAGACCAGCATCAGCGGTATAAAAATACTGTCGGGAAGGTAGTCGTGGAATAAATAACCGGTGAAGAATATTAATATTTCGAGTACTAAAATTACAACAAACGGTATCTGCCAGTTCTTCTTTTTAGGAAGCGCCTGATGACCCCGCCACAAAATATATGAACTGAATATAATCTGTCCGAAAATGGATTGCAGAAATACTTTCATGTTCCAACAAGTTTGACTGCAAATATATTAAATCTTTTTATTTTTCCGCAAAGGAGCATTCGAAAACTACAATTTCACTGCAAGTACCGATACGAAAGGGCGGCCCCCACAGGGAAAGGCCGGAGGATACATAAAAGTTTGTGTTACCACGTTTTTGATACCCGTAGCTTATGTCAAACATATAGCCGGTTAACAGTGATAACGGGAAGACTTGTCCGTCGTGGGTATGACCGCTGAATTGCAGGTCTACGGCTCCGGTAGCTTCTACCTCATCTAATCCGTATGGTTGATGGTCGATCAGAATAACAGGCTGGGACTTATTGACTAATTTTACAAGGTCGTTGACAGGCAGCCGGTTACTATTGGATTTGTCGTCCCGTCCGATAATCTGGACTCCGCATGGAAGTGTTACCACCGAATCTTTCAGCAGTTTTATCTGTGTTTTACGGAGGTAATCAATGCAGGTTTCTATTCCGCTTATATATTCATGGTTACCGGGCACCATATAGATACCCATTGTTGCATGCAGGCGATTGAGCTCTTTTTCCATTTCCTGGTCGATGACCGGTGTGATGCTGTTATCTATCAGGTCGCCCCCGATGAGGATGATATCCGGTTTTTGCGCATTAATGAAATCGACGTCTTTTTTCAATTTCTTTTTTGTAATTCCCAATCCGAGGTGCCAGTCGCTTATCGCTACAATTTTCAGTTTATTAAGATTTGTAAGCTGTTTGTTGACAACGATGTTGATAACTTGTTTGTCCGGATGTTGATAGCGTATGTATCCGTATATTAATAAGCTGAAAGTCAGTATGACGGATATGGTAAATCCATGCTTGAAAGAACTGTTGAATACTTTTGTCAAATCGGTACATGCAAGGAAGATCACCATGTAGAGCGTGAAAACAAGCCATCCGGCGCCTATCTGGAACAGGGTATGCCCCAACGAAAAAGGGATTTGCCTGAAGCCGCGGAAAGCGAATGTTAGAAAAAGCAGTAATGCACCTATCCAGTAAGAAAGGCTAAATATCCATTTGGCGACAATGGAAATATGTCCGAAAGCTTGTAGCCCCCGGACAAATATATATATATTACCAAGTAAGTAGCTTGTTAATAGCAGGATAAAGAATGCCGGCATGATACAGTTTATTTTTTTGGGTATCCAACCGGATTATTCATCAGTAAGAGCTGTGTATCAGATAATTTGAGTGCTTCTTTCAATGCGTTTTTATCCATGGATGCACGTGGTACGGTTGACAGACCTACTGCGGAACAGAAAATGTTTATATTCTGACAAACGATTCCGGCATCTATAGCTGCTATTATGCGTGTATTTTCTTCGGATGCATTGCCGAGTTTTTCGAGATTAGCGACGAGTACGATACTTATCGGCGCTGTTGTCACAAAATCCTGTTGGCCACCTGCCACGGCTTTTCGATAATCTCCTTTCGCGATTGGTTTCAGCGTATGGCTACCTGCATCATACAGGTAAGCTCCGTCTTTACGAACGATATACACATCAATTTCCCGGCGATCCATTGCAGAAGGCGCCGTGCGTTTACCGTCGTTACGATTTATCCCGTTTGCTGCCCATAGTAGGTCGGAAAGATCCTGCAAAGAAATATCTCCGGCATTAAACTCACGATCCGAATGTCTGTCGGATAATGCTTTCATTGTAGCCGAACCGCGCGATTTATTCGGTTCGTTGAGCTTGATGGCCTGTAAAACCTGCGAATAAGAATGGATGACTGCCATTGATAAAATAGTTAAAGTGACTAAAATTTTTTTCATAACATTTTTTTTTGCAAATATAGTTACATTAAATGATATTTTCCCAACAATTGTTGGATAAATCTGACTTTCGATTATAAACATAAAGACTTATATATTGTTACTGTTTTATCCATCATCTGATCTATGTTAAATTTTTCTATACAAAGTTTTTGTACATTCCTGCTCATTTTTTTTCTTAGATTTTCATTGTTTATTAGATATATGATGTTTTTTACAAACTTATCTTTATCAATATTTAATCCGGTATCCGGATCAAAAACCAAAGGGGTATATAAAATGGTTTCCTCATGTTTGAACATCTCGGCTAAAGCATCTATTTTTGAGACAATCATCGGCATTCCATGCATAGCCATTTCCAATGCAACATAACTACATTGTTCATGCAAAGAAGGAATAATACCTATGGTACAAGTTTTATACAACTTTTGTAGTTCAGCATAGGAAATTTGTCCTAATATGTTAATATTTAATTTTTTATAATCTGAATTTATTTCCTGCCGACTTTTATTGGAAATCGCTCCGGCAATGATCACTTTAAAATCATATCCTTTATCATTTACGATTCTCAACGCGTCTAATAATTCGTATATCCCCTTGTCTCTGGTAATTTTTCCTACGTAGAGAATTTCTATAGGATCTTTTTTTCTTCTGTAATCAACAATATTCTTTTTTACATTTATACCATTATGGATGATTTTTATTTTCCCGTCATTTACTTGGTGTATGTTCACTAAATATTCCCTGGCCGCTTCCGATAAGCAAATAATCTGATCAGCTATTTGATATTTGATGGTAGAGTCTTCCATTTTTTTGAATAATCCATATTCTTCATTCATATATAATTGATTCAACTTATTGAACAAAGATTCATTATACATCAAATAACCCTTCCAGGGTATACAATGCATTTGAGTAATAATTTTTCCTTTTGATTGAAACTTGAATTCTTCAGCAAGATCTAAGAGGAATAGATCGTGACAGTGAAAAAATATTTCAGAAAATCCGGTAAAATAGGGGGTTAGGATTTCTATAATTACCTTGAAATATTTTCTTCTCCAGTATGTGCTTATCTTTAATAAAATGTTTTCAGGCAATGGAAATAGCGCTTTTACACAATTGTTTTCAACTTCTATCCGGGGAAATATACTATTTGTGTTTTGAATAAAATAAACCTGATGATTTCTTAACTCTTTATCACAAGCACTGGTAAATAGTTCTATATAACGCTCTATGCCTGTTTTACAATTATCAAATACAGTATACAAATGGACGATATTTATCATAATAATGATAATTCTTTAAAATTAGATGGAAATATACCTTCGCCTATTCTGTTCCAATATATATGGAGCATTAAAAGCCGACAGAGTCCGGAACCAAGCCCTACTTCGATTAAACTTCCGGTAAACACAAGTTCTGCTAATTTTTTTTCATAAATATCTATATTTCTATCTATCAAGGTATCAGCTAATTTATATGCCATAGATATGTAATCCCGATCATTATCGTATGTGTATAAACGAAATAGTGCAATGATAAGATCAATACGATAGCGAAGACCCAAAGTCGAATGTTCTAACGTACTCAAGTATTCTTTCGTTATTTTTTTTCCTGCTTTAATGATTTTTTTCTGTTGATAAATATGGCTATATAAAGAAAGTTGAATTGGAAGCAGGGGTATCGTACACTCCCAATTCGATTGGATCAATTTATTATTTATGCTATCTATTTTGTTGAAAATGTTGTGTGCTGTTGTTTTCCCTATGTTGTTAAGAACTGATATGACTTTAGTTATATACATATAAAATGTCATTTTGTCTGCCGGGGAACGACTGCATTCGTATTCTTCCAACGTGTTTAATATGCATTTGGTTACTATTTTTTGATATTTTTGATAGTCCGCGTAGGATATATAGTCAGATGTGTTAATAAAAAAATAATAATCTAAGCCTGTTTCATCCGCTTCCTGTTTATGTCCAAGATCTTTTATCTTTTCAATGATTTCTTTGTGTTGTTTTACATATAATTTAAAGTAATCGGCTTCTAATAATTTGCTTTTTATCAGGTAATTTAGTGCGTATGAGATTCCGGCTTTACCATTCAATAAACCACAATCATCTATATCATAAACAAACGTTTCTTGTAATAATTCAAACGCATGTTCCTCTATTGATGCATCTTTTAAATAAGAGGCCAATTCAAATAGGATGATTGAAACCCCGGCTTTACCCCGAAAAATCCCAATGGAATTAGTAATGTACGAATGTAATAAAACCGTATCAATGGTGCTTTT
>DOZP01000278.1:5051-5935 GCA_003517945.1 Porphyromonadaceae bacterium | reverse complement strand
GTTGAAATGGAACGTTACAAAACAGGGCACCAATTAGTGTCTGCAGGCGTTATAAGCGGCTACGACAGCACGCCCGAATCCGCCATTGCAAAACTTATGTTTCTATTTGCGCACGGTTTGCCTACCGACGAAATACGCAAACGCATGAACTCCGATATTGCCGGCGAAATCACAAAAAACAACAAGTTTGACTGATATCCGGCTCCAACCTCAACTAAAACAACAGTAGCCATGCCCGAAGACATATCATCAAAATCATATCGAAACAAGATCCTTTTCATTACATGCCTCTCATCGTCGCTCGTACCGTTCATGGGCTCATCTTTAAATCTCGCGCTACCGCAGATCGCACGTGAATTCGGCATGAACGGAATCGAACAAAGCTGGGTACTTACCGCTTACCTGCTGTTGACTGCAATTCTTCAGGTTCCCTTTGGCCGGCTTGCCGATATATGGGGAAAACGCAATATCTTTATAACCGGTTTATGCCTGTTTGTCATTACAAGTTTCTGTTGCGGGTTTGCACACAGCAGTTCGGCGCTTATCATGCTGAGAGCGTTGCAAGGCATCGGCAGTGCGATGGTATTCAGTACAAATATCGCCATTATCTCATCGGTTTTTCCACCCAAAGAACGGGGTATGGCCATGGGCATAAACGCGGCAACGGTCTATGTATCTATTGCAGCAGGTCCTTCTTTAGGCGGAGTGATTACGCAAAATCTGGGATGGGAATATATCTTTTTTATTACGGCCGGCCTTTCAACCATTGCATTGACAAGTTCGTTTATCATGATGAAAGAACAATGGGTAGAAGCCAAAGGCGAACCATTCGACATGAAAGGATCAATCATTTATGGCCTGGCTGTTACATCGCTTATTTACGG
>DOZP01000278.1:3754-5042 GCA_003517945.1 Porphyromonadaceae bacterium | reverse complement strand
ACTTTTATTATTCCTTTTTGTAAAACACGAATACAGGGAAAAATACCCGGTATTCAATGTCAGCCTTTTCATTCATAACAGAATATTTCGTATGTCGTCGGCCGCCGCCCTGATCAATTATGCCGCAACGTTTCCCATTGGATTTTTAATCAGTCTTTACCTACAGGAAGTAAAGGGATTAGATGCACAAAGCGCAGGATTGATACTGATTGTGCAACCGGTCATACAATCCGCCCTTTCCCCTGTTGCCGGAAAATTATCCGACAAAATACAACCCCGCTATATTGCTTCATCCGGCATGGCTCTGATTACAGCCGTATTACTTATCATTGCATTCCTGATAACACCCGAAAGTTCACTGATCCTGTTAATGATCATGCTCAGTCTGCTGGGAGCGGGTTTCGCGGCATTTTCATCTCCCAATACAAACGCGATTATGGGTTCCGTCGATAAGAAACATTACAGCATGGCATCCGCAACTACCGGGACGGTGAGACTTGTCGGCCAGTCGTTCAGCATGGGTATTACCACCATGATCATTTCCATTATCATCGGGAACCGGGCCATCACGCCTGAAGTGAGCGAAGACCTGATGAAAATCATACACATCACCTTCATCGTCTTCGCATTGATATGTGCTGTCGGAGTTTATGCCTCCATGGCAAGAGGTAACGGAAACGGATCAACTAACTAACAACATCTTTCCTTATTGTTAATCTAAAAAATTATAACTACTTTTGCAACTATTATAAAAAACAAACAATCGCCAACACATGAAAAATACGGCTATTTTACAGCACACAACAGAAATCAAATATAATAAAAAGATGTATACATTTCGCAAAAAACAAATTTACCTCACGACACTCGCTCTCATTTTGCTAAGCATAGTAAACAGCAGCGCGCAAAACAATAACGGTTCCTCTTATCAGGTTACGGGACGGATCACAGACAGGGCGGATCATGCACCCGTTGAATTTGCAAACCTGATCCTGTACAGCGTAAACGACAGTACGCCTGCCGGTTATACGGCAACCGATGCTTCCGGAAATTTCAACCTTACATCCAAACATGAAGGCGAATATTTTATCGCAGTCAGTTTTATCGGATATAAGCCGGTTAAAACAAATACATTCAGGTTTTCACCGGAAAAGAAAATAGTTGCATTACCGGAGATCCTATTGGAAGAAAACGAGCAGGCATTATCCGAAGTCGTCGTAACGGGACGCAAACGACAGGTTGTCTATAAACTGGATAAACAGGTTATCGAAGCGGCCGAATTTCTCTC
>DOZP01000278.1:1798-3574 GCA_003517945.1 Porphyromonadaceae bacterium | reverse complement strand
GGTGCGGTCGGAATCATCAATATCAACACAAAGAAAAGTGATATGGAAGGGTGGAGCGGAATGGTTAACCTGATGGGAAGCTCCGTATGGTCGCGAAATATTGATTTTCTGCTCGCCCACCGGAAAAAAAATTTCCGGTGGCAGTTATCCGGTGAAGCATCGCGCCGCTTTGTATTAAGCGATTACGATCAGTTAAAAACCATTATAACACCGGAATTATTGACAACAGACCATTCTACCGGCGATAGAAAAAGACATACGGCATGGTATTACCTCCGTTCATCCTTCGACTGGTTCAAAGAAAACACCACCTGGTCAGCCTCTGTTATGGGAGGCTACAGAGACCGGTGGAGAGGAGGGGAACTCCATTATGAAGATGTATATGAATCTGTTGCTACCGGAGAAAAAACGTACGGTTCTTTTAACGGGAAAGATTTTGTCAACTTATATGAATCTCATTTCAGGGGCGACCTGGGAGTAGAACATAATTTTCCCGGAAGAAAAGGACACAAGCTGACAGCCTCTTTATATGGATTATACGAAGGCGGCGCGATGGAATATTTCCATACCGATCTGTGGGATATGCAAGGCAAACAGGTACAGGGACACCGCGCGTGGGAAGACGAATACCGGTTCACCGGACAGGTAAATGCAGATTATATTTATCCCTTTACGAATGAGACCGGAAAATTCGAATCAGGTTATCAATTGTTCTCCTATACCGAAGACGGAGACTACAACATTGATATGTTTGATCCTGCACAAGACGCATTTGTCCATCGTGACGACCTGTATAACAAATACTTGTTCCGAAGGGACATACACGCATTGTACGTATTGGTATCCGATACATACGAACGCTTCGGATACCAGTTAGGATTAAGGGGCGAATATACATACCGTAAACTCGGGAATAACTTCGAATGGGCACAGCACAGCCGCCATCGTTTCGATCTTTTCCCGTCGGCACACGTATCTTATGCGTTAAATGATCATTCACAAATCCGGGCAGCCTATACGCGCAGAATCACCCAACCGGAACTGTTTTACATGGAACCCTATGTGGTTTATGTTGATTATAATACAGCCCAGATGGGAAACCCGTTTATAAAACCGGAATATACAAATTCCGTAGAATTAGGATACAACTTTAATTTTAATAACAATAACACGATATCCGCCGCACTCTTTCACCGTGCACGCAAAGACAAGATTGAACGTCTCCGCGTTCCCTATCACTCAAGTGTCACACTTGATTCCATGGCGAATGTCGGCAACGACTATTCCACCGGTATTGATTTAGCCGCAACTTTACAATTGTATAAATTCTGGAACCTTGATGCAAACACAAGCTACTATTTCTATAAAATAAAGAACCGGTTTAAAGTAGACGACGATGAGGAAAGCTGGAACTGGCAGTTGGCCGTAAACAATAACTTTGACGTGGCAAAAAATACACGTGTACGACTGGAAGGCTATTATGTAGGCCCGATGGTCAGCACACAGGGACGCGTGGATGGCTTTTTCTACCTGAATCTCGCCGCCCGCCAGCAACTGCTTAACCGAAAATTAACGGCAAGCCTTGTCATAAGAGATATTCTTTCTACGGCAAAATATATCAATAAACGTTCCGGTGTGGGATTAGAAACGCTTAGTAAAATTTACCCGCGCTCTCCTCTATTTACATTAACCCTGTCCTATACCTTCAATAACTTCAGACCGCAACGTAAAGCAGAAAATGCAAATCACGACATGTTTGAGGGAACCAATCGGTAG
>DOZP01000278.1:1379-1758 GCA_003517945.1 Porphyromonadaceae bacterium | reverse complement strand
ATAAAAAAACCAGTGAGTTGCAAGACTGAGCCTGCAACTCACTGATAAAATTTTGCCGGATAAAACCGAAACACTCATTCAGGAGCAATCAAAACAACAATCTTTTTCTTCAAAAACCGAATAAGCCTCCTACCTTACCAAGTATATCCGGTTTTCCGTCACCATCCTTGTCAGCAAGTGCAGATGATATCATATTATCAAGTCCGCCGCCGCTACCGCCAATCAACGACGATAACATACCTCCGATTCCACTATTGCCTACATTCGCGTTTTGCTTATGACCTCCCAAAACAGAAAGCAGCATCGGAGCCGCAGAAGAAAGAATTGTACCTACCTGCGACAATGAAAGTCCGGTTTTCTGAGCCAAACCGGTTTGTAC
>DOZP01000278.1:0-1311 GCA_003517945.1 Porphyromonadaceae bacterium | reverse complement strand
AGTGCCTTGGCAAGAGAATTTGCACCTGTTTCCGTAGAAGCATTTTGTTCCATCCCTTTCATCAGGATAGGTATTGCTTTTGCTAATAAATCAGATACCTGACCCGGTTTCGCTCCACTACTCTGACTCAGTGCGCTCACACTGTCCGAATTTGAAAATGCCGATAATAATTTAGTTATATCCATTTTTTAAACTTTTAAAAGGTTTATACTCATCAACCCTCAAACAAACTCAACATATATATATTACTTTATTATCTTAATCCAACATGGAAAGTCTCAAACCCCTTACAGATTACAGCCGCCACCCGCCAATTTATCCTTGCTGATACCGTATTTTTCCGCACGATGACTATTGCCCTGCGGCTCTACATGCACAACGATATCATATATATTTTCTATGCTTTCTTTTATGCTGTTTTCCACATCCTGAGCAATCTGGTGAGCCCGGGTTAACGTAAGCAGACCATCTACTTCGATATCAAGAACGATATTATACTGATTTCCGATCTGACTGGAACGGATACGATGAGGATGATAGGCTCCCGGCACTTTTTCCACCGCATCAATAATTTTGTCATACACGGAAGTATCAGCCACTCCATCCATCAAAACGACATTCGCATCCCGGAATATGCCTATGGCCGACCACAGAATGTATAAGCCGATAAACCCTGCAATGATGGGATCCAAAACAGGAATATTCAAAAGAACAGTACAGACCAAGCCTATCAGCACCCCTCCGGAAATAATCACATCATTACGCATATTAATAGCATTTGCTTTCAGCATTGACGAATCAACTCGTTTGCCCTGATAGAACTGATACCATGACAACAGAAACTTACCTGCAATGGAAACAACAGTCACCCAAATCGCCAACACAGACGGCAAATCCCGTGATTGCTGATAAATAATGTGTTCCACAGATGTGACAATAATCTGGCAACCCATAAAAAATATAACAAAAGATAATATCGTCGAAGCTACATGTTCCGCTTTCTCCCGTCCATATACATATTTTGAATTGGGAGGACGGCTAATGACAGAAGAAGTGAACAACATGATGATAGAAGTTACTACATCCGAAGCCGAATCCAACCCGTCACTCAACACCGCCATACTTCCCGACACAATACCGACAACAATCTTCAACAATGAAAGTAGTGCATTTCCGATAACACTAATCCACGAAGTACGTTGCATTATTTTCTTCCGGTCAACCATATTAGGAATATTATATTAGTTTAAAAAGACTCGTTTCAGAAAATAAAAACTTTGGCAATTTACAAAAAACAATCCAAATAAACAA
>DOZP01000250.1:1455-2970 GCA_003517945.1 Porphyromonadaceae bacterium | reverse complement strand
TCTGGCATAGGATTTGAATTAAACAGGATGCAAGTGCTTTTAAAAAAGCCGCGAAAAATAGAATTTTTAAAACATAAATAGGAGGATTTAATTATGGCAACATTAGTAAGAAGAAATCAGGATCACGGATGGTTACCGTTGTTTTTCAATGATTTTTTTAAAGACGACTGGAGAGTGGGGACAAGCGTTAACAATGCAGTGCCCGCAATCAATGTAAAGGAAACCGATAAGGCGTTTTGTGTGGAAGTAGCTGCTGCGGGTATGACGAAAGACGATTTCAACGTAAATATTGATGAAGATAACGATTTGGTGATTACGGTTGAGAAAAAGACGGAAAATAAGGATGAGAATAAAGAGACACGCTATTTGCGTCGTGAATTTTCATATTCGAAATTCAAGCAAACAATGGTTTTGCCGGAGAACGTAAACAAAGATAAGATTGATGCAAAAGTCGAAAATGGCGTATTATACATTAATCTGCCTAAGTTTTCCGAAAATGAAATTCAGAAAAAACAACGCTCAATAGCAGTTAGTTAAGCCTTTTCATGTAATAGATATTAGTTAACAGGTGTAAGCCGGTGTGCGATGACTCGTATACCGGTTTTTTTATTGTTATCTGGAATCCGTATTTTGTTTTTATTACATTTTTGTATGCATTATTTCTTAATTTTATTTGATTTGTCATATAGAGTTGTTATATTTGATGTCATATTTGTAATAAACGGTGGTTTTTATGAGAAAATATTTTTATTTATATATCTAACTTTATTAATTTAAACAATTATGGCACAAGAAATTAAAGAGCACAAGGGCGTCGTTACTTTTGGGGATACACCGGTAACTTTATTAGGTGAAATGGTTCATGCGGGTGATTGCGCACCTGATTTTACGCTGACAGATAATGGGCTGAAGCCTGTTTCATTGTCTGATTTTCAGGGAAAGACAGTGATATTGTCAATCTTTCCCTCTATTGATACAGGGGTTTGTGCGGCGCAAACCAGGAGGTTTAACAAGGAAGCCTCCGAACTGTCGGAAAAGGTGGTCATACTGGCAATATCCAAAGATTTACCTTTTGCACTCGGTCGTTTTTGCGCAGCAGAAGGGATTGATCGCGTACACACCTTGTCGGATTACGCTCATTCGGAGTTTGGCTATAAATATGGTTTTCTGATGAAAGAGAATATGTTGCTGGCTCGTGGTGTTGTGGTTATCAGTCAGGAAGGGAAAGTGACGTATGTGGAGTATGTGCCGAATGTAACGTCGGAGCCTGATTATGGTAAGGCGCTGGAGGCCGCGAAAAATACATTGTAAAATGTTAATACTATAATTTGTTTATCGTATTGTCGTGGTATGTCAGGTTATTGATTAATTTTGTGACGATAATTTTAAAATAGATGACCGTATGAAAAAGTTTTCAGTTGTTTTGGTAATTATAACAATGATGAGTGTTATGTCTTGTGAAAATTCAAAGAAGAATGAGGTCGGAGCTACGGATAAAGCAGCTACCGAAGGGGT
>DOZP01000250.1:0-1422 GCA_003517945.1 Porphyromonadaceae bacterium | reverse complement strand
GCTTTTATTGATGTGGCGAAGGTTTTGGTAGAAGAGACCCGTAAAGAACCGGGTTGTCTCTTTTATTCTTTGTATCAGTCTCCGACGGATCCCGGCTCGTTTATTTTTTATGAAGAGTATAAGGATGATGCCGCATTTGCTGCTCATGGCAACTCCTCTCATTTCAAGACGTTTGCCGATGCGATACCCGGCCTGCTTGCGGAGGAACTTGTAATTGACCGGTTCTGACCAAACAATTGATTTGATCTATTGCGCGAATGGTATGAAGGATCCACGGGTTCTTCCATTCGCGCAATATTTTTGTATCACGATAGGATTTCAGTAAGACTAAAGGTAATAAGTTGAGCTTTTTAGGTTGGTGATAAAAGTAGCATGAAGAAGGTAATTATAATCGGAGCGACTTCCGGCATTGGCCGGGAGCTTGTTTTTAGTATGCTGAAAAGAGGGTGGTTGCTCGGAATCGCAGGCAGGCGTGAAGAATTGTTGAATGAGCTCAGGGAGAGTTATCCCGAAAATATAGTAACCTATCCGATCGATGTAACGAAAGAAGATGCAACGGAAAGGTTGATGCGGCTTATTGAACTAAGAGGAGGGATGGATCTGTTTTGTATGGTATCCGGAATGGGACGTCAGAATCCTGCGTTGGATGAGGGTCTGGAGCTTCGGACGGCGGAAACGAATGTTTCCGGCTTTATACGTATGATTACGGGAGCCTACCGGTATTTTGAATCTGTAGGGAGAGGTCATATAGCGGCGATCAGTTCTATTGCAGGTACTAAAGGTTTGGGGGCGGCGCCTGCTTATTCGGCTACCAAAAGATTTCAGAATACATATATAGATGCGTTGGCTCAATTATCCCATATAAAGAATGTGAATATCCGGTTTACGGATATTCGTCCCGGATTTGTAGACACTGCATTGCTGAATACGGCAGATCATACATATCCTATGCTGATGCAGCCCGCAAAAGTGGCCGGAGCTATTATGCGGGCTCTTGATAAAAAGAAGCGCGTGGCGGTTATTGACCGGCGTTATCGCATCCTCGTCTTTTTCTGGAGATTGATTCCGCGTTGGTGTTGGGAAAGAATGAAAATCAGCAATTGAAAAGTAATCATCAAAAAATCTTATGCCTGATCGAACTTAATAACAAATACATGTAATGTATCCTTGTACTCGATATTCCATCCATGAAACTTACACACCTGACGGACGATTGACAATCCCGGTCCGTTTCCTTTCTTTTCTTCCGATGTGCGGCTGAATCTTCTAAAAATCTTGTCAGCATTGATGGAGTCTGTCTTTCCCGTATTCGATATGGAAAATATATTTTCATCAACGTGGATATTGATATTTCCTTTTCCGGCCTTGTTATGCCTGATTGCCAAGGTACAAATATAAAAAAGAATGGTGAGAAAATAAACA
>DOZP01000240.1:2672-6402 GCA_003517945.1 Porphyromonadaceae bacterium | reverse complement strand
CAATTTATTTTTTACATGTTACTATGGAAAAGTTAGTATTAGGTTTAATGTTTTTTGTATTTATTTTTTCGGGATGTTCTAATGATTCAATGTTTTTAGAATCAAAAGATACTTATGAGATAAAAAAGGATATAGAGTATGAATCCGTAGTTGAAAAAATTATAGATTTCAGTAAAACTCATTCTGATTCTCCAAATATAACTGTCAGGTCCTCTGACTTAGGTGATAATATGGTGATATTAAATTCTAAAAAAAAGACTTACTCTTTTGATTTAGACAGCATTATTCAAAATTCAAAGCGAAATAATGAAATTAAACTTCGGACTTCTCAACTTGAGGATGAATCTGAAATTTCAGTATATACAATAGAATTTAAAAAAAATGGCACAAAAGGATTTGCTATTGCAACCAGTGATGAACGAATAAAAGGTGGAGTTTATGCCTATACGCCTTATGGAGAACTATCAGATACAACTTATAATCTCGGATTGAAATGGACCTTGCATCAAATAGAAAGAATCTGCGAATTAGAATTGATTCATTATTATTCAAATGATAAAGAAGCATCTACAATAAAGAGGGCTGCTGCTGTTTCTTCAGAGCGTTTACTTATTGAACCTCTTACAGGACTAACATGGAATCAAACTGCTCCGTATAATAATTATGTACCTTTAAATTGTTCAAATCTTTATTGGACATATAACGGAAAAGCGTATGCCGGTTGTACGGCAATTTCTTGTGCGCAAGTTATTGCATATCTTTCTCCGTTTGCCATAAGAGATCAATATGAATTGGAATATATAAAGAGCCGTCGATATTTAACCGGAGATCCTGATTATCCGTCAGTAACTGATGCAAATAAAGTTGCTCGTTTTATTTCGTATGTGGGAGATGTTGTAGGAATGGATTATAAATGCTCAGGTTCCTCAGCAGCTATTAAAAATATCATACCAAAGTTACAAGAATGGGAAATAAGATCAGAACATAGAAAAGATGAAAATGTAGATTTATCAAGACTTGCTTATAATTTAAGTTTAGGTTATCCGCATATTACGTCTGGAATTGATAAAAGTACTAAATCAGGTCACTCATGGATTTGGGAAGGAATAGATTGTTATGTTACTGGCCTAGATTTTCTGAATGGTAAATATAATATAGCGTCAAGCCCCAGTGTACAATTATATTGTAATTGGGGATGGGGTGGAAGTTCGAATGGATGGTATGCAAACTTTGAAGAGCCAATAGACGATATTACAGGAAAAAGAATTTCGTGGTATGTTGATGACAATTGCCAATTATATATTTATAATATGAGGAAAGGTGGAGGTCGACCTCCGAGACAGTAGACTAAACTGTGTTGGTAAAAGATGATATTTTTTCGCTTTTACCAACACGGTTTTTTATGAAAGAAAAGAATATTTAATGCAATGTCGTTTAGTTTGATAGGTTTCGATAAGGTCGGACATGACATCTTTGACGGTCTCTTCTTTATGGAATAGTGAAGCGATTTGTCCGATTTCCATTTGTCCTTCTTTCAGGTCACCCTCAAAAATGCCTTTTTTTGTTCGCCCTTTTCCGAGTAATTGCTTTAATGCTTCGACGGATGCTCCGTTATTTTCTGCTGTTTCGACCGTTGTCATAAGATTACTTTTAACCAGTCTTGTAGGGGATAGTTTCTTTAGTAAGAGTTTTGTGTCGCCTTCTTCCAGGTTGAGATATAATTGTTTGAAGTTTTCGTGTGCCGAACTTTCTTTTGTAAGGGCAAAACGTGTCCCGATCTGGACACCTTCGGCTCCCAGCGCTTCGGCGGCAAGAATCGCCTCTCCAGTTCCGATGCCACCCGCTGTACCAGACCATTCCACCTTGTATAATCAGGTATTTAATGCCAAAAAGACTGCAGATTCTGTTCATGATTTTAAATTAAAAGATAGTCAGGACTACAAAATTATGGAAATTTAATTTTCTGCCCAATAGCGGACGCCGGGAATCCGGCCTCTTTATGATATGAATCATTTTATAATTTTTTTTGTCATTCGTGAAAAACAAATTACATTTGTCAGGAATTAATACCTTCTATTTATAAATATGAGATTTCTTTTTATAGTGCAAGGGGAGGGGCGGGGGCATCTTACGCAGGCTATTTCGTTGGCCGAGATGTTGCGTCGCCACGGACATGAAGTAGTAGAAGTGCTGTTGGGAAAAAGCCGTTCGCGCGAAGTGCCGGTTTTTTTTCGTGAGCGTATGGGCGTCCATATCCGCGTATATGATGCGCCTTCGCTGATATTCAAGAAAGACAGGAAACGTATTGACAAGTTTAAGACATTCCTGTATAATACGAATCCCCGGAAATTGCATAAGTTTGGTGAAAGTATTGAACTGATATACCGGCGGATCAAAATAAATAAGCCGGATGTTGTCGTTAATTTTTATGAGATATTGCCCGGTTTTATGCATTTGCGTTTCCGGGTTCATGTTCCGTTTATAAATATCGGTCATCAATATTTGCTGAAGCATCCGGATTATCATTTTGGAAAAGATGATTCCCAGAATATGATGATCATGAGGCTTCATACATTACTGAGCGGGATCAGTGCGACAAAACTTTTGGCTTTATCGTTTTATCAGATGAAGGATTGTCCGCATGAAAAAATAGTGGTGATGCCTCCGTTACTACGGAAAGAAGTGCTGGATCTGAAACCGTCCGGAGGAGGTTATATTCTTGGTTATATGCTGAATCAGGGATATGCGGCAGAGGTGCGTAAATGGCACGAAGAACATCCTGATGTCAAATTGCATTTTTTCTGGGATAAGAAAGACGCGCCGGAGGAATGGGCGGTCGACGATACATTGACGTTCCATCGGATAAACGACGAGCAATTTTTGCATTATATGGAGCATTGCAGCGGTTACATAACAACCGCAGGCTTTGAATCGGTCTGTGAAGCGTTGTATATGAATAAGCCGGTGATGCTGATACCGGCCCACATGGAACAGGAAATCAATGCAAAAGACGCGGCGTCTATTAACGGAGGGATTATCGGTGAAGATTTTGACCTAAGCCGGTTGTTGGAGTATATCCGCGAAAAGCGCGACTTTGATCATGTCACGTTTAAAGAATGGATTTTGTCGGCGGAAGAACGTTTTATCAACGAATTGACGAATGTCTGACCGGTAATGTACAACGGCCTTTTTACTCATAAATAAGCGTGAATTGTTTTTCGGGGTGCAGGATGTCGTTGGCCGTTTCCAATAGTTGTTCTGATGTAATGCCGTCGATTTTACGGAATATGTCCGGTAGCATTTCATAGCTGTTGTGATGGAGAAAGGATTTGCCCAGTCCTAAAAATACGCTTTCTTTGTTATCGCTTGCCACTCCGAGTTGCCCGATCGCCTGTTTTTTGGCTGCGGCTAATTGTATATTGGTCAGTTTTTTAGTGCGCAAGGCGGCTAATTCTTTCTCGACGAGGTTTATCGCACGATCCCTGTTTTTCCGGTCCGTACCCAGGTAGACGGAGAATACGCCTGTGTCCGTATAGGTCGTAATATTGGATTCCACGTTGTAGACCAACCCGTGTTTTTCTCTCAGGCTGACGTTTAACCGGCTGTTCATGCCCGGCCCGCCAAGGATATTATTCAGCAGGAAAAGCGGATATTTTTTCTTACTGTACATGTCGTATATTCGTCCTCCTGTTATGATGTGCGACAGATGGGTCTTTTTCTTTGTATGCAC
>DOZP01000240.1:0-2649 GCA_003517945.1 Porphyromonadaceae bacterium | reverse complement strand
CCGAAAGATATTTTTCAGTGATTTTTTTTATGTATCCGAAGTCTGATTTCGACATGGAAAAGAAGACCATGTTGCCGGCATGATAAAAACGTTCTGTGAACGAACGTCCGGATGACGAATTGAAAGAAGCCAATGAGCGTTTGTTCCCTAATATATGGTGGCCTAACGGATGGCCGTCGAAGAGCAGGTTTTCAAAGTCATCGAATATGAGTTCCGACGGGGAGTCTTCATAAGATAGTATCTCGTCGATAATGATATCCCGTTCTTTGTTTAGCTCGTTTTCGGGAAATTGGGAATGAATAACCAGGTCGGATAATAATTCCGCGGCTCTTTCAAAATCTTTCTCCATAAACACGGAGTACACAAATGTTTCTTCTTTTGACGTGTAGGCATTCAGGTCGCCTCCGACGTTTTCCATACGGTTGAGGATGTGCCATGCTTTACGCTTGACCGTTCCTTTAAAGAGCATGTGCTCAACGAAATGCGCAAGTCCGTATTCATCCTGTTTCTCGTCGCGCGCTCCGGCGTTTATGGCAAATCCGCAATAGGCTACGGGTGAATCTGTTTGTAGGTGAATAATACGCAAGCCATTGGGGATTGTATGGGAAAAAGTAGTCATTGAACGCTCCTGCATTTCATTTTATTTTAGGGTACATATCGTTATCTTTCCGGTTTCCGATTCAATTGCCGTGGAGACCCGGGGTTTAAAAAATCCGAGGCGGGGAGTGCTCCCGGCCTCGGACTATAATAGTATAAAAACGAAAACGTTGTTTATTCAATAATTCTGACACGGATATTTTTAAACCATACATCATCGTTGTGATCCTGGAATCCGATATATCCTTCTCTGTTATCTCCTCCCAGGTTCGTCAACAATTTAAACGCCAGTGGGAAATCTCCTCCCGGCGCGAATTTGCTGTTTTTGATCAGTTCGTTCCACTTAGGAGTCCATAGGTGGTATTCAACAACTGTTTGGCCGTTTTGTTTATGGAAAACAGAACCTTTGGATACGGTTATGGAACCGGTATTCCATTCGCCGAACGGTTTTGAATTTTGCGGTTTAGCCGGAATCATGTCGTATAATGAGGCAGATTGGCGATTGCCGTCTTTTCCCTGCTTGGCATCTTCGTGATTTACATTATCTAATATCTGGTATTCGGGCGAAGAGATATAGATCGGTTCTCCTTTTATTTCCTGCGCGTGGAAAAATACGCCTGAATTTGACCCTTTCGCTACTTTCCAGTCAAAAGCCAATTCGAAGTTTTTGAATTTATGCGTGAAGATAATATCGCCGCCATCCGCTTCCTGAGCTTCGCCGAAACCTGCGCCGTTGAATTTTAAAGCTCCGTCTTCAATGATCCATCTTCCCGGAACCGAATCTTTGTTGTATCCTCTCCATCCGTTGAATGTTTTTCCGTCGAAAATGACATAATAACCGTCTTTATCTTTCGGAAAATCTTCCAGATTGACCTGCGGTTTGTCGATCAGGACATACGCCGGACTTTCAGCGGTAGCCGCGATCAATTTTTCGTATGGGCCTTCCGCTACTAATTTAGGATCTACTACTTCCGCCTTTGTTTCAACAGGCGCTTCCTTCTGTTCTTCTGCTGCTTTATCGGCTTTTTTTCCTCCGCCGCAAGAGGCAAATACCATCATACCGACAGCACTTACTACTAAAATTGTCTTCTTCATAACTATTTAAATGCTTAATATTATATTCCCTTATGAAGCATATAAATTATCTTCATAAGGGAATGGTTCTGTTGCTTATGTCAAATTAACACGAATTTTTTGTTAATGAAATTAAGGCATAGCAGGCAATTTCCAGCCGTCACGGTATTTGTGGTTGATAAGCTCTGCTGCAAATTCCTGAGCGTTAACAGCATCTGTATAGTCTTTATCAAATGAAGGATGTCCGTCATGGATCGTGAATCCGTCTTTGATAACCGTTCGGATCGTTTCATCTGCTCCGATATTTGTAAACTTCATGTTCGGGCCATCCCAGTACAATTCTTTGTGCAGGTCTTTTAAGCGAACGGCCAATACTCCCATGACCACCATTTCGTTGAATGGCCCTGCTTCGGAGAAGTTAGAAGATGTTTCCACGCGGTTTGCCGGACTTTCTTTACAAGCGCGTACCCAGTCCATTTCGTGTTTGTTTTCCGGAACGCGACGAACTACTTTCGGAGCATTCGGTTTACGCCCGGACATTAACCATGGATTCAGACCGTAACATCCGCAAATTAATGTATCTTTCGTTCCGTGGAAAATACATAATCCGCCGCCTTCACCCATTAATTCTTTTCCCTGCGGAAATCCTTCCGGGCGGTCCGGCATCATGCCTCCGTCGTACCAGTGAACTTCTACTTCCGGCATAGCCACTTTCGCCATGTTGTCACGTGCCGGGAATATCAGTCTGACATGCTGGGCCTGGGGAGCGCAGTCGTTTAATAATAAGGTGGACGAGCCTTGCACTTTCGTCGGGTATCCGAGTTTCAGCGCTTTAAATACCGGGTGCATGATATGACAGGCCATATCGCCCAAAGCGCCCGTACCATACGGCCACCAGCCACGCCAGTTCCAGGGGTGATAAATGTTGTTGAACGGACGCATGGCTGCAGGGCCTGTAAACAGGTCCCAGTTCAGGGT
>DOZP01000080.1:28430-42812 GCA_003517945.1 Porphyromonadaceae bacterium | reverse complement strand
GGGGGATTCGAACCCCCGGTACAGTTACCCGTACGACAGTTTAGCAAACTGTTGGTTTCAGCCACTCACCCATCCTTCCAATGTGGCGATCTGAATAATTTTCGAAAGCGGTTGCAAAGGTATATATTATTTTCAAATATCCAAATAAATTAATTAAATACTTTTTTGCTATCTATCAAAATATAATTACATTTGCCTACTTTTTAAACAGATTACAAAACAAACATTAAACTTTTATGTATAGAACGAGGACTTGTGGCGAATTACGTCTGAAAGATGAAGGGAAAAATGTAACACTGGCAGGATGGATACAAAAAATCCGTAATATGGGAGGCATGACCTTTATTGATATACGCGACCGTTACGGCATTACCCAGTTGGTCTTTAATGAAGAATCAAATGCTTCGCTTTGTGAACAGGCAAGTAAATTAGGACGTGAATTTGTCATACAGGTGAAAGGAACCGTAAAAGAACGTTCCGGCAAAAATACTCATATCTTGACCGGCGAAATTGAAGTGATCGTTTCGGAATTAAATATACTCAATACATCCCTTACCCCTCCTTTTACAATTGAGGATGAAAGTGACGGAGGAGATGATATCCGTATGAAATACCGGTACCTGGATTTACGTCGAAATGTGGTACGTAAAAATCTGGAAATAAGACACCGTATGGCATTCGAAACAAGACGCTATTTGAGTGAAGCGGATTTTCTTGAGGTTGAAACCCCTGTTCTCGTCAATTCGACACCCGAAGGCGCGCGTGACTTTGTCGTACCTTCCCGTATGAATCCGGGACAATTCTATGCCTTGCCCCAATCTCCGCAGACATTAAAACAACTATTAATGGTTTCGGGCTTTGACCGTTACTTTCAGATCGTAAAATGCTTCCGGGATGAAGATTTACGGGCCGACCGTCAACCCGAATTCACTCA
Organism: Porphyromonadaceae bacterium; assembly: GCA_003517945.1. Taxonomy (GTDB): domain Bacteria; phylum Bacteroidota; class Bacteroidia; order Bacteroidales; family Tannerellaceae; genus Tannerella. The sequence continues at coordinate 41,878 of DOZP01000080.1, read as the reverse complement.
GATAGATTGCGAGATGGCTTTTGTTGAACAGGAGGATGTGTTACAAACATTTGAAGGAATGATCAAACACCTTTTCAACACAATACGTAATGTGACGTTCAGCGAAAACTTTCAACGTATGACCTGGCATGACGCGATGAAATACTACGGCTCCGATAAACCCGATATCCGTTTCGGAATGAAATTTATAGAACTGATGGATATCATGAAAGGTTCCGGTTTTGCGGTATTCGATAACGCGGAGTACATCGGCGGAATATGTGCGGAAGGAGCCGCAACCTACACTCGTAAACAATTAGACGCACTGACCGACTTTGTAAAAAGACCGCAGATTGGCGCCAAAGGACTTGTATATGCACGTGTGGAAGATGACGGAAATGTAAAATCGAGCGTTGATAAATTTTATTCGCAGGAAACACTTCAGAAGATGAAGGCGGCATTTAACGCCCGACCCGGAGATCTGATCCTGATCCTCTCGGGTGATAATGCCAACAAGACCCGCAAACAACTGAATGAATTGCGCCTTGAAATGGGTAACCAATTAGGATTACGCAATAAAAATACGTTTGCCTGCTTGTGGATTGTAGATTTTCCCCTGCTGGAATGGGACGAAGAAACACAACGTTATTATGCGATGCATCATCCGTTCACTTCACCCAAACCGGAAGATATTCCATTGTTAGAAAGCAATCCGGGTGAAGTCCGTGCGAATGCTTATGATATGGTAATCAACGGAGTGGAAGTCGGCGGCGGCTCTATCCGTATCCATGACAGCAAGCTACAAAACCGTATGTTCAGACTGCTTGGTTTTACCGAAGAACAGGCACAGGCCCAATTCGGATTTTTGATGAACGCATTCAAATACGGAGCGCCTCCTCATGGTGGTATCGCTTTTGGCCTGGATAGATTGGTGTCATTATTTACCGGCCTCGACTCCATCCGCGACTGTATCGCTTTCCCGAAAAACAATTCCGGACGCGATGTGATGCTGGATGCCCCTTCGGTACTTGATAAAGCACAACTGAAAGAACTATCTATCCGGATAGATACGGAGAATTAATATATGAGAATTAAAGACATCATTAAAGAAATAGAACGCCATGCACCGTTAAATCTTCAGGAAGATTTCGATAATGCAGGCATTCAGATTGGTGATGTAAACCAACAGGCTACCGGTGCGCTTCTTTGCCTTGATGTGACGGAAGAAATTGTCGATGAAGCCATTAATGCGGGATTTAATCTGATCATCTCCCACCATCCGTTAGCATTCAAACCTTTCAAATCCCTCACCGGAAAAAACTATATTGAACGATGCATGATAAAAGCATGCAAAAATGATATGGTTATCTATTCGGCCCATACGAATATGGATAATGCAGCCGGAGGCGTGAATTACAAACTGGCAGAAATGTTCGGACTCGAAGATATCCGTATACTAAGTCCTCAGAAACAAAAGCTGATGAAAATTGTCACATTTGTTCCTGAAGATGCGGCAGAAACACTCCGGAGGGCACTGTTCAAAGCCGGAGCCGGACACATCGGTAATTATAGTTCATGCAGTTTTAATGCGGAAGGAAATGGTACGTTTTTAGCCGGCGCGAACAGCAACCCGTACCGTGGAGAAATCGGCCGGATACATATTGAAAAAGAAGTACGGATAGAAACCGTTTTTCCGGCGTACAAAAAATCAACCGTCATACATGCCTTGTTATCAGCACATCCGTATGAAGAGCCGGCATTTGATCTGTATAAACTGGAAAATGAATGGCAACAGGCAGGTAGCGGAATTATCGGTATTCTGCCGGAATGGGAAGACGAATTAATTTTTTTGCAACGGATAAAAGATGTGTTGAACGTGGAATGTCTTAAACATTCCTCACTGACCGGACGTAAGTTACGAACGGTTTCCATATGCGGCGGCAATGGGGCATTTCTTATAAACGAAGCAATTACATCAGGTGCCGATATCTTCATCACCGGAGAGGCCAAATATAACGATTTTTATGATGTGGAAAATCACCTTTTACTCGCTGTAATAGGCCATTATGAAAGTGAGATTTGCACAAAAGACATATTCTATCACATTATATCAAAAAAATTTCCTACCTTTGCGGTGCAAAATTCAATAGCAAATTCAAACCCTATTAAATACTTATAAGCATGGCAAAAAAGACTGAAGCCAAAGCAGATAATGAGACTGTAAAAGCAACGATTAAAAATGAAGGAGCAGAAACGGAAATGGCAAAAAAAATCACTTCCAGAAAAACTGTCGCCGACAAAAAAGAAACAAAAGAAGTTGCGCCCGCAGAAGAAATAGTTGTGGATGCATCATCATTGAAAAATAAAGATGCGAAAGACTTTACTGTTGAGGAAAAGTTATACATGTTGTATAAACTGCAATCGGTAGTTTCCGATATTGACAAAATAAAAACATTACGCGGCGAGCTTCCTTTAGAAGTACAGGATCTCGAAGATGAAATAGCCGGTCTTAAAACCCGTCTGGAAAAATACCAAGCGGAAATACAGGAATTTGAAGACAATGTAACGGCTCAGAAAAACAAAATATCCGAATCCAAGCTGCTGACTGAGAAATATAAGAGCCAGTTAGATCAGGTGCGTAACAACCGCGAGTTTGATAATCTATCAAAAGAGGTTGAATTTCAGGAGCTTGAAGTTGAATTTTCAGAAAAGAAAATAAAAGAGTTCAATGCGACCATCAAACAGAAGAAAGAAAGTATTGCAGGAAGCAAAGAAATGCTGGAAGGGCGTAAAATAGACCTCGAACAAAAGAAAAAAGAACTTCAGGAAATCATTGCCGAAACACGTCAGGAAGAAGAAAAATTACGTGAGAAAGCTAAATCAATCGAAGAAAAAATCGAACCGCGCCTTTTAAATGCATTCAAACGGATACGCAAAGGAGCCCGTAATGGTTTGGCTATCGTAAATATCGAACGGGATGCATGCGGCGGTTGCTTTAACAAAATTCCGCCACAGAAACAATTAGATATAAAACTGCACAAAAAAATTATCGTTTGTGAATATTGCGGACGCGTCATGATTGACCCGGAATTAGCAAACGCTATCGAAAAATAATTACCCGGAATAAAGCGTTGATACGCAAGGTTCAAACATATATTGAGACGAATCACCTGCTGACTTTTGACAATCCTGTAATTATTGGATTCAGCGGAGGAGGTGATTCCGTCTTATTATTGTATCTGTTATACCGGTTAGGATATAAATGCATCGCCGCTCATTGCAACTTCCATCTTCGCGGTACGGAGTCGGACCGGGACGAAAAATTTTGCCGCCTGTTCGCAGAGAAATACAAAATACCTTTTGAGAAGGTTGATTTCAATACTCCGTTGCACGCCGCACAAAAACAGATCTCCATCGAAATGGCGGCACGCGAACTACGTTATGGATGGTTTGAAACGATACGAACAAAATACGACGCACAGGCTATTGCAGTAGCGCATCATGAGGACGACAGCATCGAAACGATGCTTCTCAACATGATGCGGGGAACCGGAATACGCGGACTTTGCGGAATACGCCCTAAAAACGGAACCATCATCCGTCCTTTACGCTGCGTAAACCGGAAAGAAATTATACAATACCTGGAAGAACAACATATAGAATATATGACGGATAGTTCCAATTTGTCCGACGAATATACCCGCAATTTTATACGTTTACGATTGCTCCCGTTGATGGAACAGGTTAATCCCTCCGTTCGTCAAGCGCTTGCCAGAACCTCCGAAAACCTGGCGGATGCGGAATATATTTATTCACAAACCATCCGGCAAGCCAAAGTATTACTGACGGAACTACGCGACAACGGCCGTATCCATCTGTCAATCGAAAAGCTGATGCAACAACCGGCTCCTCAAACAATCCTATATGAGTTATTGAAAGATTACGGATTCTCACGGAGCATATCAAAAGATATATTTCGCGCTCTGACAGGCGAAACGGGAAAAATATTCCATGCGGCGGAATCGGAATACAAACTGCTGAAAGACCGCGACGAATTGATTATTTTCAGATCCGATCATAAAATAACGGAAAAATATCAGATAAACGAAACTACAGACTGGCAACACTTACCCATCTCTTTGTCGGCTAAAACCGTCGCGGTCAACGATTCGTTCAGGATAGACAGATCCCCGTTTATCGCAACATTTGACTACGACAAAATAATATTTCCTCTTACACTGCGTAAATGGCAACCCGGCGACTGGTTTATTCCATTCGGAATGAAAGGGCGTCAAAAATTAAGTGATTATTTTTCAAACCACAAAATAAGTCTTCCGGAAAAAGAAGAAACATGGATTCTATGTAGTAATCAGGAGATTATATGGATTATTGGTAAACGAACAGATAACCGGTTCCGCATTGACAGTCAAACAAAAACAGCGCTTGTCATAAATTTTTCTCCAAAAAATTGCATTTATTAAAAAGAATATATATCTTTGTAGTGTCTTTATCCCCATGGGTACATGGATATATTTCGACAAAAAAATCCAAAAATTTAAAAAAACAGTATTTCTTTTAGTAGAATAGTGTATTCACATATAGTACCACGATTATATTTTATACTTACTAACCGGAATTTTATTATTTATTCATTTAATATGCAAAAATACAACATTCTTGAATTAAACGAGAAACAATTGCCTGAATTACAAGACATTGCAGATTCATTAGGTATCAAAAAAGCAAAATCCCTGCAAAAGGAAGAATTAGTATACAAAATTCTTGATGAACAAGCGATTTCATGGGCAGGTATTCAGGTAGAAAAAGAAAAAGAAAAAGAAGCCCGTAAAAAAGAAAAAATGGCTCAGAAGGGGGTTAATAACCACCATAAAAACAAACAGGCAACTATTGCCGAAGAAAAGCCGACGAGAGAAAATTCCCCCGAAGCATCTTCGAAAACAACACGCCGCGGACGTCCTCCTAAAAATAAAGAGCAGGGAGATAACGAAACAAAATCCGACTCAACAGACGAAGCTCCGAAAGCTAAAAGAGGAAGACCTAAAAAAGAAAAAACAATAAAGGTGTCGGTTGTACCCAATGAACAAAAGCCCCACCCCCAGAAAGTCCAGTTCGGAAATATTGCTAAAGAAAATAAAAACGTTATAACTGCCACTGCCCCTCCTGTTATCCATGACATTTTCACTCCGGCTCAGATTGATCCGATACAGATCAATCCGGCGACACAGACATCTGCGCCTAAAATAACTCCGGAGAGTGAGAAGTTACCCGAAAAAAAGGAAATAAATAAAAATAAAGATGTACAGGAAAATCCGGAATCACCGGTACAACAAGGTAATAAACGTATTATTTTCAGACATAGCAATAATACGAACTCCATGTTAGATCAGATTATCCCGATATCGTCTGTCACGGAAAATAAACAACAACCTGCCGTCAATGACCCGGTCCACCCCGGCAACCGTCCGGCGGTAATCAAACATACCAATAATAATAATCAGAACGTAAACCAGCGTCAACTACCTCCTATGCAGGTAGAAACAGAAAAGACATTTGATTTTGACGGGATACTGAATGGTTCCGGTGTGTTGGAAATCATTCAGGACGGATATGGATTCTTACGTTCTTCCGATTATAATTACCTGTCATCGCCGGATGATATCTATGTATCACAGTCGCAGGTAAAACTGTTCGGGCTCAAAACGGGAGACCTTGTGGAAGGCCCCATCCGGCCACCAAAAGAAGGTGAAAAATATTTTCCATTGGTAAAAGTGGATAAAATAAACGGCTGCGCCCCGGAGGATGTACGTGACCGTATACCTTTCGATCACCTTACGCCCCTTTTCCCGGATGAAAAATTCAGGCTTACGGAACAGAGATCAAACAAGGTCTATGATCAGATGGCGGTTCGTGTAGTAGACCTGTTCTCTCCTATCGGAAAAGGTCAGCGCGGCCTCATTGTAGCCCAACCTAAAACAGGTAAAACAATGTTACTCAAAGATATAGCCAATGCTATTGCCAAAAATCATCCGGAAGTATATATGATTGTTTTACTGATTGACGAACGACCGGAAGAAGTTACCGATATGGCCAGAAGCGTAGACGCCGAAGTAATCGCCTCTACATTCGACGAGCCTGCCGAACGTCATGTAAAAATAGCGGATATTGTCCTTAACAAAGCGAAACGTATGGTTGAATGCGGACATGATGTGGTCATCCTGCTGGATTCCATTACGCGTCTTGCGCGGGCTTACAACACAGTCCAGCCTGCTTCCGGAAAAGTTCTCTCAGGCGGTGTTGACGCCAATGCATTACAAAAGCCCAAACGATTCTTCGGCGCGGCGCGTAACATAGAGAACGGAGGTAGCCTGACCATATTGGCAACCGCTTTAACGGAAACAGGTTCCAAAATGGATGATGTGATTTTTGAAGAATTTAAAGGAACAGGTAACATGGAATTACAACTTGACCGGAAGTTATCCAATAAACGTATTTATCCGGCGGTCGATATCATCGCATCAAGTACGCGAAGAGACGATCTGTTACAAGACGAAGCAACCATCAACCGTATGTGGGTATTACGTAAATACCTTTCGGATATGAATTCAATTGAAGCAATGGAATTCGTCAAAAAAAGACTTGAAAATACAGTTGATAATATGGAATTTCTGGCATCCATGAATGGATAGTAAATCATTCTTTTAGCGGAAAAGTCCATAATCATTTAACAAAAGAGGGGGTGTGTCAAAAGTACACATCCTCTTTTTCCATTTTATGCCGCCATTCCCGGAGTTCTTCAGCTAATCGGATCATTCGCTTACAGTCTTCATAAAGCAGCCTGCTTGTATTTGACATAACGAAAAATTGTATGCCTAAAGATACAAAATCTCTGGAAGTGAAACATTTTACGGGTGTTGACCTTATTGCTAAAATTACTAATGCGTTGGACTGTGAATTGATTTTTGATGGAAAAAGTTTTCATATATTACAACATTTGATTATTTTTGCGTCGTATTTATGTATAGGAAAGTAGTATTTTATAAGGATTATTGTTTGAACTTCATTGATGAACAATCGGAAAAAGTGAGATTGAAGTTTTTTTGGACGATACGTTTGATTGAGCGAATTGAGCGTGTGCCGGAGATTTACCTGAAACATATTGAAGAGACTGAAGGATTATATGAAATGCGCGTTCATGTTGGTAATGACGCCATTCGTATATTTTGTTTTTTCGACAAAGGACGGCTTGTTATTGTGATTAATGGGTTTAAAAAAAGTCGTAAAAAACACCGGCAAAAGAGATTGAATTAGCACTTAAAATAAAGAAAGATTATGAAACGGAACAAGAATTTAACGACGGCAGATGAAGCTATTACCCGATATTATGGTGATATTGGGACAGCCGAACGAGATGAATTTGAAAAAGGTTGCGATGATTTTATATTGAGCGTCCTTATAAAACAGGCCCGGAAAGAATGTGGATTGACACAAGAGCAACTTGCAAAAAAAATCGGAACTTCAAAAGCCTATATTTCAAGGCTCGAGAACAATATGAATGAGGTTCGGTTCTCTACGCTTAGGAAGATTATAGAAATTGGATTGGGAGGGAAGTTGGATATATCGGTAAAATTTCATTGAGTCGAAGTGTATAAATGTGTAAATTACTATGCTTTAAATTAACAATTAATACATTGTCACAGAAATATCAGGTGCGACCCTTTATTAGAGGACACACGATTTTATCTATCTGAAAATAAAAATTTAATATCCTGAAATAACACGCCGGAATTCTGCACAAACAATTGCTGTAGCCATGGCGACATTCAGAGATTCCGTCGTTTCCCGTGAAGGAGGGTAAGACGGAATGTATAGCCTTTCTTTTACTATAGAAGCTATTTCCGGACGAATCCCATTTCCCTCGTTCCCCATCACAATGATACCATAAGATGCAAGCTGCTCCGTATATATATTTTTTCCATTTAAAAAAGTCCCGTAGACAGGACTGTTTTCATACCGGTCGATATAATCTTTCAAGCCGGTATAATGAACTTTTACATGCGCCAGGGCTCCCATCGTCGCCTGTACGGTTTTAGGATTATAGATATCCGCCGTATCTTCGCTACATACGACATGCCCGATACCGAACCAGTCGGCAAGCCTTACGATTGTCCCCAGATTCCCCGGATCCTGTATGCAGTCAAGCGCTAAAACAAGCTGGGACCCCGGATTCGCGTCATCCAAAAAATAAGAAGGCTTTCTGAATACCGCCACAACATCCTGAGGTGACTTCAGAAAACTCACTTTACGCATATCCCCTTTTTCAGCAAGTATCAGTTCATCAGCAGGTATATCCCCCTGCGTCGCCATCCACGACGCATGCGCAATTATATACTCACACTTAAAGACATGCAACATATCTGCAACCAGTTTATTTCCTTCTGCCACAAAAAGGCCCAGCTCATCACGGATTTTTTTTATTTCCAGCGAACGTATTTCCTTAATTTTTGCCTTACTCAACATAAATTTTATCGTTTTGGAATATCAAATGTACTGTAAATAATTTATTTCAACTACATTTGTGCCGAAAATTGGTATTATGAGATCCGGCACATCCAGATATATTATTGGTTTATGTTGTATGATAGGGCTTATATCATGCAGTACCACAAAGTATGTTGGTGAAGGACAATACCTGTTGGACAAGGTGAAAATCGTGACGGATACGCCGGATGTCAAACCTGCGGATATGAAATCATACCTGCAACAACACCCCAATTATAAAATTTTCGGATTATTCAAGTGGCCGTTATATGTATACAACTGGTCGGGAAGTAATGAGAAGAAATGGCTGAACAAACAATTACGGCGAATGGGTGAACCCCCGGTATTATTGGACACAACGCTTACGGAACAATCCGTTACACAACTGGAACGTTACATGTTCAATCACGGTTATACCAATGCGCGGGTAAATGCGTTGACTGATACGGTAAAAAGTAAAAAAGCCGTTTTAAAATATTCGGTAAAAGCCGGTGAACCATACCGGATAAACACCTACGATTCACGGGTTGACGACCCTACCATAGATAGTATCATACACCTTGAAGCGCCACGCTATTCTTTTTTACAATCTATATTCCGTTCCGTCCCCAAAGAGTACAATTCTTTTATAAAGGAAGATATGCTGTTCGACCGTGTCGTACTTGACAAAGAACGCCAACGGCTGACTACACTTCTGCGCCGTCGCGGATATTACGCATTTAACCGCGACTACATCGGATACCGGGCGGATAGTTCTTCTCTTCGCCACTATGTCGACCTGGATATGTACATCAAACCAAACGAATATACTACGCAAAGCGGCGAAACAAGCCAACGCCGACACCGGCAATACTATATTAACCGGATAAAGATCCTGACGGATTACGACCCACTGAGTCCGGATGCAACCGGTGATGAGTATATCGTTACGGACTCCGCTACATCGCGTGGCGTAAAGATATACTATGGAAAAGAAAGTCTCAGCATTCGTCCGAATGTATTGCAACAAAGCTGTTACCTGATACCCGGAACCTTATATAATGAACGAAATGTCGAACAGACATACGCATCCTATTCGTCTTTAAAAGTGCTCCGGTACATGAGTATAAAATTCGAAGAGTTTGAAGAGTCCGACACAATGAAACTTAATTGTACGATATTGACCGCGCCGGAAAAAAAACAGGGTGTACGCTTCGACGTGGAAGGGACAAACTCTGCCGGAGACTTTGGCGCCGCTTCGTCTATGACCTACCAGCACCGGAATCTGTTCAAAGGTTCGGAATTATTTTCCGCAAAAATCCGCGGAGGATATGAATTTCTTTCCTCAACCGAACAAAAAGGCAATTACTGGGAATTTGCCGGAGAGACCTCGCTCCATTTTCCCCATTTCCTGTTTCCCTTTGTCAGCTACGACTTCAGACATAAAATCCGTGCGACGACAGAGTTCAAGATGAGCTACGATGAAATGAGGCGACCGGAATATCATCGTTCCATCCTTTCCGGGGGTTGGATCTACCACTGGCAGAACCGTATCAACACATTGGCGCGCCATACGTTTAAACTATTAGATATAAACTATGTTTTTCTCCCTAAAAAAAACGAAGATTTCATCAATAGCCTTCCCGAAACGACTGCACTCTATAATTATACGGACCAATTTGTCGTAAGCATGGGATATGTATATTCATTCAATAATTATGATCCGATGGAAAGACGTAAAAACACATACTCTTTCCGTGTAGCTGTAGAATCCGCCGGCAACCTGATGTACGCCATGTCAAATATATTCAATGCCCCAAAAGATGAGAAGGGTTTCTATAAACTGTTTGGTATCAATTATTCGGAGTTTATAAAAGGAGATATTGATTTCGCACGCAGTTTTACCATTGACAAACGTAATTCGGTAGCATTCCATATCGGGTTAGGAGTCGCTTATCCGTTTGGCAATACGAGTGAACTTCCGTTTGAACGACGTTATTATGCAGGAGGAGCCAACAGCAATCGCGGATGGAGCGTGCGTACGCTTGGCCCCGGAAGTATGCAGAAAACGGATACGACCACCTTTATCCACCAGGCAGGTGATATCCGCTTAGATGCAAACATAGAGTACAGGAGCAAACTATTCTGGAAATTTGAACTTGCATGCTATATCGACGCAGGCAATATCTGGACAATACGTAATTATGAATATCAGAAAAACGGAAATTTTGACTTCAGGCGCTTTCACAAAGAGATTGCCGTTTCCTATGGGTTAGGGCTGCGCCTTGATTTCGATTATTTTCTGGTCCGCCTCGACTCCGGCTTCAAAGCGTATAATCCGCAGGAAACAGGTTCAAAAAAATGGGCGATCTCCGATCCCAACTTTAAAAATAATTTTGCCTGGCATTTTGCTGTCGGCTATCCGTTCTGAGTCTCCGTATTTTCGCCTGCCGTGACAACAATCACCCCCTCTTTTTGTTAAAAACATCAACATTAAAATTGTTAAAATGCTTTGATATATCAATTATAATTCATTATTTTGCCCTTTGAAATTGAATAACTATTGTTTAAAAAATATGAAGAAAGTGAATTTTTTTTTAGCTAAAAGCCTGATTATGGCTTTGATGTGTTTTTCTGTGATCGCTTGTGAAAAAGAATCGATAAGAGTAAACAATTATCCCATATCGCCTGTTTCCAAACACGAAACAGGAACAGCGCGGATAATGATGTCTCATGACAACCTGAAAGTCAGGGAATTTTATTTATATGAAGGAGAAGATCTGACATGTACAGCCGGTGTTGCTTACAGAACCGACGGTATTTTCTGTACATTAAACGGTATCCAATACCATATTGAACCGGATAATATATTGGGAGCTGTCCGTGCGAAAAAAATCACGGCGACTCAAGACGGCGTCTTACTTTATGATGTTGAATATTTTTATGAGGGCGAACGGTTGAAAAGCGCCACGATCGGTGCGCCGCCGGAAGGCCCCTATTACACAAGTTACACGTATTATGATTCGCATATTATTATCAATGATGAGGGTGAACATAGGCTCGAACTGTGCGATGAAGAAAACACAGGATATGCATGTAATGTGCTTGGTTATTTAGAAACTCCCCTTACGACTAAATATGTAATAAATCCGGCTTTGTATTTTCTCAATATTTATGGTAAACCGGTTGAAAAATTACCTCACGGATGTGAAATCACACGTTCCGGGAAAACAATGCGTGTAGGTAAAAACCTATACGAATACAGAGACTGAAAATACGCTTAATTGTAGGGGCTAATTTATATTATTTATTGTAATAATTAGGCATCTCGCTAAAGTTGTTTATTAATAAGGCTTTTCGGGATGTCTTTTTTATTTCAAGTGTCCCCTATTAAAATGTTATACGGTAAAACACTACTAAAAGACTGGTAAAACCCATTCTTACCTACCTCTCGTAATTTACTCAATAATATCAAACCCACCCCAATCAGCCCACCTACGGTAGAATAATAAACCTATTGACACTTGGGAAATTACAGGGAAGCATCCGCTATTGACAGCCTGTTTTTACTATATAAAACAGAGCGTTCCATATCTCTCGTAAATCATATTTTCGTTTCCGTTCTTGGATATTCATTTTTTTTCTTTATAAACTGCCATTGCGTTTCCGTTAAATCTATCTGATACATCCTTTTTTTAGTTTAGTCATTTCAAAGAAAGTAATATTCAGAGGAGTCGAAAACTCTTCTTGTGTTTTTTTTTAGTTAAAAATCAAACAAGATTCGAAAAATATTTGCATTTGTCATATAAAATAGTTTATTTTGTACGTATCGTATTTTTTATATAATTTATTTACAGATCATATTTAAATAAAAAAACAGATGAAACAAAAGCCACTCATTTTACTCATTGTGTATATATTATACACTTTTTCTATTCAGAAAATGGCGGCACAGACAACTGCCGTCAACGATACCGCATCGGTTATCAGTGAGATCCCTATGCCTGTTCACGTGTTGGATAATGATTCATATACATGTGCATCACCAATCATTACCCTTGCAACTCCTCCCTCTTATGGAACTGCATATGCAGATGGTGATTCGGTAATAGTTTACACATCCGGCACCGGTTATACCGGAGAAGACCAACTGACGTACACAATTGAATGTAACGGCGCTACTTCTGCGGTAGCAACCGTAAAGATTATGGTTGCCGATATACCGGATAACATGGTTTACTCCGAATGCTATGTCTTACCGCCGCAAACGAATTGGAGCATAAAGGAAGTAACGCCGATGAGTACGGATTCGGTTAGTCTCTATGGTAACTTATTGGTGGGAGACCTTGATGCGGATGAAACGATCGAAATTATTGCTCAAACGAACCGCACAAGTGATTATGAAAATAAGGGGATAATTATATTTAATTATGACGGAAGTAAACTTCCCAATCAGAGTCCTTTGGTGCTGAAAAATAAATTTGAACTCCCGGTAAACACCAATAACAGAGGTTCTTGCGCTATTGCACGGTATAACGGACAAGAATACATTCTGGTTCCCGGAGACGACGGATACATGTACGCCCATGATATCAACGGAGACCTGTTATGGAAATCGGATACTCAATTTAAAACAAATGAGACCTATAAAATTGCAAATGTAGGTGTCGCCGACTTTAATAATGACGGCATTCCGGAAGTATATGCAGGCGCCACCATCTACTCAATTATTGATGGTAAACAGATATGTAAAGGAACAGATAATCAGGGAGGTTATATCTATGTTATAACTATCTACTCCACATTTGCCGTTGATATCGACGGGGACGGTAAATTGGAACTATTGGCGGGAACCCAGATATACGATGTAGATATTGCCGGAGAAACAATGTCGTTGAAAACAGGCTGGCAATTGCCTACTGCCGAATTTA
>DOZP01000080.1:15742-28363 GCA_003517945.1 Porphyromonadaceae bacterium | reverse complement strand
CAAATGGAGTTACCGTTATTGTATGGAAGCCACAGCCGGACAATAAATCGATTCTTGTAGGGAGTTATCAGGCTAATAATGTTGGCGCCATTAATCATAGCACCCCTATGATTGGCAATATTGACGACACACCGACTCCTGAAATTATATTCAATACCGGTCAGGCAAAAATGTATGCATTGCATTATGATGGCACGAAACCCCAGGGCGATAGGATCGCGGAAAAGTGGATATTTGATCACTCCGACACCTCGGGAGCTACCGGAACAACCCTGTTTGACTTCAATCAGGATGGGGTGACCGAAATTGTATACCGCGATGAGAAAGAGTTACATATTATAGATGGTAGCGGAACATCGGCAGTTGCAAAAAATACATTTGGGCATGTATTTTCAGGAACGGTAAGGGAATATCCTGTTATTGCCGATATTAACGGTGACGGAGATGCTGAAATTATAGTAACAGGAACTACTACGAATACCGGTTCCACCTCACCGATCCGTATTTTTAAATCCGGCGATGACTCTTGGGCTCCGGCGCGCAAGGTATGGAACCAATATTGTTACAATATAGTAAATACAAATGAAAACCTGACAATTCCCAGGTACCAGGTCAATCCGGCCATCCGGTTAGGTAACGGAAACACTCCATACAATGCGATTATGGCCCAGGGTACCACGATCAGTCAGAACGGCGAATCGCTCTTCTTAACCCCAAACCCGGTTCCGGATTCAATCTATTATACCTATAATCCGTCGGCCGATGTGTTAACGGTTTCCGTAAAAATCGTCAATAAAGGGGAAGCTCCGCTTAACGCACCGGTTTACGCTTCCCTGTACGACAAATCCTATTCGACACATATAGCCTCCGGCACTTCTGCTACCGGCGCCGATGCCGACGATACGACGACTGTAACCATTACGGTCAATACAGCCGGTAATTATATGCCGTTTGACAGCCTGGCCATACGTGTCAACGATAATGGCACCAATCTTTCGGTACAATCCGAATGCGACACAACAGACAACAGCCTGAAAACCGGGATTGTCTTTTACCGGACAACATATGACGGCAACGCCTCCGATGGCGGAACGGTGCCGAACGACAACCTGTATTACCTAACCGGGAACGGAGTACGGATCCGGCCGGCCGGAGACATGTCACGGACCGATGCGACGTTTATCGGATGGACATTCGCCACTCCCGCTCCGGGCATCGTGACATTGGCAGCAGGAGTGCCTGCCAACCTGATGCAGCCCGACAGCGTATTCCCCAACTTGGTTTCGGATACGACTTTCTATGCCGTTTGGGCGGAAGATAAGCGCGGAGCAACAGGAGGACCGGATAGTGTGCCCGATTACCTCCAAAAAGAGGTTTTTTATAACAAGACGTTGGCCGTTTCAGGGACCGAACCGGCAGATAACAACTTTTATAATCCCAACGACAGTGTAGAAGTCAAAGGCAATGAAGGCAGTATGGCCCTTACTGATGCCACGTTCATCGGGTGGTCGTTCATGAACCAGACCGATACGGTGAAATCGCTTCCGAATATCCCTTCCGACCTGATACGACCGGGCGACTCGTTTGAAATCCTTCAGACGGATACGACCTTGTATGCCGTATGGGCAATCGACAAAACAGGGTCCGGCGGAATACCCGACAGCATTCCCGACTACCTGCAGTTTGAAGTCACCTACGATAAGACACTGGCGGCGACAGGCAACGTTCCGGTAGACGGAAACCGCTACAACAGCCTCGACAGCGTCAACGTCAAAGCCAACGAAGAAACGCCGCAGTTGACGCTCACCGACGCCACTTTTATCGGATGGTCGTTTACAAACCAGACGACACCGGTTTCTACCGTATCCGCCATTCCCGCAGACCTGATTCAACCCGCGAATTCATTTGAGATCGTCTCGGATACCATACTTTATGCCGTTTGGGCGGAAGATGAAACAGGGCCCGGCGGAATACCTGACAGTATTCCCGACTACCTGCAGTTTGAAGTTACCTACGATAAGACACTGGCGGCGACAGGCAACGTTCCGGTAGACGCGAACCACTACAACAGCCTCGACAGCGTCAACGTCAAAGCCAACGAAGAAATGCCGCAGTTGACGCTCACCGACGCCACTTTTATCGGATGGTCGTTTACGAACCAGACGACACCGGCTTCTACCGTATCCGCCATTCCCGCAGACCTGATTCAACCCGCGAATTCGTTTGAGATCGTCTCGGATACCATACTTTATGCCGTTTGGGCGGAAGACAAAACAGGGCCCGGCGGAANNTACCTGCAGTTTGAAGTCATCTACGACGGGAACGGACATTCCGGAGGAGTTGTACCGACAGATATCAACTTCTACAACAGCGGCAATACGGTCACCATACTGGGAAATACAGGCATACTTGAAAAGACCAATGCCTGTTTCATCGGGTGGTCATATGCCGCCCGGACTCTCATACAGACGGAAGCAGCCATACCCGCAGACCTCACACAGGCAGGGGACATCTTTACGATCTCTTCCGATACAACACTTTATGCCGTTTGGGCAAAAGATANNGGCGGAACGCCGGACAACGTTCCCGACTACCTGCAAGTGAAGCTCACCTACCACCAGAACGGCACTTATCCCGACAACTTCTGTACAGGATCGCTACCTTCACCCAACCCGATCATGCATACCAAAAATACGACCGCAACCATCAGTGGGAACACCGGAGGACTTTGCAGGAATCCGGCAGAACAACTCATATTCGCAGGATGGAGCCGGTCCAACAACTGGGAATTTGTCGAAGATGCACACCAGAAACCCGCGGATATGGTTCTGCCGGGTGATATAATACCCGTTGCCGAGACAGATATCAATTTATACCTCGTATGGGCTTACGACAGGAACGAAGACGGAGTACCTGATTACAACGAACACAATATTACGGTGACGCTGGGACACAAATGGCCCGAAAAAGAAGATCAGGGAGACCCGTCCGATCCGGGCAATTACCCGGTCAAACCCGAATGGAAACCCGAGTACGACAACACAGGGAAAGACACATGGTATGCAGGATGCGACATGTCCTTCACCATGACAGCCGATCATCCAGACCCGCATGCGGACAGGACTTTCACCATCAACTACCTCGGGGCGCTCACAAGAGAACTCGTTCTCGGAACGGACGGCAATCCCCTGCCGGAATCATTTATACTGCCGAAGGGACAGACAACCTATACCATCAGGTTCTCACTGGCTGAGATACCTGCGGAACGAACCGGAATGACCGGGGCGCTCGAAGCCGTAATTGCAGGAGGAGGTAGTAGTATCTCCGAGTGGGTGAGCCTCTACAACCATCCCTCTTACAATAATATATTCGTAAGGCCCGTCGTCAAGGCTGACAATACCGTCGACTTCGGCATTGCAGGGGGATCACCCAACCTGATGAGAAGCATCAACGGACACGCATGGGTCAATGCGTACGCACCACTTTCGCCCATGGAAAAACTCAGTGTCTACGACGGGGTCAGCATCTGGCTACGCGAACCCAACGGATGCTGGGAAAAACAGTTCTTCTTCATAACCTACACGAACCCCGAAATACAGCGATACGTCGATATATCAAGTGCGACAGGAGTCACGACAAACCCGGGAGCAGGTAAACACTATGTGAAAGGAAACAGCGACTTTTCATTCACGGCGTCCTACACAGACGGAACGCCGCTCAAAGTCACAGCAAAGGGATTCTATTCCGGAAAGATCGAAGAAATCACCGGTAAAGACCTCAATGACGGGACATACGGCTATACGCTGTACAAGGTTTTGGAACCATGGACCATTACCTTCGGGCCCGAACCGGCCAGTGAGATCACAGCAGAAGAACCGGTCGGCGGCCTCTCCGCATGGACATACAAAAACACATTGCATATCCGCTCCGATGCCAGGCGTACCGCATTTATCTACACCATGAGCGGATCGCTATACAAACGCATGGAAATGCTCGAAGGAGACAACATAATCACCATGAACCGCGGTATCTATATCGTTGTCATTGATAATAAACGATATAAGGTTATTATCCGATAAAGCNNACATCCTGATTATAAACAATTTTCAAGGATAATCAAGAGAGAGCGGCCTGCCTGATAACATAAGGGGGCCGCTCTTTAATTTTATCACGAAAAACGAATATAACATTTTAAATTAGCCTCTACATAATATAAAAAAATCGCATCCTTAATTTTTAAAGAATACGATTTTTTATACTGTAAAAAATCATTTCATAATCCTAACAAAGCCAGAGCATTATCGACAGCAGCCTGAGTCATCTTAGCGCCGCTCAGCATACGGGCTATTTCGTCTACACGTTCTTTATCATCAAGACGGCGTATACGCGTATAAGTATGTTCCGGAGTATCCTCCTTGTAAACGAAGTAATGAGCTTTACCCTTAGCGGCTATCTGCGGCAGATGCGTAATCGTAATAACCTGCATCTTCCGACCCAAATCCTGCATGATATCAGCCATTTTATCGGCGATCTCTCCGGATATTCCCGTATCTATCTCATCAAAAATAATGGAAGGGAGAGCTGCATATCCGGCAATCATTGCTTTTACACACAGCATAAGACGTGATATTTCACCTCCGGAAGCTGTTTGCGCCACCGGTTTCAATTGTTCATTCTTATTGGCGGAAAACAAAAAAGAGACCTCATCCATTCCGTCGAACGAAGGTTTATTTTTAGGTGTGATCAACAAGTGGAAACGCGTATTAGGCATTCCAAGTAGCACCATGCGCTCAATAATTTGTTTCTCAATCACACCGGCCGCTTTTTTTCTCAGTTCGGTTATTCCGGCCGCTTGCTCTGTTAATAACAGATATGATTCCTGCCGTCTTTTAGACAAAGATTCCAATTCTTCGTCAAATGATTCAATTGCATTAAGTTGCATACCAAAGTCATCCCGCTTCGCGATCAGCCCTTCAACAGAAGAAATTTTATGCTTTTGCTGCAACGAATAAATCATATTGATCCGGTTATTCACCCATTCCAGGCGTTCCGGATTAAATTCAATATCATCTTTGAGAACATCTGTTTCCGATGCCAGATCGCTGATATCAAGGTAAGAGTTACGAAGTCTGTCAACATATTCGTTTGCTTTCGGAAAATAAGCCGATAATTGTTCTATGGCCGCTAACGCATCCCGTAAAGAAGAAACAACAGAAGTTCCTTCCCCCTTGAGTAACTCTGTTACTTTATACAGAGCCGTCTTTATCTCTTCGGTATGGGATAAGGTATCTAATTCCTGTTCCAACTCCTCCTGTTCGCCAACCCGCAGTTTCGCCTCAGAGAGCTCTTCATACTGAAAACGTATGTAATCCTCTTCGTTTCTCGTATTTAAAGCCCTATTCTTCAACTCATCCAATGCATCACATAATGCAAGGTATTCAGTATATTCACTGCGGTATTCAGTCAACTTTTCTCCGGTATGCGCTATCAGATCAACCACATTCAGTTGAAAATGCGTATCTGCAAGCAATAAATTCTGATGTTGCGAATGTACGTCAATCAATCGATTACCTAATTCTTTAACAATGGAAAGCGAAACAGGTGAATCGTTGATAAAAGCACGTGATTTTCCGGTACTGTAAAGCTCCCGCCGGAACATACACTCCGTCGCATCATATGCCAGGTCATTCTCTTCAAAAAAGCGTTCCAGTTGATAAGTCGATATATCAAAAACGGCCTCTATGGTACATTTATCCTTCCCCGACTGAATACTTTTCGTATCGGCACGTTCTCCCAGTACAAGAGATAACGCGCCGAGAATAATAGACTTACCGGCCCCGGTTTCGCCCGTTATAACAGAAAAACCATCCTCAAAACGGATATCTAATCCGTCAATCAACACAAAATTCCGTATAAACAAAGATTTCAACATGATCAATTCTTTAAAGACCCATAACGCGAAGAGGCGGCAGGATATAATTCCGAAAATAATTTATACCCTTCCTGCTTTTCCTGCGTGGTTGCTTTAGAATACACAGCAACCGTTTCATCCAACTTACAATCACTGAATAGTTGCAGCAACACAGATGTAGGACGCGCATTTTTCAATTCCCTTAATGCGGACAAAGAAGATATCAGGTTGGTACGTCCGCGATCTGCGTTAGCAGCCATCTCATCCAATCCTTTCCGATGATAATTATACCACATTGTATGAAAACCATCCCCTTGGTTCTCTGTCAGAGCAGTAGCCAAAGCATGGCGATTTCTTCTATTCGCAAAAGCCGTCCAGCCATTCCATGACGGCTCGGATTGAGCCAATGTAACAATTTGTTGTGCCTGCTGGAAAAACTGCTGCCCTCCGTTGGGGGAAAAACTATCGAAATCAAACCCCAGTATCATATAGATATAATAAATAATAACCGCCGTCAGATTACTGTTTAACGTGTTCTCGTTATATTCCAACGGTTCAAATTCCGTATATTCAAAATCAAATTCCGTGTCGCGAAAATTGAATATTGTTGTTGTATAAGTAGAATTATAGACAGGGCGGCGCGCCTGAACCTGAATCTCACAACTGAACAAATTATTTTCCAGGGAATTTACAATAATAGTAAAATTACAGTCTATCCGTTCATTTTGCGCAAATGTAGCCGTAGTCCATTTCTTTGCATTGATAAACTCGGCCAATGCAGTTTGCAACGTATTAAATACCTGTTTATTTGAACCTTGCACTTTATCACTGTTTATTGTCAGCACCGCATTCAGTTCCTGCGTCTGGGCTGACGCGATAATAGAAAAAAACGATGTCAGCAAAAATAATATACGTATCATCCGGTTGAAAAATTTAACATGTTATTATTTATCCGCATTTCAATATCATAATAATCAGACAATTGAAATCATGGATCTTACCAAATAATCAATTATTTCTTCCGCAATTTCAGTTTTTGACTTTAATGGTATACCTGTTTCCAAACCATGCTTATCAATCAATGTCACTTTATTTGTATCATAACCAAAACCCGCTCCTTTGTCATTCAAGGAATTAAGAATAATAACATCAAGATTCTTACGTTGCAATTTATCTTTTGCATGGGCTATTTCATCCTTTGTTTCCAAAGCAAAGCCCACAAGCGCCTGATGAGACTGCTTTTCCCGCCCCAATGCCGCCGCAATATCCTTATTACGAACCAATGATATTGTCAGGGCATCCTGCCGTTCGCGTTTTATTTTTTCCGACTCCTTATGTTCCGGCCTGTAATCGGCAACAGCGGCGCATAAAATTGCGATATCGCATGACGGAAAAGCACAGACAGCCTCTTCATACATTTGATCGGCCGATTCCACATTGATACGCTTAATGGAAGGATGTTCCGTATTCAACGCCACAGGCCCGGATATAAGCAACACTTCGGCTCCCCTGCCGGCGCATGCCTCCGCCAAAGCGAACCCCATCTTTCCGGAAGAATAATTACCAATAAAACGTACGGGATCAATCTTTTCGTATGTCGGGCCGGCAGTTATTAAAATCTTTTTTTTTTGAAGATCATTCCGGGAAGCAAAAAAATGATCCAGCACAGTCACAATATCATCCGGTTCCGTCATACGTCCCTTACCTTCAAGTCCGCTCGCAAGAAAACCCGTATCCGGTTCTATGATATGATTTCCGAAAGAACGAAGCGCAGTCAGATTTTGCTGTGTAACGGGATGCGCATACATATCCAAATCCATGGCCGGCGCAATAAAAACAGGCGCCTTACACGATAAATACGTCGTAATTAACATATTATCGGCAATACCATTCGCCATCTTTCCGATAGTCGATGCTGAGGCCGGTGCGATCAGCATGGCATCAGCCCATAAGCCTAAATCCACATGACTATTCCACGTACCGTCGCGATTAGAAAAAAAATCACTAATGACAGGATTACGACTCAACGTAGCCAGCGTCAACGGAGTGATGAACTCCTTTCCGGCAGGCGTGATTACAACCTGAACCTCTGCTCCTTTTTTAACCAATGCGCGTATCAGATAGGCGGCCTTATAGGCAGCAATACTTCCCGTTATCCCTAAAATAATCTTTTTCCCCTTCATCATATGTATCAGACTTCATCCTTCAGGCGAAGCCGTATTTCCGTAAGTTTTTGTTTCGTATTAAGCGGAAAGTCACCTTGCATAATCCATCCGTAATACCCCTGATCTTTCTTCAACACATTTTTAACCAAAGAACCTTTATACTTGCCGAAATTAATCACCTCTTCCCCATTTTCATTATAAATCATCCTCCCGGCAAAATCTACATTTTGATTGAAACTTGAAAATTTCGACAACGCATCAACATCGTTTTCCAATTCCGGATAACGATCCAGTTGCGACATAAGGACCTCATAGGTTGCACGCGTATCACTCTCAGCACTATGGGCATCCATAAGCTCCTTTCCACAATAAAATTTATAAGCGGCCACCAGATTCCGTTGTTCCATCTTATGGAAAATCGTCTGCACATCTATAAACTTACGTCTGTTCAAATCAATATCAACCCCTGCGCGTAAAAATTCTTCCGCCAACATCGGAATATCAAACCGGTTAGAATTGAATCCGGCCAGATCACAACCTTCTATCTGCGCCGCAAGAGATTTTGCTATTTCCTTAAACGTCGGACAATCTTTCACATCTTCATCCGTAATACCATGAATAGCCGTAGCCTGTTCGGGAATAGGAATCTGGGGATTTACACGCCGTGTCCGACTTTCTTCACTACCATCCGGTTTCACCTTCAGGTAAGAAATCTCAACGACACGGTCATTCGTTATATTGATACCCGTAGTCTCCAAATCAAAAAACACAAGAGGATTTTTTAAGTTAAGCTGCATAAGTTATATTCACTAATCGTTCAACATCATAGGCATAAGCAACATAAGCAGTTCTTCGTTTTCTACATTTCCGGCAGGGACAATAACACCTGCACGCGAAGGATCCGCTAACTGCAATATCACATTTTCCGAAGATATATTAGATAGGATTTCAATCAGATAAGAAGCCTTAAATCCGATACTTAAAGGTACTGCCATATACTGGCACACAATCCTCTCCTCTGCCGAAGTAGAGAAATCTATATCTTGAGCAGATACAACTATTTCATTTTCAGACAACTGAACTTTCACCAACCCGCTCGCCTGATTAGAAAATGAAGCGACACGCTTCAACGCCGCATAGAAAGAAACGCGGTCTATCGTTGCATTATTAGGATTCTCTGCCGGTATCACCGCGTCGTAATTAGGATAACGCCCTTCTATCAAACGGCATACCATTTCAAAAGAAGATGTTTTTATATATGCATTGTTTTCATCAAAAACAACCGTTGCCTTATCAGCATTTTTAGTCAACAGATTTTTTAAAATGTTAGCCGGTTTTTTAGGTAAAATAAATGATGCGCGTTCTTTAGACTGGACAGACAAGTTTCGCAAACGCACAAGTTTATGACCGTCAGAAGCTACAAATGTCAGGTTTTCAGGATGAATATCAAAATAAACCCCATTCATCACCGGACGAAGTTCATCGTCAGCAGTAGCAAACAAAGCGCGGTTAATACCATTCAAAAGTATCTGTGATTCAAGTTCCAAACTTACAGAAGTATCTTTCAGTGGCTTTTGCTGGGGATATGCGTCACCCTTTTGTCCCGGAAGATTAAATTTACCGTTCTCGTAATCAACATTAACCGTCATGTTATCATCGTTGATATCAAAGGTTAACGGCTGTTCGGGCAACTCCTTTAACGGATCAAGCAAACGTTTCGCATCAATAGCAAACAAACCCGAACCATCCGCATTCACAACGTCTACCGAAGTAACCAGTCTGGTCTCTACATCGGAAGCAGTAATCATTAACGTTTCACCCTGCAGATTAAAAAGAAAACTGTCTAAAATAGGTAATGTGTTTTTTGATGCAATAACTTTACTGATCGACTGCAAAGCAGACAGCAAAGCTAAACTTGATACATTAAATTTCATAATTTTATATTCTTAATGATTAATAATTTTCCAAAAACAGACGAACAAAAATAATCATTTTTTTCATTACACCCTACTTTTCTTTACACAAAAAACAAAAAAACTCCTTCCTGTCAGAAAAGAGTTTTTTATATCATAAACCTGTAAAAGTCTTATTTTTTGAAATAATCTTTTACACCTTCGTTCGGGATCATTTCTTCCTGAAAAACGTATGCTCCTGTTTTCGGCGATTTTACCATCCTGATCACTTTGGAATATGTACGTCCTTCACCGGTCTTAAATGTTGCGACAGCCTTTTTTGCCATGGTTTAAATCTCCTATTATTTAATTTCTTTATGTACCGTCATTTTTTTCAATACAGGATTATATTTTTTAATCTCAAGACGTTGCGTCGTATTTTTACGATTTTTGGTCGTAATATAACGGGACATCCCCGGCATACCGCTTTCTTTATGCTCGGTACATTCAAGA
This sequence comes from Porphyromonadaceae bacterium, assembly GCA_003517945.1. GTDB lineage: Bacteria > Bacteroidota > Bacteroidia > Bacteroidales > Tannerellaceae > Tannerella. The sequence continues at coordinate 17,882 of DOZP01000080.1, read as the reverse complement.
ATAACCTGTATCCTGTTCCCTTTTACCTTCTTTGCCATAATCTACCCTCCAAACATTATGAGTTTAAAAAACCTTTTTCCGCAGCGCTTTTTATAGCTGCATTTAATCCTACTTTATTTATCAGACGCAATCCTGCAGCCGATATATTCAGACTTATCCAACAATCCTGTTCCACCCAATAAAATTTCTTCGTAAAAAGATTTACGTTGAATTTACGTTTTGTGCGTACATTTGAGTGAGCTACATTGTTTCCGGACTGCGCCTTCTTTCCTGTAATTTGACAAATTTTAGACATTGTATTTTTATTTTCTAATTTCGTTCTTTATATATTTTGAGGGCGCAAAGATACATTTTATTTCTGATAATCCAAAACTTTACACCAAAAATATTCTATATCTGCGATTTTGTGCGCAAGATGAGACTCGAACTCACACACCGTTGCCGGCACTACCCCCTCAAAGTAGCGTGTCTACCAATTTCACCACCTGCGCATTAAATTTAACAAAAAAATGTGCCCGGAACAGGACTCGAACCTGCACGGCTTTAACCCCACTCGCACCTGAAACGAGCGCGTCTACCAATTCCGCCACCCGGGCATTTACTTCATCAAAATTTTCAAAAGCGACCTCTGCCGCTCATTCATCAACACATAATCAATCTGAAAAAACAGGAACTTTAACAACCTGCCTTACTTTTCGGGCACAAAATTATATTTAATTTTCGAGATTTCCAAATTCTTGATAAAAAACTTACAGTCATTGCAACAAGATTTTTAGATAGAGATCTCTCTACTATTTTTTTCGACAACAAATACTCGGCGAAAGCAGGCGTAATTTCACAAATAATATCTATCTTTGCCCACGGGCTGTTTTAACACAATTCACAGCATCGTAAAATTAATCAACACTTTATACACACAAAAGGATGATTATTAATGCGTATTATATCTAAAATAAAACAAAAAGCGTATGAAAAGGTTTACAACTAATTTATTTTTAATGCTGACACCTCTTGTAGCTGTCTCATGTGATTCTGATAACGATGACAAGGCCTATGAAAATTCCTATATGTTTAGATATACAGTTTCGGTCCGGGACATCAATGGGAAAAATTTATTGAATGAAAATGCTGAAAAAGGGCTCTTTAGTGTTGACGAAGTAATAGTTGAAACATTATCGGATGAAGATAAGGTTACTTCCGAAATTAACGAATCGGATTATACGATGGATATTAAAATAAAATCGCCTGATACAGACGGAGTCTCAACGCATTCACAGGTTTTGAAATGGAAATATGAAAACGAAACGGTAGCCGATACGGTTCTATGTGAAATTGAAAAAGCAGGAAATACGATAAACTGCAAAAAGATATGGGTGAATAATCATTTGAGATGGGACCGTGCAGCATCGGGGATAACTCCCCGGATTACACTTACAAGGATTTCGCCGGAACATATCCGCTTGCGAGATGAAAAGAGTACGGTATCACGGGTAGAGGAAGTGGTTGATGGCATTAAGTTCGTGTTTTGGCTCTCGGACATGGACGGAAATGAAACAAATGTTTTTGATTGGCATGAGATTGAAAAACAAGGTTTCAACTTCAATTTGTCGGTAACTAATAACACAAACGAAATGATATCATTCAACAATTGTGATTTAGCGCCTTTTCTCGGTTATGTTTTTGATCCGGAAAGAAAGGAAGCAATACAAACATACATAATATCCAACGATATCTTGATAATTCATGAGGTAAAACCCGGAGAAACTCATTATGAAAAACTTCCGTGGCGGGAAAAAATTTGGTGGCGTAATATTGACGGCGATTCCATTGACGATCTTATGGATAGTCCGTTCTTATCTTCAGGTAAATACTATACATGCTTCTACAAAGAAAAATTCAATATAAATATTGCTTCCCAAAAAGAAATAAACATCCCTCCCATGTTTATAAATATTGAGATTAAATAAATCTCAGGGTTTCAATAAGATTTTTCCGGCAGGATTAATGATAAGAGAAAAGCCTTTCAGTTCATTGACTTGAAAGGCTTTTCTCTTATCATTTCTTTATATTTAAAAATTGAGCGGAAGACGGGACTCGAACCCGCGACCCTAACCTTGGCAAGGTTATGCTCTACCAACTG
>DOZP01000080.1:12673-15729 GCA_003517945.1 Porphyromonadaceae bacterium | reverse complement strand
CAACTGAGCTACTTCCGCAATAAATCTTTTGCGGTATTTGCGGGTGCAAAGATAGCACTATTTTTTATTTCACAAAAACTTTCGCCTGATTTTTATTCATATCTTAATTTTTTATGTAGTTTTGTACTTGATTTTATTATTGAATACGCTATCAGAGGACTAAAATATATAATAATAACGGCATTAATCCTTCTATTTATAGGTTATGCTCTCCCTGTTATTTCGCTGAGTATACCTCATGTGCAGCGAAGTGTTACGCATGTTGCCGAAAGGGAACTTTCCAAATTATTCAATACGCCAGTAAAGATCGGTAAGGTTGAAATCAAATGGTTAAGTCGCATTGTTCTCAAGGATGTCGTTATTGATGACCCAAAAGGTGAAACGATAGTAAGCGCAGGTAATATAACCGCAGGATTCAAATTGTTACCCATACTGAAAAACCGATGGATCCTGACAACTGTGCGTCTGTTTGGAATTACATGCCATATCCGGAAAGACACTCCGGACAGTAAAACAAACATTCAGTTTATCATAGATAACTTATCAAAAAGTCCCCGGAATAACGACAGTAATATTGAGTTACAGATTCAGTCCATAGTGATACGACGCAGCCATGTTACTTATGATATATTGAACAAAAACCGTTCCGACAAACGATTCAATCCGGATCACATTGATCTGAATAATATCAGCGGAAAACTATCCCTCAGACATTACAGCAAAGACAGCCTGAACGTACAAGTAAACAAATTAAGCTTCCAGGAAATATCCGGACTGGATGTAGACAAGTTATCCCTGAATATCATCGGCAACAGGGACACGGCATATATAGAAAACTTCTCCCTTCACCTTCCCCACTCTTTTATATCCGTACCGTCCGCTGGAATAAATTTGTCCGGAGTTGACAGCCTGCCCGAACCGACAGATAAATCACCCTTACATATCAACCTGTCGCCATCAGAAATATCGCCCAGAGACCTCACCGCTTTTCTGCCGTTTTTAAAGGATTTTTCAGATATTATTGAGATATCGGGAGACGTCTCGGGTTCTGTAAACGATATATCATTGAATAAGTTTTCAATGCAATGCGGGCGGGAAATGACGTTTGACGGAAACATGCAGCTAAAAGGCCTGATGAACAAAAAAAACGAATTATACATATTGGGGCAGGTAAAAAAATTAAACATAACGACAGAAGGATTAAGTAAAATAAGCCATAATCTGTTCGGCAATCGGTTGATCCTGCCGGAACCTGTCATGAAAATGAAAGAGCTGGGGTTTACCGGCGAAATTTCAGGTTTCACGAATCATCTGGTTGCATTCGGTAACCTTTCGTCGCCGATAGGCTCCGTCCAGATGGATATGCTCATCGGAAATAAGAAAGATACCACCATGTACCTGAAAGGTAATATTGCATCATCCCAATTAAAGATAAACGAACTTTTCGAAGAAGGCAATTCGTATGGTAAGGCACGATTCAATGCAGAGATTGACATTGTACAACCACTCCGACAAAAAATTTCAGGTTCCGTTAATGCACAGGTAAATGAGATCGAATACAGAGGATACAACTATGAAAACATATTTCTCTCCGGTAAATTCAAAGAAAACGAATACGAAGGAGTCGTTCATGTCAATGACCCCAACGGAAAACTTGAGGTTCAGGGGTTATTCAGAAATGAAAAAGAGAAATCCGTTTTCAATTTTATGGCAAACATCAGGGATTTTCATCCCGACAAACTGCACATAACAGATAAATACGAAAAGCCGGACATTTCACTTGGCGTAAACGCTAATTTTACAGGCAACAACCCGGATGATTTTGAGGGATACATTGAGCTAAAAAATGTGTCTTTTTATACAGCCGGAGATAGTTTTACCATACATAACTTACGTGTGGAAACATCGACTGAAGAACCTCCTTATAAACGCATGAATATCTCATCCGATATCATGAACGGGGAAATAAAAGGAATTTATTCTTTCTCATCACTGGCTCATGATTTATATCGTACGACTGAAAAATATCTCCCTTCACTGATCAGGACTTTTAAAAATGAAAACAACACCTACGAAAGCGAAAACCGGTTTAATTTTCATTTGACGGTCGATAATACGGAAAAGATTTCAAAAACATTAAAATTGCCGGCAGCTATACTCCGTCAATCAACTATCAGCGGATACTACAACAGCAATACCAACTCATTACTTACGGAAATCAATGTCCCTGCCGTTACCATAGGTAAAACATCCCTTGAAGACGTCAGACTGCACCTCGACAATGCGGACGAATCCGTTAATCTGCAATTAGCGGCTTCTCAACTTTACAAAGGCAATACTCACAATTATATCAATCTGAAATCCCATGCCAAAGAAGACAATATAAACACCACCTTATATTGGACAAATGATAAAGAAGATAAATTCGAAGCTGAAATAGCTGCATCCGTTTTGTTTATCGAAGAAGATCAGAATAATAAAAAACTACGGACGGAAATTACGATACCCGCCGCCCAAATCATACTGAAAGATTCCCTTTGGAATATTGAGCCCGCATCCGTTACCATATCCGACGGCAATATCCACATAGACAACTTCTATATTACAAAAGAAGAGCAATACCTGCATATTGACGGCGTTATATCCGACGATCCCAAAGATCTGCTGTTTGCTGATTTAAAAGATATAGAAATAAGCCATATATTCGACGTGCTGAATATTCCGGCGCTTCAGTTCGGCGGACGGGCAACCGGTAAAGTCAACGCGCATGATCTGTTAGGAAGTATGATGATTGACGGAAGGCTGGAAGTGCAGGACTTCTCTTTCAATCAGGCCGTACAAGGTAAACTCAACCTATCCAGTGAATGGGATAATGACCGGCAGGGTATTCTGCTGTTAGGATCCATCTATCCTCATTTCCCCGATGCCTCTGTCTATACAGATGTAAACGGATACATATTCCCCATCGGAAAAAACCGGGGTCTTTCGCTTTTTTTTGAAGCCAACGACATCAATATCGCTTTTGTACAGAAATACATGGATGCCTTTGCCAGTGA
>DOZP01000080.1:0-12660 GCA_003517945.1 Porphyromonadaceae bacterium | reverse complement strand
TGAAAGGTACGCCTTATGTCAAAAACGGAAACATGAAGATAAATCTTCTGAATACAACATATTCTTTTTCAGATACGATCCTCATAGATTCTACCTTCATCCGGACGAATAACACAATCGTATCCGATAAAGACGGAAATTCCGGAACGTTAAATCTTGATTTCGGACATAGCAATTTCAGGGATCTGAAATATGATTTAGACATAAAGGCGGACAAAATGCTGGTATACGATATTCCCGAACGGATTAATCCGCAGATATACGGACAGGTATATGCCAGCGGAGCAGTAACTATAAACGGCACGGAAGACTATATAGTTGTAGAAGGCAATGTTCGTAGTGATGCCGGCACTACGGCCGGTTTCAATTTTATGGACAATACCACTGTGGAAAATTATGATTTTATTACCTTTACGGAAAAACCGGACGACAAAATACATAAATCAGAGAATGAAGACAACCCGATAGAACAAAAAGACAAAATCGACCATTCGCCGATGGAATATCAGTTGAATTTTCTGGTAGACGTCACACCCGATGCAAAATTAGAATTTATGATGGATGCCGCATCCGGTGACAAAATACGTGGCAGCGGAAACGGAAATATACAGGTACAATATGGAAGCCGGAGTGACATACAAATGTTCGGAAATTACCTGATATCGGAAGGAACATACAACTTCAGCCTGCAACAGGTAATACGTAAACGCTTTAATATACGTGACGGTAGTATTATTACGTTTCAGGGAGACCCGATGACGGCCAATCTTGATATCAATGCGATCTATAACCTGACAGCCAATTTACAGGATCTTGACGAAACTCTTTTACTTGAGACGGCCAATCCGAGCATTCCGGTGAACTGTATACTAAATATTGACGGGCGATTGCAAAACCCTGCCATCACTTTCGACCTGGAACTGCCCAACTCTAACAGCGAATTGGAGCGGCAGGTCAAGTCGTTCATTGATACGGAAGACATGATGACGCGGCAAATCATCTATCTGCTTGTTCTGAATAAATTCTATACGCCGGATTACTCACGTAACGATTACCGTTCGAACGAATTCAGCGCCGTTGCTTCATCAGCCCTGTCCGCACAATTATCCAATATACTCAATAGTCTGACGGACAAAGTGCAGATCGGCACCAATATACGTTCCCGTCAGGACGGAATAAAAGATACGGAAGTTGAAATGCTTCTGTCAAGTCAGTTATTAAACAACAGATTAATTTTCAACGGAAACTTCGGATACAAAGACAACTTCATCATGCAGAATGCGTTCATCGGAGAATTTGACCTGGAATATAAACTAATCCCCAGCGGAGAAATCAACCTGAAAGCATACAATCACGCCAATGATCTATACCGGTATAATACAAAATCGCTTACACGCCAGGGTGTAGGGATCATGTTCCGCAAAGATTTCACTACCATATCCGATATCTTCAGACGAAGAAAAAACGAAGAAGACCTTGAGCCGGACAGCTCCGGAAATCCGAAAAACAACAAGGATAAAAATGCAAAAATAACACCTGACTAATCTATTTATCAGTCACTTACTTTGTTCATCCGTATTCTTCTAAATTCTGCGAAATTTTATGTACTTTTGCAATTATATTAAAAATCGAAAATCATGTATAATTACCTAATTGTCGGTTCCGGACTGTTTGGTTCGGTTTTTGCCCGGATAATGAACGAAAACGGAAAAACATGCCTCGTTATTGACAAACGTAATCATACCGGCGGTAACATTTATTCAAAAGAAAATAACGGCATAAAAGTGCATCTATACGGAGCACATATTTTTCATACGGACAACGAAGAGGTATGGAACTATATAAATAGATTTACCCGTTTTAACCACTACCGTAACTCACCGCTCGCATATTACAAAGGAACATTGTATAATCTTCCTTTTAACATGAATACATTCAACAAACTGTGGAATGTAAATACGCCGAAAGAAGCTGAAAATAAAATCCGGGAACAGTGCGACAGATATAAACATATAACCCACCCGTCCAATCTGGAAGAACAAGCGTTAAAGCTCTGTGGCGACGACATTTATTATACATTCATAAAGGAATATACGGAAAAACAATGGGGACGTCCGGCAAAAGAGCTGCCGGCCTCCATCATCAAACGGATACCGGTTCGTTTTACGTACGACAATAATTATTTTGACGACCCCTACCAGGGAATCCCCATAAATGGATATAATGCATTAATTAATAATTTATTAACAGGCATACACATCCAAACAGATACGAATTATTTTGATAACCGCAGCTATTTCCACAGTATTGCCGAAAAAGTACTCTTTACGGGATGCATCGACGAATATTTTGAATACCAACTCGGAAAACTGGAATACAGAAGCCTGAGGTTCGAACATATCCATCTGGATACGGAAAATTATCAGGGAAATGCCGTGATCAATTACAATGAAACAGAGGTTCCGTATACGCGGATAATCGAGCATAAACATTTTGAATTCGGTAAACAACCCTCCACGATCATCACCAAAGAGTTTCCTTCGGAATATAGCCTGTCGAAAGAACCATACTATCCTATCAACGATGAAAAAAATTCAAAACGTTATCTTGAATATATAAAACTGGCGGCAAACCATCCCGACGTTATCTTCGGAGGACGGTTAGGCCAGTATGCTTATTTAGATATGGACGATACGGTTGCGGCCGCTCTGTCACTTGCAAAAAAAGAATTATCTTATAAATAACCCGATCATGGCTGAATTTTATCTATCTAAAAACTACAATAACACCACCAGTGCAGGGAATAAAGCAAAAACCGATATCGAACGGATACTTTCAGGTTCGGGTTATAAAAATGCAGGATTGGCGCAAACCACCCATTCCAATAAAATAACAGGATTTATACTGACCTTAGCGGGTGTATTGAAAGTATTTTTTACCATTTCCGCCGGAGATACGGTCGTCGTCCAATACCCGTTCAAAAAATATTATTCATTTGTATGCAATATCATACATTTCAGGAAAGGAAAAGTGATTACCGTCATTCATGACCTGGGAGCTTTCAGACGGAAAAAATTGACTATTGATAAAGAAATCAGACGACTAAACCATACGGATATCCTGGTTGTACATAACGACAACATGCAGGACTGGCTTCAGCAACAGGGATATACCAAACCAATGATAAGCCTCGGGATCTTTGATTATTTATCCGCTTCCGAAAACGAAAAAACACCTCTATTTGACGGACAACTCACCAAAGTCATTTATGCAGGCGCACTAAGTTACAGAAAAAACAAATACCTGTATAATTTGGATGACAAGATATCAAAATGGCAATTCGAACTATACGGCGGTGGTTTTGAAGAAAACAAAATAAAGAATAAAAAGCATTTCAAATACAATGGCTTCATACCTTCAGATCAGCTTATAGAACAGGTTGATGCACATTTCGGTCTGATATGGGAGGGTGAATCCACGTCCGTCTGTTCGGGTAATTTCGGAGAATATTTAAAATTAAACAATCCCCATAAAGCCTCTTTGTATATTCGCTGTAATCTTCCCTTAATCATATGGGAAGAAGCTGCGCTGGCCACATTTGTTTCCGAAAACAAAATCGGAATATGTATTCGCTCTTTAGAAGACCTGGATGTGGTATTACCTGCTATTTCTGCCGAAATGTATGCTGAAATGAAAAAAAATATCAAAAAGATAAATGAAAGAATTTCTTCCGGCTACTACATTAACAAAGCATTAAGTGATGCGGAAAAATATCTCAATGAAAATTTCACCTGAACCGGCATATGTAATTCACAGGATCCCGGATATTGATAAAGCGGCTAAAACCTCAATCCGGGCATCAGTAGCCTCAGGATAAATTCGAGCATAAACGGAGTCGCTACAATAATAACAGTTGCGAAACTAACAAATTTAAGTTGCTCCGGCTCTTTCACCCCCATATAAGGAATAGCTCCCTCCCAGACAATATAGATTGTGTACAATACAAAAAAACGAAGAAAGAAAAATTCCGGCAATAAACTTAACAAGATATTCAGCGAAAACATCAATGCCGAAGAATACCCGACAAAATTCTGACAAAGCTTCATGTTTTTTTCCTGTTTAAACAAAGAGCGCCACACTTCATTCAGCAAATATGAAGCAAGAAAAAAACCTCCGAAGGCTGATAATAAAGCAAGTATCGCAGCTTTAAGCGCTATTTGCACATCAAATTCCTTACGTGTAAACAAAACACCAAGAAATGCGGCAATCGTAATCAATCCGATAAAAGGATAGACAAAACCCGATAAGAATTTTTCATTATCATCCGTTCGCTTTCCTGCCAACATTCGCCACGCTTCTGAAGGATTGAATATCAGCAATATCGTTGTGTTGAATAAATCTTTAAACATAATTATACTCCCTTTGAATTGGCAAATATAGTGCAAATCGAATACGATGACAAAAGAAAACAGGTTTAAAAAACAAAAAAAAATTGTACTTTTGCGGCAAAATATTAATACATAGAAAAATGATGAAAAAGTATTTCGTTATATTTGCAGTCATAGTATGCTTTTGTTGCGGTTCCTGTAAGAAAGAAAAATTGGCAATTGCCGGTAGCGGTTGGCAGGAGATAGCTATTGTTGATAAAACATCAGGCACCATAGAATGGAAATACCAGCTTGAAAAGGGAGATGAATGTAATGACATTGAAGTAACTCCCGACGGTAATATCCTGTTTGCCTATTCAAAAGGCGCCAAACTGATAAACCGTAACCACGAAATAATCTGGGACTATAAAGCAAAGGACAACGAAGAAATTCATACGGCTACACGCCTGAAAGACGGAAGCTATATGCTCGCAATATGTGGCGAACCTGCACGAATCGTCGAACTCGACAAGGACGGTAAGGAGATCACAGAAATACCATTCCATACGGTAACACTTGATATACACAGGCAATTTCGTCAGGTAGCCAAAACAGACGAAGGATTATACCTTGTGCCGCTTATCGAAAAACGAAAAATTTTACAGATATCACCCGAAGGCCGTAACAGGGGCAGTATATATGTAGGACATGATGTCTTCTCCGTGAAACCGCTGGAAAATAAAAATATACTCGTTTCATGCGGCAAAGACAGCAGATTTATAGAAATAAATCCTGCAAAGCAACAGGCGGACAGTACGATTGTCACGAACAGTGTCAAAGGCGCATCCCTTCTCTACGTAGGAGAAATATTCGTATATGAAAACGGAAATAAACTGATTGCCAATTCAAACATGTACAGCGATGACAAATCACAGTCGTTACTGATAGAAATAAACGAAGAAAATGAAGTTATATGGAGCCTTCCGTTCAATAAAGAAATAAAAAATATCACGGCTGTATATTCGTTCTTTGAATAACCAATATACAGCCGGTAAATATACAACACAATAAGCTATTCTACATGAAATGCGACACGCAGCGCTTCCACTTCTTCGTCTGATATCGGCTGGAGTTTTCCGATACTCATACCCATAATCAATGATTTGGCGCTGAATTCGGCTACTTCCAGGCGGTCGAACGTATTCAGCAATCCGTCACCTGTTACCACAATCGAATCATTCGATAACATTACGGCCGGATTCGTTTTTAATAATTCCGCCACTCTTTTATTATCTTCATATTGTACGCCAAACGGAACCGTTGGAATATCTTTCAGGAAAATCCAGCTTTCCGGGATTGTGCGTACATTAAATTTAACGCCGGAAGTACAAAATCCCATAATACCGGGAGGTTGTGTCAGAATAATAGAATTGATTTTGGGATTGCTCTGATAAATTTCCTGATGCAAAGCCACCGAACGGCTCGGTATCTTACCCGCTTCCACTTTTCCGTCTTTCACCTGTACAATATCCTCATGTTCCATATCCCAACGCGGTATTCCCGGAGGAGTGATCAGGAAATCATTCCCCCTCCAACGAACGGAAACCGTTCCATACGAACTGATCATCAGCCCCTGATCACAAGCACGATGAATAATTCTTATAATCTGATCACGAATATCCCGTTCGTCAGACGGATAAGCCGGATTCATGAAATAAGGATAATTCGTCGGGATGGCTTTATCATGTTGCTCTATCTGTTGATCGGTAAGATAATTCGGCTTACCCAATATCCGGGCATTAATCACCGTTCTTGCACAAAATTCAAGGGTTTCAAACCGTTGATAGGCATCCTTCATATCTCCCCCACAAAGCACGATGCCATGATTTTCCATAATGACAGCCTTATAGTCAGGATTCTTTTTAAACTCATTGGCGATTTTCTTGCCAAGGTCTTTACTGCCCGGCACATCGTAGGGCGCAAAACCGATTCTCCCGCATATACTTTTAGCCTGCGGAATAATATTCGTATTGGGTATCTGATGAGTTATACTGAAAGCAACCAATGCCGGCGGATGCGCATGGATAACAGCCGACATCTGCGGACGTATTTCATAGATAGCTTTATGAAAAGGAAATTCCGATGAAGGGCGGTGTTGACCTGCAATAGTTCCGTCGGCCTTTACACAAACAATATCCTTTCTGGTAAGAGAACCTTTGTCTATACCTGCCGGCGTAATCCAGATATCTCCGTTATCATCCTTGATAGAGATATTTCCCCCTGAGGTAGTCGTCAAACCGCTGTTGTAAATACGGCTGATCACAACAATAAGCTGATCAGCCGGATGCATTAATTTTGTGTCTAATAGTTTCATTTTATTATCTGATATGAATAGTATAACCAAACAAATACAAAAGTAGTGTAAACCAAATACAATACAAAATAAGTAAACTTATTTTTACCGCTTCCGCAAGACGAAAGCAATACAATGGAACACAAAAAACAGGAGGATAAACTTAACCATTTCATCCCCCTGTTCCCAACCTTATTATTTATGAAGAAAAAACTGCTACAAATTAGGATATACAAGTGAAAAGATTAATACTGCAAGTCCTATTAACAACACCCGAACAGTTGTTTTGGACACGCCTTTCCATTCTTTAAGGATGATCCCCCATACATTACTGAAAATGACGTTCAACGACATAAGGATAGACCATGAAAACGCCATCATCACACTTCCCGGCTCAAGGAAACTTTTACCCATACTAAGCCCGAAAAATTGTGAATACCACAGCAATCCGGCCAGTGCGCAAAATAATATGTTATTGGCATACAGAGAAGTCTTGCCATAATCACCAAAAGTCTTATTCTTAGCATTCTGGAACAAGCAATAAATCGCATTTGTTATAAAACCTCCGCATGTAACCATCAGAGTTGCCGGCAACGTCATAAACAAATCCTTCATACCGGGAACCATCATAGGTTTACCGGCTTCAAGACCTAAATTAAAACAGGCGCTCATGACGCCCGACAATAAAGCGACCAAAAGTCCTTTTGTCAATGCAAAATCTTTGATAGCCTTTTTCCGGTCTTCTTCCGACATATTTTTAGAGCGCAAACTTCCGGCGTAACCAATAACTGCAATACCTGCAAGCGTAATACAGACACCTATCAGCAAAACCAGACCTTTACCCTGAAACAAATTTTCACCTCCCATGATAGCAGGAATAATTGTACCCAAAGAGGCACATGTTCCAAGCGCAATAGACTGCCCGAGAGCAACCCCGAGATAGCGCATACTAAGACCGAATGTCAACCCTCCTACTCCCCACAATACACCAAAGAACATCGCTTTGAATGTAGCAGAGCTATCAACCGACAAAATCTGTCCGAGACTACTTCCTTCAGGTACGGCCAGCAACGCCCCCAGGAAAGGAAAAACAAGCCATGCAAAAATACCCTGTGTCAGCCAGAAACTTTCCCACGACCAGTCTTTTACTTTATTGATAGGCACATACGAACTTGATTGCCCGAAGCTGCCTACCGCTATGATTAATAATCCGATTAATGTATTCATTTTTATTTACGTTTCGCAGTTACCGCTTTCTCATATTTTTCAATATCCGCGATGTAGTTATCACCCGCAGGCACATCGTTTTGCACACAGAACATATCCCAAACCGCGCTCCATGGCATACATTTCAATTCTTCCTGCCAAGCAAGGCGCTGGAACAACTGATCTTTTGCTTCGTATTGCTGCAATTTCTTCTGTGGTTCAAGAAGAGCCATCAACAACGCTTTCTGTGTGGAACGTACGCCAACCACATAAGCGCCGATACGGTTGATTGTCGCATCAAAATAATCCAACCCGATATGCACGCGGTCAAGTGCATTGCAACGTATAATCTCACGTGTGAGGTCTAACAAGTCATCATTGATAATAACCACATGATCGCTGTCCCAGCGTACCGGACGGCTCACGTGCAACATGATTTCGGGCGTAAACAATAACAGACAGGAAATCTTATCCGCCACACTCTCCGTCAAATGAAAATGACCTGTATCCAATGTTACGATTTTACCTTTTTTCGCTCCGTATCCGAGATAGAAATCGTATGAACCCACCGTATAACTTTCAAGGCCGATACCGAACAGCTTAGCTTCGATACAATCTTTCATGTTTTTGTATTTGGTAGCAAATACCTCATCCAATGATTGTTCTAAAATCTGACGATATTTCAGGCGGTTGGCAGGCACTTCCTTGCTTCCGTCGTGTATCCAAAGATTCATAATACAGGGATCACCCTGGAACTTACCCATTGCTTCGCTCACTTTGCGGCAACGCTTCGTATGCTCAATCCAGAAATCACGGATCCCTTTATCGGGATTGGCCAACGTAAGATTTCCGCTTTTCGGATGGGAGAAAGAAGTTGAATTGAAATCCAGTTTCATATTATTCTCCTTACCCCACTCCATCCAACTTTGAAAATGTTTCGGTTCCACTTGATCACGGTCAACCACTTTTCCCCCGAAATCACCGTATATTTCATGAAGATTCAGCCGGTGAGTGCCCGGAATCAATGACGTAGCCTTTGTAATATCGGCACGCACTTCATCTATATTGCGTGCGCGGCCCGGATAATTTCCGGTCACCTGAATACCGCCGGTCAATTCACCACCCTGATTTTCAAACCCCACAACATCATCCGTCTGCCAGCAATGCATGGAAATCGATATTTGTTTCAGTTTCGCCATTGCCTTTTCCGTATCAACTCCTAAATCGGCATAACGCTCCTTTGCTATCTCATACGCTTTTTGAATAGTACTATCTTTCATTTTTGTTACAATTTTAATGGGTTTATATATTCGGAATTTTTAAATTTCAACCTTTTTCAGGCATAAACGTTTTTACGGCGAAAGCCGTGGCTATAATTTTTCTTATCTCCCAGCGATCCTTAACCAAACCGGCGGCTTTGGCCTGCATCATACAATTCCCGATAGCCGTAGCTTCAGACGGACCGGCCACAACCGGTATCCCGAGGGCATTTGCCGTCATCTGATTAATCAACTCATTTTGCGAACCGCCGCCAATTATATGCAGTTTTTCTATCGGGAAAGAAACCATACCCGATAACATATCAATCACTTCCGCATAACGCCGCACAAGGCTCTCAAAAATACAACATATATATTCGGCATCCGTTGTGGGAGGAACCATCCCGTTCTCCACACAGATCTGAGAAATCATGTTAGTCATACTTACCGGATTGGCCAATCGCGGATCATCCGGATTTACGCAAGTTTTCACTCCTTCGTTCTTCACTGCCATATCCATGATCTCGGCATACGTATACTTGCGTCCTTCTTTTTCCCATTCTTTACGGCATTGTTCCAGCAACCACATACCGGTTATATTTTTAAGAAAACGCGTTGTGCCTTCGATACCGCCTTCATTCGTAAAATTCTTCTCAAAAGAATCTTCCGTTAATACGGGAGTTTCCGTTTCAACTCCCATCAGGCTCCATGTCCCGCTACTCAGATAAGCAAAATTAGGATTTTCGGCAGGAACAGCCAGTACGGCAGACGCCGTATCATGTCCCGCTACCGCCACAACCGGAACTTTCCCCAACCCGGTTTCTTCCGCCAAAGCATCTGTCAGGGCACCTATCACNNGTACCCGGGTCAACAAGCGGATGGAGCAAAGAAGTTGACAGGCCGATAGCCTCAAGCAACAAAGGTTCAAACCGGCGTGTTTCCGGATTCAATAGCTGCGATGTAGATGCTTCCGTATATTCGCAAACCTGCTTTCCGGTCAGCATATACGACAGCAAATCGGGCATAAATAAAATCTTGTCAGCCTGCTCTAATGGAGAAAAATGCTCCTGTTTTGCACGGTATAACTGATAAAGACTATTGAAATTCATGATCTGAATGCCGGTAAGGCCATACACCTTATCCCGCGGCACCAGTTTAAAATAATCATCCGGAGCCCCGTCCGTATATGGATCGCGGTATGCACGGGGCAAACCCAAAATAGTTCCGTCTTTTCCGATATATCCGAAATCCACGCCCCATGTATCGATACCGATAGATGTCAGTTTGATTCCCTGACGCGCACATTCCGTTAAACCTTCTTTTAATGATTCATAAAGTCCGAATACATCCCAGTAGTATTTTCCATGAAGTTCCATAATTGCATTTGAAAAACGAGTCAATTCTTTCATTTCAAAACTGACACCATTCAAAACGCCAAGTATCGAACGTCCGCTGGTAGCTCCCAGATCAAAAGCCAAAAAATAATGTTTATCCATAGTATTAATATTTTCTGATTTATCGTATTGCAAAAATATTTTATTTACCTGATACCATAACTTATCTTTTTGATTTTTATTATTTCATTTTTGACAGTAATCACTTTTTTGCATAAATTTGCATCGCGGATTATTAAATTAAAAAGAAAAGAAGTTGGCATGTCGGTAATACATGAAAACAAACTGCTATATCTTTCCATCGGAGGTAACGATGAAGACTGGGGCATTGTGGTTACGACAGTGGGATGTCAGTCCATACCGCCACAGACGCATTATCCACCCGTACAACATCCGGACTCACATATTTTCACCCCCGACAAGGGGCGTATATTCAACGAATATCAATTAGTATACATCACGAAGGGATGCGGTTGGTTTTCCTCGCAATCGGTAAAGAAGAAACAACGGGTGACGGCCGGCACCATGATTTTGCTTTTTCCGGGTGAGTGGCACAGCTACGAGCCCGACATATCCACAGGATGGAATGAATACTGGGTCGGATTTCGCGGATTGCATATTGATAACCGCGTAAAAAACGGCTTCTTTTCAAAAGAAGAACCGCTGCATCACATTGGCCTGAGCAGCTCTATTATTGATTTATACGAAGATATTATCCGGATAGCCAAAAAAGAAAAAGCCGGATACCAACAAATGATATCAAGCATCGTCCTGTCAATCTTAGGTTCTGTTTACTACAAAAATAAAAACGGCCAATATACCGACACCTATATCGTCGATAAAATAAACGAAGCGCGTGATATTATCAAAAGCAATATCGAAAGTACGCTTTTACAGGAAGATATTGCAAAAAAATTAGGTTTGGGATATTCATGGTACAGACGTATGTTCAAAGAATATACCGGCGTTTCGCCCGCACAGTATCAACTCCAGCAAAAACTTATGAGAGCAAAAGAATTACTGACCACTACCGATCAGAATATTTCCGAGATCGCCTATTCATTGCATTTTGAAAATGTATGCCAGTTTTCAACGTTCTTTAAAAAAAAAGAAGGCATTACACCGTCCGAATTCAGAAAACGGGTACACTAAAACGATAAATTATAAAAACAATCACAATGAGATTCAAGATTTTTATTTTCGCAGCCTCACTCCTGTATGCAGGAATCATCATCACAAGCTGCAAACAGACTACCGCAAACATAGATAAGGAAAACGATATCAGGTTTGATTCCATTACCGTAAACGAACGGTATTATTTGCTGGGCGACAGCGCTAACCCCTTTTGCACACTGGAAGCCCAATTTATCTACCCCTCCCACTACAAGGATAAAGACATACTGAACAAACTAAACCTGCATTTTATCAATTCCTTTTTCGGCGAAGACAGCGTTTCCGTTACTCCCGAAGAAGCAATGGATAAATACGTTCAAAAATACATTACGGATTATAAAGAACTTGAAAGTGATTTTACGGCAGAAACGAAACTGACAGGCGAAAAACCTCACCAGGAATCATGGTTTGCTTACTACGAAATATCATCTAACGAGATCCTTTACAACAAATGCGATCTATTAAGTTATACGGTTTCAGTTGAATATTACACGGGAGGTGCGCATGGGGAACAAGGCTACAATAATTTTGTGATGAACCTGAAAACAGGAAACGAACTGGAAGAAAAAGATATCTTTATTGAAAACTACCAGGATGATCTTTCAAAAATCATTATAGACGCAATTGCATCGGATAATAATGTAACCGACCCGCAGGAACTCGAAGGCATAGGCTTTTTCAATGTCGAAGAAATATACCCCAACAACAATTTTTACATAGATGAAAACGGCATCACCTATACATTTAATAAATATGAAATAGCGGCCTATTTCGTAGGAAAGATAGACGTTACGTTACCCTTTGACAAAATACGTCATTTAATGCTTGAAAACTCCCCCGTCGCACCACTTGCATTTACCGGAAAATGAATACCGTCATCCAAAAATATTTCCCGGAAATAACCGGCA
>DOZP01000100.1:25267-26069 GCA_003517945.1 Porphyromonadaceae bacterium | reverse complement strand
CCAGGATCAAACTCTTCGTTGTATTAATTGTTTGTTCTTTTTTTCCTTCGTAGCTCAAAATTTACTATCCTAAATTTAGAATTTGACGGTACTCTTTTGCAATGTCTTTATTATCTACAATAACTACAACATTGCTCCTTGTACTACATCTTGTTTCATATTACATCATTTCAAAGATCGCGCTCGTTATATTAATCTCTCAGTTTTTCAACTAAAGATCTCATATCAATTTCAATAAAAACATCCTTATCTGTTTTTAAGGCGAAAGGACTGCAAAGATAATACTTTTTCTTTTTTACTTCCAAATATTTTCGAATATTTTTTTGTAAAATTTTATAAAAACATTGATAACCAAAGATTGCCGAAGCAATCCTACAATCTCTCTGCACTTATTTCAATATCTAATATGTTTACTGCTTTTCTCTCAAAGCGGGTGCAAAGATATAGGGTTTGATTTTACCATCCAAATATTTTCGGCACTTTTTTCTCTTTTTTTTTCATTTTTTTTTCAAGCGACTAATTTACAACCTGTTATAAAACATGTTTTTTCAGAAAAAAACTTTCCGGTTTAATATGCTAAAGTTCCACTTATACTTAACAGCAAAAACAGCAAGTAGTACGCCGCCTGAAATAATAAACGGAACAAGCTCTTCCCGGGGATTCACCTCGGTAATTTCGAAGAGCGCGTACGTCTGAAGTGCGGATGCTTTATAAGTTACAAAAACAGAACCCAGCAGATTGTTTACCGTATGCACCCCCATCGCCAATTCGATCCCATCATCCAGAATCGTCATCAGTCCAA
>DOZP01000100.1:19585-25232 GCA_003517945.1 Porphyromonadaceae bacterium | reverse complement strand
AGTCCGAAAAGCACACTGGGTATAATTAACGCCCACCAACGACTTTTGGTCCACGAAGCAATCCCCTGCGCAATATATCCACGAAACAAAAACTCTTCCGCTGTGGACTGCAAAGGAATAAAAATCAATGCAATAATAAGCAGGATGAAAAAATGTAACGGTTGAAACCTCAATTGGACAACGTCCGGATTCATATAATAGCTAATCCCGAATAAAATGAGCGAAATGACTCCCCAAATAAAGAATCCAAAGAAAAACCTGGACCAACGCACACGGTTTGTCCCGTTAATAACCTGTTTCCACGAACGCCCGTGAATTAATTTGATAAAAAATACGGCAGCGATCAACATAGTGACAAAAGCGAACAGCATAGCCGCAAATATAAGATTCTTATCAATACCGACCGCTCCGAAATTCAACGTTGTAAGCACGGACAAATCAGTCCCGTTCTTTATTGCATAGATCATTAGGAGAACAATAGGTACGGAACCTACCGTATTAGCCGCTATAAAACACACAAAAAGTACAAGCAAATACCAATACCATTTGTTTCTTTTGGGAGTAACACATTCTAAATGATTCATCATAATCCGCTAATAATTAATTTATATTTAAATCACTTTACAAAACAAAAAGACCGCAACTGTCAATTATATATTGTTTTCAATACCTTGTATATAAATATCGTTTGATACTTTTCTTCGGCGTTTTTTCAAATTCGGTGGGATACAGTTCTATACGCGCTATGTGTTCATAAGGCGCAAGCTGCTTATTCACTTCTTTACAATTATGCTCCATCAACAATGGTAAATCTTCATGTGATATCCCCATACTGTCAGCCTGTTCATAATCCGGACAGACAAGCGCAATAATTTTCCCTTCACACTCGACCACAAGACTTTCAAGTACAAACGGCATATTATTCAATTTCGCTTCAACCTCCTCCGGATAAATATTTTGCCCGTTAGAGCTCAGAATCATCGTCTTACTACGCCCGCGTATAAAAATGCGCTTTTCCTCATCAATCGTTCCTAAATCGCCGGTATGCAACCATCCGTCTTCCGTAAAAGCGTTGCGGGTCACTTCTTCATTTTTATAATAACCCGTCATCACATTCTCCCCGCGAACCTGTATCTCTCCCACTTCAGAATACGGATCAGGCGAATCGATACGCACATCCATGATATCTTTCAGGATATGACCACACGAAGTCGGTTCAAAAACGCGGTGATTCGAATAGCTGATAAGCGGACCGCATTCCGTCATACCATAGCCTATCGTGACCGGAAATTTTATCTTGCACAAAAAATCCGTTACTTCCTGATTCATAGCAGCGCCACCGACAATTACCTCACAAAACCTCCCGCCCAACGCGTCGATTAATTTCTTGCAGATCTGTGCATAAATGCGATTAGCCAGTAACGGAACAGACAATGCTAACTTCATTGCACGCCTGCTGAGTTGCGGCAGGATCATTTTTTTATAGATTTTTTCCAATATCAAAGGCACTGTTATAATTAAATTTGGCTTTACATCGGCAAATGCCTGCAATAGTATTTTAGGAGTCGGTGTTTTTCCCAATATGTGTACATGCGCTCCGACAGCCATCGGCACCAACAAATTAAAAGCGCAACTATACGCGTGGGCCATCGGCAAAAAACACAATTCATTATCTCCCCGGAACATCAGATCCAGCGTTTGCGCATATGTAACATTTCCGGCCAGATTATTCGCTGTCAGCATTACTCCTTTACTGAAACCGGTGGTCCCCGATGTATAATTAATTTCAATCAACGCATCATTCGGTACTTCGGGATAACGGATATGTTCTTTGGAAAACCCGCCGGAATAGCGCTCGTCAAACATTTTTTCCATATCCTGCTTCATTTCCACGGATTTTTTACGGTCCGTACAATTCAAACAGGAAAAATCAGATAATGAAAGAACAGCTTTTACTTCGCCCGGCAGATCCACATCCAACGCATCCCAAATACGATCCGAAACAAACAAAAAGGAGGATTCCGAATGATTGATGATATGACGTATATCATTCGGATGAAAATCCTGAAGAATAGGTACAATAACAGCGCCGTAAGTAATGACCGACATATAGGCAATCCCCCACCTGGCGCAATCCTTACCGACTAAAGCGATTTTATCTCCCCGACTTATCTGAAAATATTCAAACAACAGATGTAAACGGGCAATTTCTTCCGCCATATCGCAAAAACGGAACAATGTATCGGTTCCATAATCCGAAAAGGCCGGCAGTTCCCAGTTATCACGGAAACTTTGCTCGTACATTATTAATAGGTTTTCTTTTATCATTTTCCACTGTTCAACACGCAAATATAATGCAAATCAGATACAACGACAAGGGAAATTAAGAATAAAAATAATTACCTTTGCGGCCGGAATACGGATTGATTATGACAGATTCGGATGTATTTGAAAACAAAACAGCAGCTTATTATACATTAGGCTGCAAGTTAAATTTTGCCGAAATATCTACTATCGGTAAAGCATTATCCGCACTTGGTATCCGTAAAGTTCGTCAGGGCGAACAAGCCGACTTCTGTATTATCAATACTTGTTCCGTAACGGAGCTGGCTGATAAAAAATGCCGGCAGATGATACGCCGTATTTATAAAACGCATCCCTCCGCCTATATTATTGTAACGGGTTGCTACGCACAACTGAAACCGGAAGAAGTTTCGGCCATAGAAGGGGTTGACCTGGTGCTCGGAGCGGAACAAAAATCCGGTATTACCGAATATATTAAGGATATTGTTTACAAAAAACAAAAACCTTCGTCAAACATTATATATACTCCGGTCAAAGATATACGCACTTTTGCTCCTTCCTGTTCTTCAGACGACCGCACACGTCATTTTCTCAAGGTTCAGGACGGATGTGATTATTTTTGTACATACTGCACAATTCCTTTGGCCCGTGGAAGAAGCCGTAACGGAACAATAGAAGACATCGTGAAACAAGCAGAAAAGGTCGCAGAGGAAGGAGGCAAGGAAATCGTCCTGACCGGTGTAAATATCGGCGACTTCGGAAAAAGTACGGGAGACAGATTTATCGACCTGATAAAAGCGCTGGAGCGGGTAAACGGGATTTCGCGCTATCGTATATCTTCCATAGAGCCAGACCTGATCACCGACGAGATTATTTCTTTTGTTGCCGACAGCGACAAATTTATGCCTCATTTCCATATTCCTCTGCAAAGCGGAAGCGACGCCGTACTGAAGCTGATGCACCGTCATTACGATACCACTTTGTTCCGAAAAAAAACAGAACAGATCAAAAAACTGATGCCGGACGCTTTTATCGGCGTAGATATAATCGTCGGAACGCGTGGCGAAACGGATGACTTTTTCAACGAGAGCCGGACATTCATCGAACGTATACCATTTTCGCAATTACATGTATTCAGCTACTCCGAACGCCCGCATACACAGGCGTTGAAAATAAAACCGGTAGTGCCTCCGGCCATACGGCACGACAGAAGCCGGAAACTGCTGGATCTATCGGAAAAAAGGCTGTATGAATTTTATGACAGGCATATCGGACAAACGGCCGGTGTTTTATTCGAACACGCCCGAAAAGGAAAGTATATGTATGGTTTCACGGAGAATTATATAAAAACGGAGATTGCTTATCAAAAAG
The DNA here is from genome assembly GCA_003517945.1 of Porphyromonadaceae bacterium. GTDB lineage: Bacteria > Bacteroidota > Bacteroidia > Bacteroidales > Tannerellaceae > Tannerella. The sequence continues at coordinate 21,557 of DOZP01000100.1, read as the reverse complement.
CATTGTGTAACGAAATCCGCACCATACGAATGACCGGCTGGAATAAAGACCAAACCGCTTTAACGGCAGAGCTAATTGATTAAAATATGGGAAACAATATAGTATATGCGATCTTATTTTTATGGGCAAAGCTACATGCCATACTCCCCATGCCGGTTCTCTTTATCTTGTCCGATATATTGTATTTTTTTATTTATTATGTGGCTCACTACCGGAAGAAAGTTGTAAGAAACAATTTAAAAAATTCATTTCCTGATAAAACAAAGGAAGAATTGCTGAAACTCGAACGTAGATTTTATCATCATTTTGCCGATTATATCATTGAAACAATCAAACTGGCTCATATATCTCAAGACGAATTACTACGTCGTGCAAACATCAGAAACCCCGAATTAGTTTATGATTTACTGGACAAAGGGCATACCTGTTTTATCATGATAATGGGACATTATGGCAACTGGGAATGGTTTTCGGGCGCAACGGCGCGTTTTGAAGGACGCGCTACCATCTATCAGGTCTACCGGCCTCTCAACAACAAAGCCTTCGACCGTTTATACATTTACCTGCGTACGCGCTTCCACTCGTTCGGCATAAAAAAGAATGATACCATACGCGAATTGATCCGCCTTAAACAAAATAAGACACATGCCCTCCTCCCCTTTCTTGCAGACCAGACGCCAAGCAAAGCAAATCTGCACTACTGGACGATGTTTCTGAACCAGGAATCCGCCATACTTACCGGTCCGGAACGAATCGCAAAGAAATTAGATATTCCCATTATTTATGCGGATACAAAGAAAATAAAACGAGGATATTACACCGTTGACTTCAAGCTAATTACAGATAATCCTAAAGAAACTGATGAATTTCAGATTACCGAAAATTACGCCCGTATGATGGAACAAACAATCCTGCGTGACCCCGCATACTGGCTTTGGACGCATAAAAGATGGAAACATAAAAGGGCGGATCACCCTTCCTGATTTTAAGTATACGGATTCAAAAACAAGGTCAGCAACAATTAAAATCCTCAATAAATGAAGCATAAATGAAATTATCTGTCGTTATTTTAAACTGGAACGGTAAAGCGCTCATGGAAGAATTTTTGCCATCGGTCATCAGGAATACGCCCGCTGATATAGCCGATATTATAGTAGCAGATAATGGCTCTACGGATGATTCTATTGAAATGCTTCATCAGCAATTTCCTTCTGTAAAAATAATTCGTCTGGATAAAAACTATGGCTTTGCCGAAGGATATAACAGAGCGATTAATCAGATAGACTCCACCTATACGGTATTATTGAACAGCGACGTAGAAGTAACTCCCGACTGGCTGGATACGCCCCTGAAAGTCCTGGATTCAGATCTATCCATCGCCGCCGTACAACCCAAAATACGTGCGCAAAGAGATAAAAAATATTTTGAATACGCCGGTGCAGCCGGAGGGTTTATTGATATCTACGGCTATCCGTATTGCCGCGGACGTATGATGTCCGTGGTAGAAAAAGATAAAGGTCAATATAACGTACCAACAGATATCTTATGGGCATCCGGAGCATGTCTTTTTATACGGACGGCCGTCTATAAAAAGGAAGGAGGACTGGACGCCAATTTTTTCGCACACCAGGAAGAAATTGATTTATGTTGGAGATTACGATCACGCGGATACCGCATTGTATGCATCCCGTCATCTGTCGTTTATCATGTGGGAGGTGCGACACTGAATACGGAAAGCCCGCAAAAAACATTTCTGAATTTTCGTAATAACCTGCTTATGTTGTACAAAAATCTTCCGGAAAAAGATATCAACAGCGTTTTTCGCATACGTTTCTGGTTAGATTTCATTGCTGCCGCCAAATTTTTCATGACCGGACATCCTAAAAATGCAGCGGCCGTATTTCGCGCACGCAAAGATTTTAAACGACTAAAAGATGAATATGCGGAAATAAGAGCGGAATACCGGAAAAAA
>DOZP01000100.1:19358-19543 GCA_003517945.1 Porphyromonadaceae bacterium | reverse complement strand
TCACAATTATAACCGGCAAAAATGCCGGACCGGGAAAAATTTCCCAAACCGGCATTTTCAACATTACCAACTATATACTATTAAATAGTCTTCTCTATATTCCATACAAAGGCCCGAATACCTAACTGCTCGGTCTGTTTATCCATTTCATGCAACACTTCAAGCACCTTGTCAACTTGTTCATC
>DOZP01000100.1:18969-19341 GCA_003517945.1 Porphyromonadaceae bacterium | reverse complement strand
TCGCCGGTCTTACTACCACGTCCCTGTACCTGTTCAATACGCGTATACCCGCGGCAATTGAGATGTGTCAATGTTTCAATCAGGCGTTCGTGAAACGCCTGGTCATACGATATAAATATAGCTTTCATTGAAATTATTTCTTTTTGATTATATATTGTTTGTGTGTATCGAAATATGCCTGCATTTCACGTTTCTTACGTATACGGCGACGTTGACGTTTGATTCCGACTCCTGCAAACGAACAGAATACGGTAGGTACCAGTATCAGGGTCAATACGGTCGAAATCGTAAGGCCGCCAATCACGGCGACCCCCATCGGACGCCACATTTCTGCTCCCTGCCCTGTTCCTATCGCCATCGGTATCATACCCA
>DOZP01000100.1:8112-18930 GCA_003517945.1 Porphyromonadaceae bacterium | reverse complement strand
CCACGTTCACGGCATAACAAGGTATAGTCAATCAACACAATACCATTCTTCACCACAATACCAATCAACATAATTGCCCCCAGCAAACTCATCACGCTCAGCGTCGTTCGCGTTACGAACAGGAATAATATAACCCCGCTAAATGCAAATGGTAATGAAAACATTATGATGAACGGATATGTCAGCGACTCAAACTGGGCCGCCATCACAATAAATACCAATAACACGATCAGAATGGCGAGCATTCCCAAATCACCGAACGCCTCCTGCTGATCTTCAAAAGAACCGGCTGCCTGAATACTGATATCAGACGGAACATCCATATTTTTTACGATTTTCTGACCTTCGGCGACAATATCGCCAAGCACGGCGCCCGGGCCGACAATAGCGGATACGGTAACAATACGCTGACGATCCTTACGGTCAATGGAAGGGGGCGAAGAACGTTCGACAACAGTACCAAGGTCTTTCACACGCATAGCTTGCCCCTGATTATTATAAATCAGAATATTTTCCAGGCTCTCTATACTTTGGCGGAAATCTTTTGCATAACGAACCGTTATATCATATTCTTCCCCGTCTTCACGATACTGCGAGGCGGTCGAACCATTGAAACGATTGCGAAGATATGTTCCCGCAGTAGAAAGATTAACTCCGAACATAGCCAGTTTTTCACGGTCAAAATCCACCTGGTATTCGGGCTGATAATCCCCACGGCTAACAGAGACCTCCGATACGCCTTTCAATTTTTCCAGTTTGTCTTTCAGTTCTGCAGATATCCGATCTGTCTTTTCCATATCGTATCCATAGATTTCAAAATCCGCAGAACTCTGACCGCCAAGACCGCCGGAACTTCCTCCGGATATTACCTGGAACTTTTTAAATTCCGGATAACTATTTATGTCTTTTCGCATCATCTCACTGATTTCATCCTGCGTAACATCACGATATTCCGGATCCACAAGACTGATATTAAACGATATGATATGCGAACCGTTATCCTGCATTGAGGCAAATGTATTATCCTCATCCGCCTGCCCGACCGTATAGTTACAGACTTTGACATGATATTTTTCATCATGAAGCCATTTGTCGGCCAATTCCGCAGCAAGCTTTTGCGATATTTCCACCCTCGTACCAATAGGTAATTCAAGCTGGGCAGCTATACGCGCACTATCCGATGACGGGAAAAACTCCGTACTGATTCCGCCTATACAAAACAAGCTGGCAATGAATATAGCTAAACAACTCATTACAATTATAATCCGGTGACGAACCGCCCAGTTTAACATACGGGAATACCATACATCAAGCGCATCCAATACTCTTTCAATCGGTTTATAAAAAAAGCGGAATGCTTTCGACTGTTTTTTCTGAAGCCGCAGTAACAACGAACACATCATCGGAGTAAGCGTCAATGCCGCTAAAGTCGAAATAATCATAATTACACACATCATCCACCCCAGTTGCTTGAATAATACGCCGGCCATACCGGTAATCATTGTCAACGGGAAGAACACTGCTAACATAGTTAAGGTGGACGCGATAACCGAAATCGCAACCTCATTGGTTCCGTGAATAGAAGCCTGTTTAGGATCCGACCCGCGTTCTATATGTGTCGTAACATTTTCCAGTACCACAATCGCATCATCTACCACCATACCGATAGCAATAGATAGCGACGACAAGGATATAATATTTATGGATGACCCCGTAATCGCCAGGTATATAAACGAGGCGATCAGAGAAAGCGGAATGGTGATCGCAATAATCACCGTCGCACGCCAGCGTCCGAGGAACAGGAATACAACAATCACAACAAACAATAAGGCATACATAACCGTTTCCGTCAAACTACCGATTGTGTTCCGGATATTTTCGGAAGTATCCACGATAACGCCTAACTTCACATCCGCCGGTAAGGCGGCCTGTAAAGACGGCAACATAGCCTGTACTTTTGTCGCTATTTCCATGGAGTTTGCCCCGGATTGTTTCTGCACGATAACCATAGCGCCTTTAACGCCGTTGTTATACGTTTCCTGCGCACGTTCCTGCACGGTATCTTCCACCCTTGCAATATCACGCAGGTACACATTCGCTCCGTTATACGTGCTTACAACAATATTCTCCATTTGCCTGGCATCGCTAAACTCCCCTACCACACGTAATGAATACGTTTCGTTACCAATATCAAAATTCCCTCCCGGAATATTTCTATTCTCCGCCGCGATAATAGCGCTTATCGTTTCGATCGTCAGGTTATAGGCCTCCAGTTTATTCGGGTCGCAATATATATATATTTCACGCTCAGGAGCCCCTGATATAGAAACGGTTCCTACACCCGGAATACGCGCCAGCGGGTTGGCAACTCCATCATCCAATATTTTATATAATGCCGCCTGACTTTCTTCCGCTTGTACGGATAATAACAAAATCGGAATCATATCCGTACTGAACTTAAATATAATCGGATCATTTACATCATCCGGTAATGCAGACTTGACCATATCCAACTTATCCCGGACATCGTTAGTCAATACATCAATATCATATCCGTATTCAAATTCTAACGTAATAAGAGAAAGATTTTCGGATGATTTTGAAGTGATATGATTCAGATTACTAACCGTATTAAGTGTATTTTCCAACGGACGGGAAACATTATTTTCAATATCCGACGCGCTGGCGCCGGGGTATGATGTAAATACCATAATCATATTAGTCTCTATATCCGGAAGCAAATCAATCGGTAACCTGCTCAAAGAAAAGAGACCGAATATCACTATTGCCAAAAAGCATAGTGAGGTCATAATCGGTTTTTTAACCGCACCTTCGTATAGACTCATTTTTCTTAATTCTTAATTGTTTACTTAATCAACTGTTAACGCTCAACTTCCACTTCCGTTTCATTCGCCAAACGGGACTGTCCGGCTACCACCACCTGAGAGTTATTTTCCACACCGGAAATCAGTTCATATTCATTTCCCATACGGCGACCCAGTTCTACGACTTTACGATACACTTTTCCATCCTGATAGATAAATACATAACGCTCGCCTGAACCGGGCTGCTTTTCTACCGAAAGATCCGGTACGACTACGTGATCAATGGTTCCGAAATTGACCGTTACGCGGGCGAACATGCCGGGACGCACCCTCATATCGGTATTTGCCAGCCTTATCTCAACAGGAAAAGTTCTTGTTACCGGATTAATCGTCGGATAAACAATATTCACCGTCCCCTCAAAATCTTCATCACCGTAAACATCCAATTTGATTTTCACGGACTGGCCTTTTTTTATCTGCGTAAAATATCCTTCCGATACGTTGATCATCAGTTTTACCGGCATGATCTGCTCAATGGTAAGAACCGGAACCGCACCGGAATACATATCACCGTTGTCATAATTACGCGCTGTGACAATACCGTTAATCGGGCTTAACAACGCCGTATTCTCAAGCATATTCTTATAAGACGTCTCCCTGATATCCAACGTCATTTTCGAAGCTTCCCATTCGGATTTAGAGACACCTCCTACTTTATATAACTCATCAATACGGCTAAATTCCGTCTGCTGGTTATCCAACTGCAATTTCAGTTGTATCAGATTAGCCGCATCCATCTGCACCAATTTCTGCCCTTTACTCACACGGTCGCCGACTTCCACAAAAATAGTATTGATACGTACGGGCGATGAAGGCGCAATATTATTCGTCGCTTCCGCTTCCACGGTTGCCGTATACTCCTGCGTCTGATCAACAGGACGCTCCGTTACCAGCGCAAGTTTTACTTTAGGTTTTTCTTCAACTTTGTTGTCAGTCGCAGTTGCACTTTCATTTTTCCCCCCTGAACACGCGCTCAACAATGAAATTGCCAATAACGCTGTTAGTTGTAATTTTGTTTTCATCATCTCTTATTTTACTTATTTATTATCTTCTTTTCCTAATACTTTTTCCAGATCGGTTTTAGCCACAAGGTAATCATAAATAGATTGATTATAGGTAAGCTGAGCCTGCGTCAGCGCCACTTCAGAATCATTTAGCTCCAATATTGTCCCCATACCGACTTCATAGCGTTTCTGAGCGATTGTTCGCCCTTTCTCCGCCTGAAACACACTTTCCTTATTACTCACTACCTGCTCACTGCTCGCGCTCATATTATCCAGATAACTACTCATCTGCATATATAACATACGTTCCGTATTCACACGCGTTTCTCTCAATTGGTCTATCTGAATTTTTACCTGACGAATTTTAGGGAAATTACTTGCTTTGAACAGCGGGATCGTCAGACTCAACCCGATATACGAATAAGGATTCCATTTTAAGTTTTTAAACGGCGAGCCGTCTCCGAGCGAAGTATACTGATAACTATATGAAGCGCCCAATGTCGGCATAAAATTTGTTTTTTGCAATTCCAGGTTTTTATCAAGCAAATCCGCATTCAGATCCAGTTGTTTCAAATCGCTGTTATTTGCCAGATTCAATTCCGCAGTAGTCCTTCCGCGTTCAAACATTTCCGATTCATAATCTTTCAGGCTCCCGTCAATCCCAATCTCCACATCTTCACTTAACCCCATCAACACTTTCAACTGCAATTTAGCCAGATTCACTCCGTTACGAGCGGAAACCACATTCGGCTTAAGGCTGCGAACCTGAACATCCGCACGGATTTTATCGTATTCGCTGACACTTCCCAGTTTATACTTTTCATTAACCACATTAAAATTAGCCTCTGCCTGCGCATAACTTTTCAATAACACGTCATAACTGTCCTGCGTCAGCAACAACTGATAGTAAGCTTTTGTCACCTGATTTATCATATCCAGTTTCGACGAACGTGATTTTTCAACTGCAAGTTCGATATCCGTATTCGTCAGATTAATAGCACGATATAACGCCGGCGCAAAAACGGGAAGACTAATCGAAAGGCCGCCGTTATATGAATTGTCGGTACCCATCTTAATGGTGGTAGACTGTCCCTGAAAATCCATCACCATCGTCTGCTTTTTCAAGGTGCGGGAATAAGATCCGCTCAACTCCGCACCCGGTAATAAACCTGCAACAGCCTCTTTTTTCGCCTCTTTTTTCAATTCGATCTCCTGGCCGGCAACACGGATTGTCGGATTGTCGGACAATGCTATTTCAATAGCCTGTTTTAAACTGACGGTCAGTTTCCGGGGAGAATCATCCGGTGAAGAAAGCGCTTGTGATGTATCCTGATTTTGCGTAAGAACAATAGTATCCTCTGCAAATACCTGAAAAAACATATTGGCGCACACCAGAACACCAATAACCAAAATCTTCTTTCTACTCTTTCGTATCATCATCTTACCTTTTAAATAATGTATATTTATACCTGATTAAAACACCAACACAAATTATCGCTCTTCATACATCCTGTATCTCTTTTTTACAACAAATTTATCCAATATATCACGTCCGGCATCGGTGCAAATTCCACGTAAAAAAATAAAAAACAAGGTATTATGCACTTCTTCGTGCGTATATTTAGTATACATATCGGACGTACGCGGCGACCGCATTTGTTTCTGAGCTAATAAAGAAATAATATCATAATTAATGTCCGACATAAATACGCGTTCTCTTTCTCCGCGCTTCAGTAATTCCAAGACTTTTTCCAGGAATAACCGTTTCCCTTCCAACAGAACCTTTAACGCCTCAGGATAACGCTTGATATCTTCAAAAAAATCATCGCACAACAAGGTCGGTTTCTCTATCATCTTCTCATTGAACAGCAACATGATCTCCAAAGCAGTACCCGGTCTTTTTTCCAATGCCGAAAAATGTTCGGAAAAAGGTTTGCGCACTTCATTCAAAACCTCAATAAGCAAAGCTTCCTTATCTTTGAAAAAATCATATAAGGTACGTTTGGATACGTTGGCTTTCCGGGCCACATCATCCATACTTACGCGCTTTATTCCGTTACGAGCGAATAAAGAAGCCGCACTCGTTGCTATATAAGTTTTTAGAGACATACAGATTTAAAATACCGCATAAAATTAAAACCCAATCATCTTTTATCATTATGTTGCATCAAAAACAGCGGCAAAGATACGGCGCATAAAGTAAACCAAAAAGGTGCAACTTGTTACATAATTAGTCAATATCGAAACAAACAGATGCTTTATAGCTCCCTATTTATTAAAAAAATCAAAAAACAATCGGCAAAAACAATACTAAGACGAAATATACATATATTTGCGCTTACGAAAATAAAGAATATGGCTCATCATTTTATAAATTCGGTTTACTCACTGAAAGACGCCGTCAGTTCATACGACAATCATCAGGATAATGTGATGATTCTGGAATTTGACCCCGCATCAATCAAAAACCTGAAAAATTATACGCCTTCAAATCCTTCCCGTTTTGAATCCGTTCTTTTCTTAGGCATATCGGAAGGAGAAATAGAAATACAGATTGATTATATAAAATACAGGGCGCATAAAAATTCACTTGCCCTGATTATGCCTACGCATATTACGCATTTTATAAGCGGGAGTGCGGATCTGAAAGGATGGGTTTTCGCCATTTCAAAAACGTATATGGAAACCATATCCTATGCTAAACAACATCCCCCCGTAGTAATTTCCTATATGCAGTTAAAAAAAAATCCGCTGACGGTTTTTACTTCGGAAGAATACAAATCCATATATACCGGCATTGGTTTTATCAGAAATAACATATCCGGACATACCCATCTGTTTTATAAGGAAAAAATAGAACTCGCAATAAAAATGTTCTTCCTTGATCTGGGCAATATCTATTTAAGCAAACGGGAACATTATTCAATCCCAACCCTTTCCCGTAAAGAAGAACTTTTCACCGATTTTCAGACCCTGTTAAGAGAGCATTGCAAAAAACAACACGATGTCAGATTTTATGCAAATGAACTTTGTATCACGACACAATACTTATCCTCCATCCTGAAAGAACAGAGCGGAAAATCCGCAAGCCAATGGATACAGGATGCGCTGATGATCGAAGCTAAAGGAATGTTGAAAACGCCCCGCATCAATGTCCAGCAAGTCGCAAACAAATTAAACTTCCCGGATCAGTCGACATTCGGAAAATTTTTCAAAAAACATACCGGCATATCACCCCTGGCATTCCGTAAATCCGGATAAATAACATTACATTAATAATGCGCGATTAGCGTTGTTTTCAAATGGAGAAAGCAATGTGTCATTTTAAGTCCGTTTTGTTTTTTGATTACAAACATAGGGATTATCTTTGCAGCCATTATTCACAAAACATATAAATACTCATGGGAGGTTTTTTCGGAACAATATCCAAATCCGCATGCATAACGGACTTATTTTACGGTACAGATTATAATTCACATTTAGGAACACGCAGGGGTGGATTGGCGACGTTTCACAAAGGGGCATTCAATCGTTCCATTCATAATCTTGAAAATTCTTATTTCCGTAACAGTTTTGAAAAAAACCTTGACAAATTCAAAGGAAATTCGGGGATCGGCGCAATAAGCGATACAGACCCCCAACCTATCTTCATGCACACGCATTTAGGCAAATTTGCACTTGTAACGGTAGCTAAAATAAATAACATCAGAGAACTGGAAAAGCACCTGTTAAAAAAAGGATACCATTTTTCCGAATTAAGCTCCGGGGGTATCAATCAGACGGAACTGATTGCCCTGTTGATCAATGAAGGTAACTCTTTTACCGAAGGGATTGAAAACGTTTATGATAAAATTAAAGGTTCCTGTTCGCTGTTACTGCTCACTAAAGACGGCATAATCGCCGCACGCGACAAATACGGAAGAACACCTGTTCTGATCGGAAAAAAAGAAGGATCATACGCTGTTTCGAGCGAAAATGCCGGTTTTCCTAATCTTGACTTCAAACTCGACTACAACGTAGGTCCGGGAGAAATAATCCTGTTAACGGCAGACGGTTACACACAACTCCGTAAACCCAATAATAAGATGCAGATATGTTCTTTTTTGTGGGTATATTACGGCTACCCGGTATCTACCTACGAAAACATAAATGTAGATTTTGTCCGGTATGAATGCGGGCTGAATATGGGTAAAAATGACCAAACCGACGCCGATTATGTGTCCGGTATTCCGGACTCGGGCGTAGGAATGGCTCTCGGATATGCCGAAGGAAAAGACATCCCTTACCGCCGTGCAATCGTAAAATATACACCTACATGGCCCCGAAGTTTCACCCCGGCCAATCAGATTGTCAGAGATCTTGTCGCTAAGATGAAACTGATCCCGAATAAAAAATTGCTGGAAGGTAAACGTGTTATTTTCTGTGATGACTCCATTGTACGCGGAACGCAACTTCGTGACAATGTGAATATATTATATAAATTCGGAGCCAAAGAAGCTCACATGCGCGTCTGTTGTCCTCCCATTTTATTCTCGTGCCCGTTTATCGGATTTTCAGCATCCAAATCACCATTGGAACTTATTGCACGAAGGATTATCAAGGAACTGGAAAACGGAGACGATGAAAAAAATCTGGATAAATACGCATCTACCCATACCGAACAATATAACAATCTGGTGGAATGTATCCGGAAGAAACTGAACATCACAACACTCAAGTTTAATACATTAGAAGATCTGATAAAGGCTATCGGATTGCCGAAGGAATGCGTATGCACGCATTGTTATGACAATTCCAGCTACTTTTAAAAAAATACGGATTCCCCTAAAAGCGAATACCTCTTTGTTTGTACCCTTATTTTAAGCACTAATAAGTGTTTAAAAGGGAGCTGTAAAGCATAATATTAATAAAAAAAATCAATAAAGTAAATTTATTTACTATAAGTCTTGCTTATCATAGGTACTACTTGTTATATTTACGGTCAAATTTTTACTCAAATCAAATTAATAGGTATGAACGCAAAAATGATTGTTTACGGAGCAACCGCTCTCATGGTTTTGGCATCTTGCGGGAACAAAAATTCCAACCCTTCCGCACAAGGGGAACAAAGTCCTCAGGAATATCCGACAAGAGTGTTAACCAAACAGGATATTCAATTGGAGAAAGCATTTCCGGTCACTCTGAAAGGACAGGAAGACATTGAGATAAGACCGCGTATTGACGGCTTTATTGAAGCTATTTATGTAGATGAAGGCTCGGTTGTAAAAAAAGGACAAACGTTATTTAAAATTAATTCACCCCAGGCAATCCAGGCTGCAACAACCGCCGAAGCCACTTTGAAAAGTGCGGACGCTCAGGTTCAGACGGCACAATTAAATGTAGACAGGATCAAGCCGCTTGCAGAGAAAGGAATCGTAAGTCCCGTACAATTGAATACGTATCAAAATGCCCTTACAACAGCGCAGGCGGGGTTATCACAGGCGCAGGCAGCTTTAGATAATGCCCGGGCTACGTTAAGNNTGGACAAATGTGACAAGTGCGGTAGACGGAGTTGTCGGCTCTATACCGTTTCGCTTAGGCAGTCTGGTTAACTCATCAAACGCACTGACGACCGTATCAAGTATTGATAACATATTTGCTTATTTTTCCATCAACGAAAAGGAATTGGTCACCTTACTGAACGGACTGGAGGGTAATACCCAGGCTGAAAAAATAAAAAATCTTCCTGAGGTTACGCTAAAAATGGCTGACGGAACATTTTATCCGGAAAAAGGTAAAATAAAAACGATTGCAGGACAAGTAAATGTTTCGACCGGATCGGTAAATCTCAGAGCAGATTTCCCAAATCCCCAAGGAGTTTTGAGAAGCGGTTTCAGCGGCAATATTATAATACCCGAAACAATTGAAAATGCAATTCTCATCCCCCAGAAGTCTACCTTTGCCCAACAGGACAAACTCTTAATTTACAAGGTTCAGGGCGATTCCGTCGTACAAGCGATGATATCCGTCATACCGACTTCCGACGGAAAAGACTACATCGTAACCAAAGGACTTTCCGAAAATGACAGGATTGTTGAAGACGGAATCATTACATTGAGTAATGGAAAGAAAATCGTAGTAAAATAAATTCATGACAAAATAAAAAAGATAAAACCTATGTTAGATATATTTATAAAAAGACCCGTTCTGTCTACAGTTATATCCATTATCATCGTTGTTTTGGGTATAATAGGCCTGGCGACTCTTCCGGTTGAACAATACCCGGATATCGCCCCCCCGACCGTACAGGTTTCGGCTACTTATCCGGGAGCAAACGCAGATGTTGTCATGAATAGTGTCGTGATCCCTCTCGAAGAACAGATAAACGGAGTTGAAGGGATGACCTATATGACTTCGTCGGCCATGAACAACGGAATGGCGTCCATCATCATCTATTTCAGACAAGGCATTAATCCTGATATTGCGGCGGTCAATGTACAAAATCTTGTAGCAAGAGCGACTCCGCTCCTTCCGCAGGAAGTAACACAAATCGGGGTTACCGTTCAAAAACAGCAGAACAGTACCATATTAGGCTTTACTTTAACCACCGATAATCCCGACTATGACGGACAATTCCTTCAGAACTACGCGAATATCAATATCCTGCCTCAGATCAAACGCGTATATGGCGTAGGTAATGCCAGTGTCAACGGGGCCAGGGACTACTCCATGCGTATCTGGCTGAAACCGGATGTGATGGCTTCTTATAAAATTTCGGCGCAGGAAGTGATCGGAGCGCTCACCGATCAGAATATAGAAGCAGCACCCGGAGAAATCGGACAGAACAGCAACCAGTCTTTCCAGTATAACCTGAAATATACCGGCCGGCTGAAAACAACAGAAGAATTTTCCAATATCATCGTTCGATATCAGGACGGACAGATATTACG
>DOZP01000100.1:7740-8094 GCA_003517945.1 Porphyromonadaceae bacterium | reverse complement strand
GATAAAAAGGATGCAGTATTCATGTCCATCAGTCAAACGGCCGGATCCAATGCGACAGAAGTAATCAAGAATGTCAAAGCAGTATTGTCCGATGCTGAAAAATCTTTCCCCGAAGGGGTCAGAATAATATACATGATGGACTCCAGTGAATTTCTGAACGCATCTATAGAAAAGGTTATCACAACATTACTTGAAGCGTTCGTACTTGTATTCCTTGTCGTTTTCGTATTCTTACAAAACGTGCGTTCCACAATCATACCGGCCATTGCTGTTCCCGTAGCGATCATCGGAACATTCTTCTTTCTACAGCTATTTGGCTTCTCTATCAACCTGCTGACCCTGTTCGCGTTGGTA
>DOZP01000100.1:5048-7695 GCA_003517945.1 Porphyromonadaceae bacterium | reverse complement strand
GGAACAATGAGAGCGATAAAAGAAATAGCTCCGGCTATCGTATCCATCACACTGGTAATGGCTGCGGTGTTCATTCCGGTCAGTTTTATCGGGGGCACTACGGGTGTTTTCTACAAACAATTCGGATTAACTTTAGCCATCTCCATTCTTATTTCAGCAGTCAATGCGCTTACGCTAAGTCCGGCGCTTTGCGCACTCTTCCTGAAACCCCACGATGAAGAACAGCAAAAGAAAAACCTTATACAGAAGTTTTATTACTACTTCAATATTACATTCAACGGGGCGACTCAAAAATACAAGAAAGCATTGCATTTTCTGGGAAAAAGAGGCCATCGCTGGATTACGGTAGCTATCATAGGAGTTTCAACCATGATACTGTTTGGCTTGATGAAGCTCCTCCCGACAGGGTTTGTACCGAATGAAGACAGCGGCGGGGTATTAGGTTTTATTACATTACCGGCCGGGGCATCATTGGAAAGAACCGATTCCCTTACAAAATATGTTGTAGATGCGGCCATGGGAATTGAAGGCGTACAAAGCGTTACGAACATCACAGGCGTGAACTTCATGAGCGGTTTGGGTAGTTCGTACGGTACTGTTATCATCAAAATGAAACCATGGGGAAAAAGAAAAATATCTACCAATGAAGTAACTGCCATCATGAAAGAAAAGACCGACCAGGTAAACAACGCGACTTTCTTTTTCGTAGCAACTCCCACTTTGCAGGGATTCGGCCTGAGTGCGGGAGTGGAAATGCAGTTACAGGACAGGACGGGCGGAGACATCAATGAATTTTACGACATCACCACAAATTTTGTGGAAAAACTGAATCAGCGGAAAGAAATCATGATAGCCATGACGAATTTCAATCCGGACTTCCCGCAAAAACTGATCGAAGCAGACATTGCTAAGATCAAAGCCGCCGGACTCACGCTCAATCAGGTTATGCAAACATTACAGATCAATATCGGCAGTTCCTATGTATCGAATTTCAATCTGTATGGCAAACAATTCCGCGTCATGGTACAGGCAAGCCCGGAATACAGGAAAAATACGGAAGATCTGAACGGTATATTTGTCCAGACAGGTAATGGAGAAATGTCTCCCATCACAGAATTTATGACCATGACGGATATAACCGCCCCCCCGACATTAGACCGTTTCAACATGTTCCAGTCCATGGACGTGACGATTATCCCGAATATGCTGGAAGGATACAGTACGGGAGATGCACTCCGGATCATAGAAGAAATGTATGAAGATAAAACCATCTTCCCGGCCGGATACAGTTACGAATATGCAGGGATGACAAGGGAAGAATCCGGCAGCGGTAGCCAGACCATCCTGATATTCGGTATCTGTCTTATCTTCGTATATCTTTTATTATGCGCCCTGTATGAAAGCTATATCCTGCCATTGGCCGTTATATTCTCCCTTCCGATCGGTCTGGCGGGCGTATTTATATTCCTTATGATTTTCGGAGTCTCACAAGGTATCGTAAATAACATATACGTACAAATATCCATGATCATGCTGATCGGATTGTTAGCAAAAAATGCCATTCTGATTGTTGAATATGCAATCCAGCGGCGTCAACAGGGAATGAGTATTATCGAAGCAGCCGTTAACGGCGCAGTTGCCCGCCTACGCCCGATATTAATGACATCTTTTGCATTCATAGCCGGATTGTTGCCATTGATGTTTGCTTCGGGAGCAGGCGCTATCGGAAACAGATCAATCGGTATCAGCGCTGTGGGCGGTATGTTTTTCGGAACATTGATCGGCGTGTTGGTTATCCCGTCATTATACATTATATTCCAAACCATACAGGATAAATTCAGTAGTTCGGGATTAATTAATACGAATGATGAAGTAATTCAAAATAAAAAATGACAATTATGACAAGCAAATATATGAAAGGCGTGGTCTTACTGGCGGCAATAGCCTCCATGGGACTCGCCTCATGCCAGGTATTAAACAAATACAAGGCTCCGGAAATTGATTCGGCAAATCTGTTCAGAGATATAAATCCGACAGATACCACCACCATTGCAAATATACCCTGGAGCGAATATTTTACCGATCCCAGTCTCCGGGCCCTGATCGAAGAAGGGCTGAATAATAATTACGATATGCGGATCGTTACCGAGCGCGTCAAACAGGCAGAGGCTGCTTTGGGAATGGCGCGCGCAGCTTACTTTCCGGATCTGGCTCTCGCCGGAAATCTTACCCACACCCGTTACAGTACGGGAGACAGAGGAAAAGACGTATTGGGTTATCACAACAATGAATACATGGTGGGACTTACTGCCGGTTGGGAGTTAGACGTCTGGGGTAAACTGAACCGGCAATCCCGCGCTAAATTTGCAGATATGCTGAATAGTTATGCCGGAAAAAATCTCGTCCGGACATCCCTGATCTCCAACATTGCAAACACTTATTATTCACTGCTGGCTCTCGACAAGCAATTGAAGGTCACGAACGAAATGATTGGCCTGATGCAGGAAAGCGTTACAATCATGGAAGCTCTCTGGGAAGCCGGAGAAATAACCAGGCCGGCCATCGAACAAATGAAAGCAACTTTATATGCAGCAAAAGTATCTGTTCCGGATATGGAAAGCAGTATCAGGCAATTAGAAAATTCGAT
>DOZP01000100.1:0-5030 GCA_003517945.1 Porphyromonadaceae bacterium | reverse complement strand
CCCACACAACTAACCTATGGGATACCCTTCCAGATGTTAGCCAAACGCCCGGATGTCAGACAAGCCGAATTGTCATTCCGTTCCGCTTTCGAACTGACAAATGCGGCTCAGGCAAGTTTTTATCCATCCTTCACAATAAGCACTGCTTCGCTGGGTTATGCGGGAACATTATTCAAACCTGAAAATTTAGCGGCAAGTATCATCGGAAACATCGCCCAACCTCTCTTTGCCCGCAAACAATTGATCACTCAACTGAAAGTGGCAAAAGCGGAGCAGCAAGCTGCGTTGTTAACATTTGAAAAGACTGTACTGGCAGCAGGAAAAGAGGTGTCCGACATCATATACACGTATGAATCCTCCGTAAAGAAAAATGAGATCAGAAATAAACAAGTCGAATCCCTGACGCTATCCGTATCCGACACAAAAGAGTTGTTAACCGGTGGCGCCATCAGCAGCTACCTGGAAGTCATAAACGCTCAACAAAGCCTGTTACAGGCCAGGCTTAACCAGGTAAGCGACAAATTACAACAACTTCAGGCTACATCAGACCTATACAGAGCGTTGGGCGGTGGAGTAGAATAGTTGCGGGAGGAACTGCGAATTCTTCCCGCTTTTGTAGTGTCACAAGATATACCAAATCAAATATTATTTTTATATTTGTCACGTTTTCGATCAACTAAATACATTAACTTATACGATGAAAAGACGAAATTTTATAAAAACGGCCGGTGCGTTATCCGTTGTTCCCGCAATGGGAATGGCTTCCTCACTTAAAGACGCAACCTTATCCTCCTCCACGAAAGAAATATACGAATGGCGTATCTATACACTTACCGACAAGGGAGATTTACTGGATTCGTTCCTGAAAGAAACACTGATACCGGCTTATAACCGTAAGCATATTAAAACCGGCGCATTCGGATTATATAAACCAAAAGAAGGGGAAAAGGAACAACGGCATGTTCTTTTTATTTATCCCGATATCGAAACTTATTTAAAAGTGAAAAAAACAATCTGGGAAGATCCCGTCTTCCGTCGTGAATCCGAATCGTTCTACAACATAACGGCATCAGATCCGGTATATTCGAATTTCGAATCATACCTGAGCGAAGCTTTCGATAAAATACCGGTTCACCGCATACCGGATCCTGTACGAACAATGTTCGAACTACGTATCTATCACAGCCCTAACGAAGAGGCCAATCAACGAAAGGTAAAAATGTTTAATAAAGAAGAGATTGATCTTTTCGATCAGGTAGCCATAAACTCTGTTTTGTACGGAGAGATTCTGGCAGGACCGCGTATGCCTGCATTATTATACCTGACATGGTATAACAACGAAGAAACACGTAGCGAAGCATGGAAAAAATTCGGAAGCCATCCGGAATGGAAACGGATGTCCGTATTGCCCGAATACGCCAATACGGCTACAAACAACCGAAGCATCTTCCTGTCGCCGATGCCTTATTCCCAGTTATAAAATAAACATTTCCGGGGATCAGTAACCTGCCTCCTGCAAAATTGCCGGTTCAGGGATTTTTCCGTATGAAAAATACGGATTCAGGGAATTTCTGTTCCTATTTCATGAATACAATAGCCGGTAAAAAAACCGACGGCGCCGTTCGAAATATTGGTGGTAATATTGGAAGGCGGACTTCCGAACATCGGATTTTCACCATACATCTCCGAAATACATTGATTTATAAATTCATAATATCCCTTTTCGATATTCATCGCCTGCAACCGGATCTTATCACCGGGAGAAACCATATATACATCATCATTATCTTTGTTTTTCTCTACCACTTTTTCATCGGTAGAATCTTCAAAGTAATAAATATTTACGCCTTCCATGTATTCACCTTTGAAAAATTCATCATCGGTAATAATAAACTTACTGATCTTATCGTTCGAAACACTGTCATTAATGAAAAATTTAAATAAATAGTAATTATCGGCCTCAGGCGGATCCTGTGCATATATATTAAGGGCAAAATGCTGATATCCCATAATCGTAAGCGGCCTGACATCTACGGAATCAAGAGCCAGAAAAGGCGGTATTGTCGTTTCCGCTTCATATATTTCCGTCTCGCCATTCTCATCAAAATCAACCTCCACCGTAAGATTATACGTTACACCCGGACGGGCGGCAAATCTCACAGGACTGGTATAATATCCTTCATCCCCGTATTCCAATAAATATTCATTTCCTTCCGAATCCCTTATCAGAACATGTGCATCGGAAATACTTCCGTTTTCCTTATCATCAAAGTAAGGAGAAGAACTGGTTATCCTCACATACTGATAACTGTTTTTGTCCGTAAGGCAGCCATAGATAGCAATAACAGGTTCACTGTCACGCGTATTTATATCAATCGGCGCTGTACATGAGAAAAACGCCGCCGCCGGCAAAAACCACATCAAAGTAAATTTTAAAAATCTGTTCATCATGCCGCTAAAATTTAAAATTATAAGTAACAGTAGGTACTACACCGAAAAGATAGAGCATTTCCGCATAAGGAAGCCCCGTATCTTCAGATTGGTCATAAGTTATCGTCCATGGATTTTTCTTTCCGTACGCATTGTAAAGGGAAACATTCCATTCGCCCCGCCAGCGTTTTTTAGAATCCGGCTTGGGGACATAGGTAAAAGACAGATCCAACCGATGATAATCAGGACGGCGATATTCATTTCGCCCCGAATAGATCGGAAAATATTCTCCGTCAATTTCAAACCGGCCCGAAGGATATGTTGTCGGATTACCTGTTGCATAAACCCATACAGCGGAAAACGAAATTTTCTTCGACAATTCATAGTTTGCCATAACATTCAGACTATGCGTTTTATCATAAGGAGAAAGATACGTCCGCCCATGATTCACTTCCGGAATCGTTCGTTCGGAACGTGACAGAGTATAATTGACAAAACCGGTCAGGCGGCCTTTATTTTTACGCACCATAAATTCCGCCCCATAAGCTTTTCCTTTTCCGGTACGTACCTCGCCTTCCAGGTTCTTATTTAACATCAGATTCGCATGTTCGGCAAAATCAATAACGTTTTTCTGATTTTTATAATAAATCTCAACAGACGTTTCATACATATTGTCCGCCAGATTTCTGAAATAACCGACTGAAAACATATCAACGACCTGCGGTTTGATATTGGGACTGGCAGGAAACCAAACATCAAGCGGAGAACCTGAAGCCGAGTTATTCGCAAGTTGCATAAACTGCACATTATGCACATAATTCCCTTTCAACGAAGAACTTTCAGAAAGCTGCCATACAAATCCGAGGCGTGGTTCTACCGCCACATACGTATTGTAAATTTCCCCGGATTTGTAAACAGTAGAATCCGTTTCCTTATAATCATCATCATAATGATAAACCGTCCCTTTTCCGACATTCTGAAAAGCAGACAAACGAGCTCCGTACTTAACACTTAACTGATCGGAAATTTTCTGTTCATTGGATAGATAAATACCATGCTCGAAAGCGTTAGACCCTTCCACCTCGTATTCAACGGAGGCTTCCGTCTCCATAGAAGTCTCCATTTTGGCATATCCGGGTTTGAAACGGTGTAAGATACTCGAAAACCCGTATGTTAAATTCCACTTGTCATTTATCGAATGAGTCATATCGGCACGTAGCATATAATCGGTTATACTCGACTCCCACGTAGCTTTTGAACCTTCCAGTTTAGATTTAAGCCCATAATCATAATTACTGATATTAAAGCTTATCCTGGATGACAATATATCGGAGTAAATATGTCGCCACGATGTGGAAAAAGCGCCATTTCCATACTGAAAATCACCCGGTTCCGCACCAAAATTATCCTTTCCGTAATAACCGTTTATATCTACGATATCTTTATTTGAAAAACGATGTGTCACCTTGGCGTTGAGATCATAAAAATAAACGGATGACTTACGCAATGCTTTATTGGAAGAGAGTTTAAGAAACAAATCCGCATAACTGCGGCGTCCGCCAACCAACCAGGATGTCTTTTCACCCATAGGCCCCTCCAATGTCAACCTGCTGGATATTAAACCAATCCCTCCGACTCCGCTCAATCGTTCGGGATGATCGCTTTTCGTCCGGACATCCAATAATGAAGAGAGCCGTCCTCCATATCTTAAAGGAATATCCCCTTTGTATAAATCAAGCCCGCTAAGCACATCATTGTTAAAAATAGAGAAAAAACCCATCAGATGCGAAGCATTGTAAACCGTCGTATTATCAATAAGTATGAGATTCTGATCCGGCGAACCACCCCGCACACTGAATCCGGAACCTCCTTCCGACGCGGTCTGCACCCCTGGTAATAACTGGATCGCTTTCAGAACATCTACTTCTCCCATTAATGCGGGCATTTGTTTTATCTCCGCCGCACTTAGTTTTTCAACGCCCATTGTCAGCGTCTTTACACGTTCATCGGGAGCTGTGGAGGTCACTAATACTTCATCTAACCGGAGATTATTTTCCAGTAAAAAATCAACCGTCTGATGCTGACGGAGATCTATCTTTTTACTCTCTTCACCGTAACCTATATAAGACGCCAGAACTGTATATATACCCTTTTTTTCAAATTGAATCGAATAATACCCGTTCGCATCGGAAACGGCGGCAATTGATGTTCCCTTTACTTTAATAAGCGCCGATACCAAAGGCTCACCCGACAAACGCTCAACCACTCTCCCTTTTAACTCCACTTTTTGCGCTATACCTGCATAAAAAAATAAAAAACACAGAAGCAAAAAAAGACTTCTTCTGATTACCATACTGCTTATTATATTTAAAAATAAAACCTTGTCTTACAAAACAATGCTTTTGTTTGTTTAGCAAATACCATTAATACCCCGGCAAATAAACTTATTTCAATTCAACTATTCAAACGGAGAATATTACCAAAAATTGTAGGACATTTTATAAAACAACATGTTTACAAAAAGACAGGCAAAAATAATCATTTTTCTGAGACTATCAAAAACATGTTATATTCTTAACAGGGCAGACGCATCTAAATTT
>DOZP01000245.1 GCA_003517945.1 Porphyromonadaceae bacterium | reverse complement strand
AAATATTTATAAATAATACAATTAATGATATTTTTAAACAACTGATAATTAAATGCTTATCAGGCTACCTCTATTTGGAAATATTCACCGGTTTCAGGCCGGAAGATCTGTTCCTTTATCAGCATACAAAAAAATACATTAATTGAATCATTTAATACCCCATAAGTAGGTATTTTGCGGAAACGCCGGTCGACATTTTCGCATTACGGGATCAGAGAAAGGTTTTGTGAAAAGATATTATTTATGTGTTTCCACACGTTTGGTAGGAGACAGGTGTTTGCGGCGGTAGTCGACGCGTTCAACAACGTTTTCCGCCAGTTTGCGGAAAGCGGATCCTGTGACGGTGTCCGGGTCCAATGCGACGGGAGCGCCTGTGTCGCCGCTTTCGCAGATACGTTGAACAAGTGGAATCTGTCCTAATAGCGGAATATTCAGTTCTTCCGCTAATCGTTTGCCGCCTTCTTTGCCGAAGATGTAGTATTTGTTTTCCGGTAATTCTGCGGGTGTAAACCAGGCCATGTTTTCGATCAGGCCCAATACTGGTACATTGACCTTTTCGCCGGTGAACATACTGATCCCTTTCCGGGCATCGGCAAGGGCCACTTCCTGTGGGGTGCTGACGACGAGGACTCCTGTGATTGCGAGGGTTTGAACTAATGTCAGGTGTATGTCGCTTGTGCCGGGAGGAAGATCAATCAGGAAATAATCCAATTCACCCCAGTTGGCATCTCCTATCAGTTGTTTGAGTGCATTACCGGCCATTGAACCGCGCCAGAGAACGGCGTCTGCCTTGTTTACGAAAAAACCGATGGAGAGTAGTTTAACGCCATAGTTTTCGGCGGGTTGTATGAGTTCGCGGTTGCCTACTTTTTCAAGGTAGGGTGCGGCATCTTCTACATGGAACATTTTCGGTTGTGAAGGGCCGAATATATCGGCATCCAGCAGTCCGGTTTTAAAGCCCATACCTGCGAGTGATACGGCGAGATTTGCCGCTACGGTGCTTTTTCCGACGCCTCCTTTTCCTGATGCAACGGCAATTATATTTTTAACGCCGGGCAGAAGTTTTTCCGGTTCGGGACGCGCATCCTGTTTTGTTTTTACCGAGATATTACCTTGTATTTCCACTTCCGGCGAAATATATGTGAGAATTGCCGTTTCCGCCGCTTTCACGACAGATTTGATAAACGGGTCATTCGGTTTTTCGGTGATGAGTGAGAAAGAGACCTTATTTCCTTCGATACGGATATTATCTGCTACCATTCCGGCTTCCACGAGGTTTTTTCCCGTACCGGGATACCGCACTTTTTCTAATGCTTCTATGATTAATTGAGGATAAAGGGTCATTTTTTTTATTGGTTTAATGGTTCATGTATTGTTCTTTTTCGCTTCGTACCTTTTTATTCTCCATTGCTTCGGCGGCTTCGGTTATAGCTGCGATAGGGATCCGGTTCGATTTCCACATCGGGTTCGGCTAATACATCGCGCGGTTCGCAGACAAAACGTATGTATTTGATGTTCAGCCCACGGTCAAGCCATTGTTGTTCGTAATAAGTCCGTATGGATAAAATCTCGTCCGCCATACCGGAACGGTAGAGATTGTCCGTACATATCTGTATGGGATATCCGTTCGTTTTTATCATTTCCGAAGTGTAGGTATACATGAAGTTGCTGTCTGTTTTGAGGTGGATGATTCCTTCGCCTGATAATATTTCGCGATACAGACGCATGAAACGTGTGCTTGTGAGGCGTTTGTTTACTTTTTTCATTTGCGGATCCGGAAATGTCAGCCATATTTCGGCTATTTCGCCGGGAGCGAAGAAATTGGCGATAAGTTCTATACTGGTTCTGAGAAAGGCGACGTTTTTCATCCCTGATTCGAGCGACTCTTTTGCGCCGGCCCACATCCGGGCTCCTTTGATGTCTATTCCGATGAAGTTTTTTCCGGGGAAAAGTTTTCCGAGCCCGACCGTATATTCACCGCGTCCGCATCCGAGTTCGAGCACCAGCGGATGGGTGTTTTTGAATACTTTTTCATTCCATCGTCCTTTCAGGGGGCACCCGCCTTCCGATTGCAGTACGGCGAAAGGATATTGGAATACGTGCGGAAATTCCGCCATGTCGTTGAATTTCTGTAATTTATTTTTTCCCATAAGCACATGAAGCGAACATGTGGCTGCTTTTGATGAATAATTTTGCAAAAGTACAAAAAATTCTTTTTCAATCTTCTAAAATATAATTTTTCGCCTGACCGGAAAGTTGGGGCATGATATGATGACGGATTCGTTTTTCCTTGATGTTTTCGTGTTTTTTTGGGTGGAAATTTGCAGAAAGATTGTATTTTTATGGCGTTTTTGCGGAAATGAATGGTATCACGCGGTTGTTGCTCTAAAATAACATAAAATCATGGAAAAAGAAAAGGTCAGTATAAGCATAGCGGGCATAGCGGATCTGAAGGACATACTTCATCTCCAGAAACAGGCATTCATAACCGAAGCGGAGTCACACGGTAATTACGACATTGAACCGTTAAGGCAAACCTACGAATCCATTCTGTCCGACTTTAATTCCTGCCTTTTTCTTAAAGCGGTATCCGGCGGGAAGATTATCGGCTCCGTGAAGTACAAGGCGCTGGACGACCGGGTTTGGATCGGTAAGCTGATGGTAGATACCGGCTATCGCGGGCAGGGGTTAGGCAGGAGATTGCTTGCGGAAGTGGAAAA
>DOZP01000354.1:10052-11277 GCA_003517945.1 Porphyromonadaceae bacterium | reverse complement strand
TGTCATAGGGCCTACGCCGCCGGGTACCGGTGTGATATAACTGCATTTCGGGGCGACCTCGTTGAATGCCACATCGCCCGTCAGTTTGAATCCGCTTTTTGTAGTCGTACTCGACACTCGTGTGGTGCCTACATCAATCACAACAGCTCCGTTTTTCACCATATCCGCTTTTACAAATTCGGGAACTCCTAATGCCGCAATGATGATATCAGCCTTGCTGCACATTTCTTTCAGGTTTTCGGAATGGCTGTGACAAACGGTAACGGTACAATCTCCCGGGTATGACTTTTGCATCATAAGCATGGCAACCGGTTTTCCGACAATATTACTTCTTCCCAATATGACGCAATGTTTGCCTTTTGTTTCTATCTCATAATATTTTAACAGTTCGGTTATTCCTGCAGGCGTCGCCGACTTGAAGCAGGGTAACCCGAGCGAGAGACGCCCGACGTTTATGGGATGGAATCCGTCAACATCTTTGCGATAGTCTATGGCTTCGATTATTTTTTGTGAAGATATATGAGACGGCAGTGGCAGTTGTACGATAAAACCGTCGATGTCGTCATCGTTGTTGAGTGCTTCTACCTTCACCAGAAGTTCTTCCTCCGTAACGTCGTCTTCATATCTTATCAGGCTTGATTTGAATCCGAGCTCTTCGCAGGTGCGTACTTTATTGGCTACATAAGTCTCACTTCCACCGTCGTGTCCGACAAGTATGGCGGCGAGATGAGGGATTTTTCCGCCTTCTTTTTTGATGTGGGCAACTTCGTCGGCAATTTCTTCTTTTATTTTTGCGGCAACTGCTTTGCCGTCTATGATTTTATAAGGTAATTCTGTCATGGCCGGTGACGGTTTGAATGAATATTTATTTTTTGAGCATTGGCATTCGTTTATTTCCTTTGGAGGTGGTAATCATACGCATCATTTTGCGCGTATCATCAAACTGTTTAATTAGTTTGTTGACTTCCTGCACGGTTGTTCCGCTACCTTTCGCTATACGTTGGCGGCGTGAGCCGTTCAGTATGGCCGGGTTGCTGCGTTCGCCGGGCGTCATGGATTGTATGATCGCTTCGATACCCTTGAATGCATTTTCATCCACATCAATATTTTTCATCATTTTACTGACGCCCGGTATCATAGAGGCCAACTCTTTCAGGTTACCCATTTTTTTGATCTGCTGGATTTGTCCCATGAAGTCGTTGAAGTCAAACTGGTTTTTAGCCAG
>DOZP01000354.1:8001-10016 GCA_003517945.1 Porphyromonadaceae bacterium | reverse complement strand
CCCAGGATTCGGTCGGCCATACGCTCGGGATGAAAGACGTCCAACGCGTCCATTTTTTCTCCGGTACCGACAAATTTGATCGGTTTGTCTACAACTGTTCGTATGGATAATGCCGCTCCGCCACGTGTGTCGCCATCAAGTTTGGTCAGTACAACTCCATCGAAGTCCAAACGGTCATTAAATTCTTTTGCCGTATTGACGGCATCCTGCCCGGTCATGGAGTCGACTACGAATAATATCTCATCCGGATTGATCGCTTTTTTTATGGCCGTGATCTCCTGCATCATCTGTTCATCTACGGCCAGGCGCCCGGCAGTATCGACGATCACAAGGTCTTTACCTGTTTTTTTAGCTTCCGCAATCGCATGTTGAGCGATTTCTACCGGATTTTTATTTTCTTCTTCCGAATAGACGGGTATCTTAATCTGTTCGCCGAGTATACGTAATTGTTCGATAGCGGCCGGACGGTAAACATCGCAGGCAACTAACAACGGATTTTTGCCCCTCTTGCTTTTAAGCATGTTGGCCAATTTGCCGGAGAATGTTGTTTTACCGGAACCCTGTAGCCCGGACATCAGGATGACCGCCGGTGATTTTTTCAGGTTGATATCGGTCGTTGTTCCTCCCATGAGCGCCGCCAATTCGTCGTGTACGATTTTGACCATTAACTGGCCGGGCTTTACCGAAGACAGTACATCTTGCCCCAGCGCTTTCTCTTTAACCGTATCGGTGAATTTTTTTGCTACCTTATAATTGACATCTGCATCCAGCAAAGCGCGGCGTACGTCTTTAAGCGTTTCCGCAACGTTTATTTCGGTAATTTTGCCTTCGCCTTTCAGCAACTTAAACGAACGTTCAAGTCTTTCACTTAAATTCTCAAACATAATTTATTGATTTTGGGGCAAAGATAAAAAAAATAGTGCAAAACCGCAAACGGATGTTTTGGGATAGCGAAAAAAATGTAAATTATGTACTTAAATATCACTTTGATATAGTTTTTTTTGTAAATATTTGTACCTTTGCAGTCATTTTGATGAATTTTGCAGTTTATGGTAAACGGTAAAAAAAGCAGTCAGGGATTGATTTATCGTATGTTTCGTGCGTATGTACGCTTTGTGCACGATACATTTTTTTATAAACACGTTTATCGTATCGGTACGGAAAATATACCTTCGAATGGGACCCCCGTACTGATTGCTTCGAATCATCAGAATTGTTTATGCGACCCGTTGGGTGTGTTGTTCACATTTAAAGACCGGAAACCAAGTTTTCTTGTTCGGGCAGATGTGTTTTCAATACATCCGGTGATTAGTAAGATCTTATATAAGATGGGATTACTGCCCGCTTATCGTTTAAGTTTTGACGGTGAAGCGTCACTGGCAAAGAATAAAAAAATATTTAATGTATCGGAGAGGGAACTTGTGAGTGGCCGAACCTTGTTGATGTATCCCGAAGGGATGCATCAGGATAAACACTGGTTAGGCGATTTTTCATTAGGTTATACGAAGATGGCTTTTGAAGCGGCCGAGCTTGATGGTTTCCGGACGGAAATATGTATACTTCCTGTCTGTAATCACTATTCCGGATATTATGATATTCAGCATGATGTACTTGTCAGGTTTGGAACGCCTGTTTCGTTACAGCCATATTACGAGCTATATAAAACAAAGCCGCGTACGGCGCAACGTCAGGTCAATACGCTGGTAAGAGAACAAATAGCAGGTATGATGCTAAACATCACCGATTTGGATAATTACAGGGCCATTGATTTTCTGCGTAATACGTACGGGCGGAAACATGCCGTAGAACACGGAGCCCGCCCCGGTTATCTGCCGGATCTGTTGGTATCCGACCGTTCTTTTTTCGAATCGTTGGATAAGGCTAAATCGGAAGGAGATGAATCCGTACAGCAAATTTATGATGACGCCCTGGTTCTTGAGGACGGGATAAAAAAACTGAAGATACGGGATGATAATCTGGATAAAACTCCGGGTTGGGGAAGCATTCTCTTTTCC
>DOZP01000354.1:7549-7939 GCA_003517945.1 Porphyromonadaceae bacterium | reverse complement strand
ATGTTTTATAATTCTTTCCTGTTTGGGATGAGCGTACTGATCACGATGCCCGTGTTGTATACCTTGTCTTTTATGTTGGCTTGGTTTTTTGTGAATATCTGGTGTGCCGTCATTTATGCGTTGATGCTGCCGTGGCTGGGACTTTTTGCATGGTATTATTGGAAATGCACAGTTCGTATATGGCAGGATATACGTTACCGGAACGCCGACAGGGCAGGGCGGATAAGCCCGCTTACGGAGTTACGGGATAAAATATATGAAAGATTAAATAATTTGATAAATAAAAATGAGTAAAAGAGTTGTTATTACAGGAATGGGGATATATTCCTGTCTTGGTAAAAATCTGGCGGAGGTTCAGGCTTCGTTGTATAGCGGTAAGTCGGGCATTAT
>DOZP01000354.1:4153-7467 GCA_003517945.1 Porphyromonadaceae bacterium | reverse complement strand
TATGCGTATGTGGCGACTGCAGAGGCATTGGCTAATGCCGGATTAGATCAGGATTATCTTGATTCTCATGAAGTAGGTGTTTTTTATGGAAATGACAGCAGCGCCGATGCTGTAGTGAAAAGTGTGGATACAATGCGTGACAAGAAAGATACGACGCTTATCGGCTCGGGTGCGATTTTCCAATCCATGAACTCCACGGTGACCATGAATCTTTCCTGTCTGTTCAAATTGAAAGGTATGAATCTGACCGTCTCGGCAGCCTGTGCGAGTGGGTCTCATGCAATCGGACTGGGAGCTTTGTTGATCCGGAACGGATTGCAGGATATCGTCGTCTGTGGCGGAGCACAGGAAGTAAATCCGTTTTCGATAGGTAGCTTTGATGGGATAAGTGCATTTTCTGTCCGTGAAAACGAACCGGCGAAGGCTTCGCGCCCCTTTGATCGCGATCGCGACGGATTGGTGCCGGGAGGTGGCGCGGCTACCGTCATTATTGAAGATTATGAAACGGCGGTAAAGCGTGGCGCTCCTATTCTGGCCGAAGTTTTAGGATATGGTTTTTCATCAAACGGTGACCATATTTCGGTGCCGAATGTAGATGGCCCTGCCCGTTCGCTTCGTATGGCTATCCGTGAATCCGGTATTGATATAAGTCAAATAGGCTATATTAATGCGCATGCTACGTCTACTCCGGTAGGAGACCGGAATGAAGCCCGCGCAATAGATTCGGTATTCGGCGATTATAAACCGGAAGTTACTTCAACAAAATCTCAGACAGGGCATGAAATGTGGATGGCGGGAGCCAGTGAAATCATCTATTCCACATTGATGATGAAGAATGATTTTATCGCCCCGAATATAAACTTCGAACATCCGGATGAAGCGTCGGAGGCGCTGAATATACCCGCTGAACGCGTAGAAAAACATTTTGATATGTTCTTATCTAATTCTTTCGGATTTGGAGGAACTAATTCTACACTTATTATAAAGAATTTATAACCGGGAATTTTTAAATATTTTGAGGTAAAAAGAATAAATAGGAAATAAATAAAAATAATCAATCGATGGAAAAACAAGAATTAATAGCGAAGATAAACGAAGTGCTGGCGGACGAATTTGAAGTGGAAGTCAGCGAAATTACGTCTGATGCTAATATCAAGAAAACATTACAGCTTGACAGCCTGAGCCTTGTTGATATGGTTGCGTTAATTGAAGAAACGTTTGGCGTCAGTATTAAAGGTGCGGAGGTTGCAAGTATTCAGACCTTTGGGTCGTTGTATGATTTTGTTCATGACCGTATGTAGTAAAATAAATATGGTAGAAATAAAGGGAGAAGGTATAAAGGAACTTATTCCGCAACGTGATCCGATTATCATGATTGATACGTTTTACGGAGCGACCGATTCGGAAGCGGACACGGGTCTGACCGTTTCGGATAATAATCTGTTTCATAGCGAAGGTTGCTTGATGGAACCCGGCCTGATAGAACATATTGCACAATCCGCTTCGGCATACGCCGGTTATAAGGCAAAAGTGAAAAATGAACCGACTCCGGTTGGTTATATCGCTGAAGTGAAAAAGTTCCGTATTCATTTTCTTCCGCATACGGGTGATGAATTACGTACACATATCCGTATTATCTCCGAGGCGCTTGGCGTGTCCCTTCTTTCTGCAGAAACAAAAGTGAACGGAGAAGTTGCCGCCCAATGCCAGATGAAGATTTATATCAAGCCGTCATGATGCTGACAGATACGATTCGCATCCGGGTGCCCTTTTTTGATGTGGATTCCATTCAAATGGTGTGGCACGGCAATTTTGTGAAATATCTGGAAGAAGGACGGGAATCGTTTGGTGCAAAATTCGGACTTGAATACATGTATATATACAATAGCGGTTATGTCGCTCCTATTGCAGATATGCATCTTGAATATAAAAAGGCGGCCGGAATCGGGGATGTACTTCTTGTTGATACGATTTATAAGCCTTGTCGCGGAGCCAAGTTGATGTTTGATTATACGATTATGCGTGAAAGCGACGGCGAACTGATACTGAACGCGTCGACCGTACAATTGTTTGTTACGCGTAACGGTATTTTTGAAGTCTCTACGCCGGAATTTTATGCCGAATGGAAAAAAAAATGGAAAGTTGATAAGTCATGATTACTCTTCTCAATGATTATTTTAGCATTGACCGTCAAACCACAGAAAATGACGAAACATTATTTTGTGTAACATTATTGCCTGCATATAAGGCTTATGCCGGTCACTTTCCGGGGAATCCCGTTTCTCCCGGCGTATGCAATATTCAGATGATTAAAGAATGCGCCGGGCAACTGGCCGGAAAATCTTTTTTTCTCGGCTATATATCTCAATGCAGATTGTCTGCCGTTATTACTCCGCAAACCACACCGCAACTACAAATACGTATGCAACTGTCCGGGACGGACGATATATATAAGGTTCGCGCAACGGTAAGTGACGGTACGATAACATACATAGATTTTAAAGGTGAACTTACTCCTGTGAAATGACAATTTTTTTTATTAACCTGTTTCATTTTTTCCGAAAACGTAAGGCTGCGCTTTATTTGTTGTTGTTTCTATCTTTCGGATTGTTTGTGTTCTTCGGATTGAAGCTTGCATACGAAGAAGATATATCCAAACTGTTACCTTCGACTGATAATACAAAGGCCGAAGGTCTTGTTTTTTCCGAGCTTAGGGTAAAAGACAAAATAGTTGTTCAAATCGTGTCAAAATCCGGTGATACCGATCCGGATGTTTTGCTTGAGGCCGGTGATATGTTTGTTGATTCGTTGCTGTCGCATGATGCGGATGAGGGCGATATCGGAGATATATTGTATAAGATTGATGAAGAGGTGACACAACAGGTGATGTCTTATGCGTTGGAAAACGTTCCCCTGCTGCTGGATCCCGGATATTATAAAGAAATAGATTCGCTGATCGGTAAGGAGCATATATACAGGCAGATGGCGACTAATCTGGAAAAGGTATCTTCACCCGAAGGCGCCGTATTCTATCGCATCATGCGCTATGATCCGGTTAATTTGCGTTCTTTGTTTCTTTCGGGAGGCGCCGGCGGAACGGTTGGCGTTGCCGGTATGCTTGGAGGTAATTATGCTTTGTACGGTAATCACCTGTTTACTTCGGATACAACTGTCGCACTTGTGTTTATTTCTCCGGATTTTATTTCATTTGATTCGAAAGCCGGTACGCGCCTGGTGAAAAAAATAGAACATTCCGTTCAACAACTTGAAGCGATCTATCCGGATCTCGAAGTGCTTTTCCACGGGCCGCCGGT
>DOZP01000354.1:1385-4125 GCA_003517945.1 Porphyromonadaceae bacterium | reverse complement strand
TTGGCTTGTATGTTGATTGTGGTTTGTTATCGTAATAAATCAACATTACCCATGTTATTGTTGCCGGTAATTTACGGAGCCTTTTTTGCATTGGCGTGTATGTGCTGGTTGCAGGGCATGATGTCGTTGATGGCATTGGGTATCGGCGCCATCGTGCTTGGGGTCGCATTGAGCTATTGTTTGCATGTTATCACTCATTTTAAATATTTGACGGATCCGGTGCTTGTGCTGCGTGACCAGGTGAAACCGGTTATATTAGGAAGTCTTACTACGATCGGCGCTTTTATGGGTCTTATGTTTACACAATCCGCACTGTTGCGTGATTTCGGGCTTTTTGCGTCGTTGGCTATGGTGGGGACTACGGTTGCCTGCCTGCTCTTTCTGCCCCATGTATTTGACATTGTGAAGAACCGCCGGTTTGAGAAGGCGTTCCGGATACTCGAAAAAATCAATTCCCATCCGCTTGATCGCCAGATGTGGCTTTTGGCAGTCATACTGATTGTTTTTGTCGCGAGTCTGTTTACTTCATCGAATGTGAAGTTTGATGCGAATCTCAGGAATATCGGATATTATGAGCCTGCCGTTACACGTTCGATGGAATTGTACACGGAAAAAACCTCCAAAGGCCTGGCTGTAAGCAATTATGCCGCAACATCGGAAAACCTCGATTCGGCGTTTATCTGTAATAGGACGATCAGCCGGATCTGTGATTCGCTTCAGGCGGCCGGTATCGTAAAGAGCTATACGAAATCATCCGTCGTATTGCTTCCGAAGTCGGAGCAGGAAAAACGTATTTCGGCATGGAAGAATTACTGGAACGACGAGCGGGTGGAAGAACTGAAACGTAATGTCATTGCCGCAGGCGAGGCGAATAAATTCAGGCCCGCCATGTTTGACCCGTTTTTTGAAATGCTGACAAAAGAGTATCAGCCTTCTTCTGTCTATGAGGCCGACCTATTGCCGGAAGGGCTGATGGCTAATATGATAGAACATTCCCGGGGCATGTACCTTGTTTATACATCCGTACAACTGGAAGCGGAAAATCAACGGAAAGTAAATGATCTGCTTGCTGCGCAAAAGGATGTGATCGTTGCCGATCCTTTTTACTATACCACCAATATGATAGAGTTAATGCATGATGATTTTAACATGATATTGGGGATATCTTCTTTATTTGTCTTTATCGTGCTGTTGCTTTCGTTCCGCAGTATACCGCTGGCTATCATAGCATTTCTTCCAATGAGTATGAGTTGGTATATCGTTCTCGGCGTAATGGCAATACTCGGATTGCAATTTAACCTGATCAATATCGTTATATCGACGTTTATATTCGGTATTGGCGTGGATTACAGTATTTTTGTGATGGAGGGATTGCTTACGGATGTAAAAGGCGGTGATAAAAAGCTGTTGATGTATCATAAGACGGCGATTTTCTTATCGGCCGTCGTGCTTATCATCAGTATTTCATCACTGATGTTTGCCAAACATCCGGCGCTTTCTTCCATCGGCGTGGCTACCCTTATCGGGATGACTTCGACGATCCTTATCACGTACTCTTTGCAGCCGTTTCTGTTCAGGCTTCTGATGAAGACGAAGTATCGTGATGTTTTAAGGAAAAGATATAGTTAACAGACAGAGGAATGAAGTATGATGTTGTCATAATCGGGAGCGGCCTGGGCGGATTGCAATGCGGATACATCCTGTCAAAGCATGGCCTGAACGTGTGCGTACTTGAAAAGGGCGCTCAGCCGGGAGGGTGTATGCAGACTTTTCGTCGTGGAAAACATACGTTTGATACGGGATTTCACTATGTGGGAGGCCTTGACGAAGGGCAACCTTTACACCGGCTTTTCGATTATTTCGGACTGATGGATTTGCCTTGGCGCCGGATGGATGAAAACGGATTTGATGAGGTTATTATTGATAACAAATCCTATTTGTTTGCAAACGGTTATGAGCATTTTACGGAAACGCTTTCCCGGCAGTTTCCGCATCAACATCGGCATCTGAAAAAATACGCGGATTTTCTGCGTCATGTATCGGATCATATTTTCGGTAGTTTTGAGAAGAAAGAGGTAGAGGATATGTATGGAACATCTCTTTTTGCAAAGTCTGCTTACGACTATCTCACGTCGACGATTGACGATCCTTTGCTCCGCGACGTCCTTTCGGGCACATCCCTGAAAATGGAATTAAATCCGAAGACGTTGCCTTTGTATATTTTTGCCCAGATAAACAGTTCTTTTATACAGAGCGCATGGCGATTGCAGGGAGGCGGCTCGCAAATAGCCGGTTCGCTTATCAAAAGTATTGAAACAAACGGCGGGACGGTGCGCATGAATGCCGAAGTGACCCGTCTTATCGAAGCGAACGGCCGGATTGTTGCGGCGGAGGTGAACGGTATTTCAGGGGGAGACGGATCTTTCGCGGCTGCCTCTTTCAATTCAACTTCCGGAACGATTGTTACGGATAGCCGTGCCGAACGTATAGAAGCCGATTATTTTATAGCCAATACACATCCGGCAGCAGCCCTGTCGCTGATAACCGATAGTAAACTTGTCCGGAACATATACCGCAAAAGGATTAATAATCTGGAAAATACCTTTGGGATGTTTACGGCAAATATCGTATTAAAGGAAAATACCATACCTTATCAGAACCGTAACCTCTATGTATATAAAACGGGTGATGTGTGGCAATATGCGGATTATCATCCGGATCGTGTAAATACATGTGCGCT
>DOZP01000354.1:1163-1288 GCA_003517945.1 Porphyromonadaceae bacterium | reverse complement strand
AAGGCTGACGCATGCCTTCATCTTGTGGCCGGGCATATTCCCGGTTTGAAAGACTTCGCTTCGCCCGGAGATGCGATTGAAAAGATCTATACCAGTACAATGCTTTCTTATCGCGATTATACGGG
>DOZP01000354.1:331-1105 GCA_003517945.1 Porphyromonadaceae bacterium | reverse complement strand
ACCGGACAGAATCTCAACCTGCATGGTGTTCTGGGTGTTTCCATGACCTCCTTTTTCACCAGCGCCGAAATCATTGGCATGGATTCGGCTGTCCGGGGATTATAACAGGCAAATGGATTATTTTTTAAAAGTATCATTTTGGGAATAATAAAAATCATTTTTTATGCCCTCATTTCATTAATATAAAATATATTTGTGCTTTGTTTTGTTATTTTTTAATCAGAATGCTATGAAAATAAGTCTATTAGCTTTTGTTTGTTTTTTGTTTGTAAACCTCGCTTACGGCCAGACCGGCGAATTATGTAAGGCGGAGCATCTTTGTTGCGATCATCTGCCCGCTCCTGTCGGCATAGATAATCCTCGCCCCAGGTTATCATGGATGTTGCATGATGCCCGCAACGGAGCGAAACAAACCTCCTGTCAGATTATAGTCGGAACGGATTCGATTGCCGTAACGGAGGGAAAGGGCAATGTGTGGGATTCGGGAAACCGGTCGTACGATGGGATGATGGTCACCTATGCCGGACAAGCGCTAAAGCCGTTTACGCGGTATTTCTGGAAAGTCAATGTCTGGGATAAGGATCGTGTCCGTAGTTCGTCTCCGGTAAGCTCGTTCGAAACGGGAATGATGGATGTGAAAAACTGGCAGGGCGCATGGATCTCGGACCGGAATGATATCAGCTACAAGCCGGCGCCCTATTTTCGCAAAGAATTTAAAACAACTAAAAAGATACAATCGGCAAGGGCGTATATAGCTGTCGGCGGTTTGTATGA
>DOZP01000354.1:0-122 GCA_003517945.1 Porphyromonadaceae bacterium | reverse complement strand
GCCTTGATCTTAAAATAACCTATATGGACGGGAGCATGGAAACGATCGCGACAGGGTTGGATTGGAAAACCTCTTCGGGGCCGGTTATTTTCAATAGTATTTACACGGCGGAACATTATGAC
>DOZP01000257.1 GCA_003517945.1 Porphyromonadaceae bacterium | reverse complement strand
GTTAGGGTTTTCTGAATAATTCACCCGTCCGAATTCCGTCGGCATGCAAATTCCGGTATTTTTAAATATCTTTAGACGCCGTGTTTCATTACTTCGTTTACAGCTTCCGATTCGAGATGTTCGCCCACTTTCCTGTCGAAAGATATTTTGAAAGAATAAGCATGTTCGCAAGGTTTGTTTGCAGGGAAAGACAGTTTGAGGCCTTCTTCGGTTTGTTCCCAGTTTATTTTCTCGTCAGAGCCTAAGAGGTTGACATTGAGTATGGCAGCATCGGCAACCGCTTCCTTATTCAACGATTTTATGAGCAGATCATTGTTGTCCCAGTTTAATACAATAGCATAGAAATCGTTGCCTTTCGTTGTAAAGCGAATATCCTGTGCGGTATAAACAGTTGCTTCGTTGTCCGTAAAGGATCCTTTTGTTGATTCCGCATTTCCCTCTCCGAATTTCTTCCAGCAGCGTGTTCCGTAAATGGCCTCTCCATTTACATCCAGCCATTTCCCGATGGAAAGAAGAATCTCTTTCTGCTCTTCGGTAATCGTTCCGTCGGCACGTGGGCCGATATTCAATAACAGGTTGCCGTTTTTGCTGACGATATCAATCAGGTCGTGAATAATTTGCCCGGGTGTTTTATTTTCTTCCCCGTCGATGTACGACCATGATTTTTTGCCGACAGACGTATCGGTTTGCCAGGGAAACCGCATCATCTTTCCTGATTTCCCGCGTTCTACGTCCCATACCTGCACATCGGTGGGGTAGCCCTGTTTGGTATTTACCACCACATCTTCTTTCCAGTCAAGCGCATTGTTGTAGTAATAAGCCATAAATTTATTGAAGTAGGGCATCAAAACCGGATTGCTTACCGTCCAGTCGAACCAGATCAGTTTCGGTTCATATTTATGAATCAGTTCGTACGTGTGTGCAAGCCACTCACGCGCGAAATCCTCGGTATATTTTTCATTCTCGTAACGCCTGCCATACAGGGAAATGCCCATATCCTGCACATCGGATGGGAATTGCATGCCCCCGTTAAAGAACCAGGCGTTTTCGGCCCTGTGGGTTGATAGTCCGAAAACGAGTCCGTTTTTTTCGACGGCTTTCTTCAGTAATCCGAGGATGTCTTTTTTCGGTCCCATTTTCACTGCGTTCCATTCATTGAGATCACTATTGTACATCGCAAATCCGTCATGATGCTCGGCAACAGGAACAATGTATTTGGCGCCCGATTTTTTAAATAAACCGGCCCATTCTTCGGCATCGAACTTTTCGGCTTTGAACATCGGAATGAAATCTTTGTAACCGAATTTGTCCTGCGGGCCCCATGTTTCGATGTGGTGCTTATAGGCGATGTGGTCTTTTTGGTACATTTGGCGGGGATACCACTCATTATCGAAAGCGGGCACAGCATAGACCCCCCAATGAATGAATATCCCGAATTTGGCATCGGCAAACCATTCGGGAAATTGATAGTTTTCAGCTATGTTCTGCCAATTGTCCTGAAACACTTCTGTTCCTTTGGGCGAAGCCACGGAGTCGATGTTATAACTTTTTTTGCCGGACTGACACGACAGAAGTAAGGTCACAGTTAATAATAATGCATACAAGTTTTTTTTCATGGGTATACTATAATTTTGTTTCGACAAATATAGGAATAAACAGATAAAAATATCTTTTATCAATGTTATTAAATAAGGCATACGGATAAATCTATAGAGGTGTTTTGTTAAGAATGAAGGGCAGGATTGTTAACAGACGCATTCAACTGTAATAAAATAAAAAAAACAGGATGGGAAGCAACCCCTCCGGATTACTTCCCGTTCATACATTTCTAAGCGAAATTATCTGATTTCCGGATTACTCGCTTTCCTGATTCCATCTTCGGTAAGGGATATTATTTCACCCTGAATACCCACGTATTCTGCCAGCCGTCTCCCTGGCGGGCCAGTGTCATTTCAGTTTCAGTAATGTTGGTGATCACATAATATTTCCCTTCGGCTCCGTCATCATCGTAGTTTGCGCCATGCAGTATGTTTGCATCCAGGATAGTTAGCCTCTTGTTCTCCACATCAAGCTCGAAGAGCCCTTTTGTGGTAACGCCTGTATTCAATGTTTTGGTGAAATTCGGCGCGCCTTTCAGATCGAAAACCATTTCGCCTATATCCCATGCCTCACTGATTACTCCTTCATAAGATACCTGCCACCATTCGGGATAAATAGAACCCTTACCTCCATTGCCGAAACAAGCCGGAATCTTGTCGTTCCATACCCACGTTTTTTCATTATCAACTCCTCCCGTTAATAATGTCCAGAGTGGATCGCTAACAGCTTCTTCGAAAAATGTCGTGATTTCGAAGGAAGCAGGCTCGCCATATACGATCCCGCCGCGTGTTTCGGCGCCAAGCTGTACATTATAGGTTCCCGGGAAGGGAATCGTTAATGCAACGGTTGGTTCCTGGCTACGCCCCTGCGGATGCTTCCAAAGAGGAGTGTATTTCGGGTCTAATAAGCTCTTTAAATAAATAATATTCGGATTGGAAGCATCGGCTTCTATGGAAAAAGCGGTTCCCAATTTTAGATCGCCCGGTGCAAGATCAATGGTTCCCAATTCATATTCTTTGGGCGTGCAAGCGGATAAAAATACAACTACGCTTGCGAGAAGTATATGTATACGAGATTTTAAGTTCATCATCTTTTTTGTATTAATTGTTATACCTTTCCGGTTACCAACCGGCATTTTGTTTCAACATACCGTTGGCCAGCGTGATCTGGTTATATGGTATCTGGCAGAGCCCTTTCGTCGCACGGATACGGTCGGAAGTAACCTTTACCACATCCGCATTGCCTCCGCTGAAAACCGGGGCTTCGAGCGCCAGCTTATCAGCCGCATAATCTACCCCCTGACGAAGCAGGTCCCAATAGTTGATGCTTTCGAACGCAAATTCCAGGCGGCGTTCCTGCATAATGTTCTCTTTTGTTGCGGTAAGCTGCGAGTAATTG
>DOZP01000338.1:3832-5586 GCA_003517945.1 Porphyromonadaceae bacterium | reverse complement strand
AATGAAATGCTCAACAAAGAGAATCCCAAAGTTCTGCTTCTTGCTTCGCCCAATAATCCGACTGGGAACGGAATAACACCCGAGGAGTTGGATGTATTACTCCCGAATGTACCTCAGAGCACAATAGTTATCATTGATGAGGCTTATGCGTCTTACGTCTCCAGCGATACATCATATATTAAATACTTTGTGGATAAATACCCCAATCTGATTATCAGCCGTACACTGTCCAAGTTTTACGGATTGCCGGGAGTGCGCATGGGATTTAGCTTCGTGAGTAAAGGAATGGAGAAATTCAGCAAGTACAGCAATAAATACCTCGGTTACCACCGGATATCGGAAGATATTGCCATAGCAGCATTGAAATCGGATGCCCACTATCGCAACATTGCAGAAACAATAAACGAGGACAGAAGGTTGTACGAAGAAGAAATAGGGCCAATTCCCGGCTTCAAAGTATATAAGTCGGTGGCCAATTTCATTTTGATCAAATATCCCATTGAACTAAAGGATAAACTGAAAGCCGCTTTCTCAGAAAAAGGATACGTGGTGAAGTTTATGAATGAACCCGATATCGACTCGCACCTGCGCATTACGTTCGGCCGCCCCGAACAAAATAAAGCAGTCAGAGAAATCATTAAAGCCATAGCCCAACAATGAAAGCCGTCGTATTAGCAGCAGGAATTGCATCACGCCTTCGACCGCTGACCGATCATACCCCCAAATGCCTGTTAAAAATAGGAGAACGCTGTCTGCTGGAAAGAACGCTGGATGCGCTGATGGATACCGGAATCAAGGAGATTGCCATAGTAACCGGATATGAGGAACAGCAAATCATTGATTTTGTGAACAGTCAGTATCCCGGCCATGCTATAACCTTTATATATAACCCGGTATATCGTACAACGAATAACATCTATTCGCTGTATTTGGCCCGTACTTTTGCCGAGGAAGAGGAGGTTATGCTGTTGGATAGTGATATCGTTTTTGATCCGCAACTTCTTTCCCGGCTGTTATCGGCTAAACAAGAAAATGCGTTGACCCTGAACCGGCATCAACTGGGCGATGAAGAGATAAAGGTCATTGCCGACAAGGATATGAAGGTCTTGGAAATAAGCAAAACCTGTTCTATTGATGAAGCAATAGGAGAATCGGTAGGCATAGAGAAAATGTCGGCAAGCTACACCAAGGCTTTGTTTAAGGAGCTGGAGGTCATGATTGAGCATCACGGACTGGATAATGTATTTTATGAATTGGCTTTTGAGCGGTTGATCGCGCAAGGACAGCATTTTTATGTTATAGATACGACCGATTGTTTTTCTATTGAGCTGGATACGGTAGAAGACTTTCAGGAAGCTAAAAAACTGATCCCGTCTAATCTTTATTAACGCGTTATGGCCAATTACGAAATCCGCCCACTGCAACTACGGATACTGGATATCCTGTTGATGATAGACAAGGTATGCCAGGAACATAACTTGCGTTATTACATAATGGCAGGAACCATGCTGGGCGCCATACGCCACAAGGGGTTTATTCCGTGGGATGACGATATAGATATCGGTATGCCACGCAAGGATTATGAACTCCTGATCGAGAATGCCGCGCAATGGCTACCCCAAACCCTTGAACTTATCTGTGCCGAAAATGACCCCAGCTATCCCCTCCCATTTGCCAAGATACAGGACGTAAGCACAACACTGATTGAACGAATCGGACTCAAATACCTGGGAGGAATCTATATTGATGTTTTC
>DOZP01000338.1:966-3741 GCA_003517945.1 Porphyromonadaceae bacterium | reverse complement strand
CTGCCGGAAAATGTTCCGCCCTTCAAAAATACAACGGGCTATCCGGAAGACATTAATGAAGTACGATTCAGATAAAAGCGGCCTGATAGCCGACTATGATGATGGACTGAAAGGGATTATGTCTAAAGCAGTACTGGGAATACCCACGCCTGTCTCTTTTGAGGGGAAAATGGTTATGGGAGTAGAAAACTATCCTNNTGGTGATTATATGAAGATTCCCCCGGGAAACAAACAGCGGCAGCATAATTTCTACTACTTAGACTTAAACACGTCCTACAAAGAGAATCTGCATATATAACCCCTCAAATTCAATCGCCATGAAAATCGGATTTGATGCAAAACGCGCTGTACAAAACTATACCGGATTGGGTAATTACAGCAGGTACATTGTCGAAATCTTAGCCCAACTCTACCCAGAAAACAACTATATATTGTATGCGCCCCGAAAGAAACGGAATGAACAATTAAATCATTTGCTCGAAACATACAAACAGATAAAGACCGTATATCCCGTGCAATTTATTTGGAGAAAACTATCCTCATTATGGAGAGTATGGGGGATGAGCAGCCAGTTAAAAGATGATGGGATCCAAGTGTTTCACGGACTTAGCAACGAGCTTCCGCTTACGATCAAAAAGGCGGGAGTAAAGTCTGTCGTTACGATCCACGACCTGATCTTTCTTCGTTTCCCGCAATACTATAAACCCATTGACAGGAAGATTTATACCTATAAATTCAGGAAAGCCTGTGAGAATGCCGATCAGATTATTGCGATCAGTGCGTGTACCAAACGGGATATTATAGATTTCTTTGGTATTGCCGAAGATAAGATAAAGGTTGTCTATCAGGGATGTGACGATACGTTCCGGAAAGAAGCCAGCCCGGAGAAAAAAGCAGAAGTCCGCACAACATACCACTTACCCGAACGCTACATACTGAATGTAGGAAGTATTGAAGAACGGAAAAATGTACTCTTAGTTGCCCAAGCAGTCGATCGTCTTCCACAAGATACACATTTGGTTATTGTTGGGAAGCGGACAGCTTACACACAGGAGGTAGAAGCATTTATCCGGGAGCATCACCTGCAGGAGAGAATACATATTTATAGCAATGTGCCGTTCAACGATCTTCCGGCCATTTACCAGCAGGCTGAAGCATTCGTCTACCCATCCCGTTACGAAGGTTTTGGTATCCCCATTATTGAAGCATTACATTCGAACGTACCTGTGGTTGGAGCCACCGGTTCGTGTCTTGAAGAAGCAGGAGGGCCTAGTTGCATGTATGTGCATCCGGACTCCGTAGACGAAATGGCTGAAGCGTTAAATGATATACTATCAAATACGGCGAAAAGGCAGGAAATGATAGCCCATGGCAAAGCATTCGTCAAGCAATTCTCCAAAGAAAAACAAGCTGCAGAATTGATGAATATATACAGGCAATTCGTAGACTAAAAAAACAGGTTATTATGAAACAGAAGTTGAAAAGAATCCAGCGCGGGGTTATTCCCTACTACCTCTCAAGACTATTCAACCCTAAATCGCCTAATATTTTGTATTATAAATATATCATGAAACATGGCTATTCACGCCATCTGTTTACGTTTAGACATGAATATGATCATTTCGATGTAGAGATTCAGAAAGATGTTCAAAAGGACATGTATTTTGTGATACATCATGATAAACGACTTTATTTTGCAATAAGCACATATCATGAAAACGATGATGAAGAAGTCATATCGGCATTCCTCAATACGTTTAATTGCAGCTTTGTTAATCAAAAAGATTTTTTTAGGCAGAAGTTGCGTAGCGTAGTGCTCAGAGGCAAGAAAAGAGAGGGTTAACCTTTACCCACAAAGAAGGCCGGAAGAAGTTCCGGCCCTTTTTTATGTTTTGAACAAGCTAATTCTCACAGGAAATCCGCCCGCATTGGTGAGAAGGTATCAATCAATAATCCTTCTTCCAGACATTTACAGCCGTGCAGCACGTTTGGTTTGATATACACCCCGTCGCCGGCCTTTATTGTTTTCGTTTCCCCATCAGTCGTAAACTCGAATA
Organism: Porphyromonadaceae bacterium; assembly: GCA_003517945.1. Taxonomy (GTDB): domain Bacteria; phylum Bacteroidota; class Bacteroidia; order Bacteroidales; family Tannerellaceae; genus Tannerella. The sequence continues at coordinate 1,684 of DOZP01000338.1, read as the reverse complement.
CCCCACTGGCCACGTATGTAGCTTGCGTGTGCGGATGCGTATGCGGAGCACCCACCGCCCCAGTCTCAAACTTCACCTTCACCATCATGATATCATCATTGTAAGCCATGATCTGGCGGCTGACTCCTTTATCCGGATGTTGCCATTGGATTTGATCCTCATACTGGAAATTACTACTTTCTTTTTGCATATTATTTTAAGTCTTTAGATTTATCTTCAAAACCATATTTCCTTTTAATTTTCGGAGTAAGTTGTTTACTGTTCTCAATAACAGCTATTATATTTGTTATATCCTTCTCCCTTAATTTGCCTAAATACTTTTTTTCTGAAAGTATTCTTGCTTTGGAATATCGTTTTATAGTCGAACACATTGCTGTCCCATTAAAATCTAAAATAGTTCTTTGAAATATTTGATATTTAGTTAGTTACAGAGTTTTTTCGAGCGAACGGACTTGATTTTTTAGCTTTGCATCAGATAAATCTGATAGCATATGTTCCAAGATAAATACGTTTTCGCTCAATTGGTCTCGTTTCTGAATCGAAGTAAATTCAATCGTATTGTAGCCAAGTATGATGGCGATAAATACGTGAAGCATTTCACATGTTGGAATCAACTGCTTGCTTTGATGTTCGGACAACTCTCCAATCGTGAAAGTCTGCGAGACTTGATTGTCGCTCTTGATGCTCACCACTCTAAGTGTTATCATTTAGGAATGGG
>DOZP01000338.1:0-931 GCA_003517945.1 Porphyromonadaceae bacterium | reverse complement strand
CTCATAAGTGAAGCCAGAGAGAAGCGTGCCACTGACATTTTCAAACTCGGTGGAAACGTATATGCTTTCGATTCGACAACCATTAACTTGTGTCTTGCTGTATTCTGGTGGGCAAAATTCCGTAAGAGGAAAGGCGGTATCAAAGTGCATACACTATATGATGTGGAAACACAGATACCTGCATTCTTTCATATCACCGAGGCAGCCGTACACGACTCCACGGCGATGAAAGAAATACCTTATGAGTCTGGCTCTTACTACATATTTGATCGAGCTTATAACAACTTCAAGATGTTACATAAGATTCATCAAATTGAAGCATACTTCGTGGTCAGGGCAAAGAAAAATCTGCAATACAAATCCATCAAATGGAAACGCAGACTCCCTAAGAATGTGCTTTCAGATGTAACAATCGGATTGACGGGGTTTTATCCCAAACAATACTATTCTGAGGCACTTCGTTTGGTTAGATATTGGGATGAAGAACAAAAACGTGAGTTTGTGTTCTTAACCAATGCCACACACATTTCTGCTCTCCAGGTGGCTGAACTGTACAAGAACCGCTGGCAAGTAGAGTTGTTCTTCAAATGGCTGAAGCAGCACCTCAAAATAAAGAAATTTTGGGGTACCACAGAAAATGCCGTTCGGATTCAAATCTATGCTGCCATATGTACTTACTGCCTGGTGGCCATTATTCAGCACGATATGCAACTTGATAGAAGTACATACGAAGTTCTTCAAATATTAAGCATATCGCTGACTGATAAAACTCATCTTCGAGACCTCTTTGACAAAACTAAATTTCAAAATGACAAAGAACGATGTGGACCAAATGGGCCAAGTTTATTTAATTTTTAAAACGTCCCAATTTTAATGGGACACTAGTGAAAAAAGGTTCATCCGGCAAATGCGTAGTTAAAAGCTAAAAAAA
>DOZP01000092.1:3412-6211 GCA_003517945.1 Porphyromonadaceae bacterium | reverse complement strand
CGGCTGACCCAGTCTCTTAAGCGGTCGGGGCGCGTCCGGTATATATCCGTTATGGCGGCATAGATATCCCAGCATAAATTCTTTTCATCCACATCGCCGGTCGGTTCAAAGATAATACGTACGGCAAAAATATCGTATATATCATCGAAAGGAACATTTTTGAGATTCATTTTGTTCCATATCGAATAGGCCGATTTGACCCTGGTCTTCATCTCGTATGTCAGGTCTAACTCCTGTAAACGAAGCCTTACGGGCCGGGCGAAATTGTCGAACAGGCGTTGACGTGATTCTTCCGAATCCTTCAGCTTTTCGGTGATGGTGCGGTATTCTTCGGGATGCTCGTATTTGAAACTCAGGTCTTCCAGTTCCGTTTTGATGGTAAACAATCCCAAACGGTGAGCCAACGGCGCATAGATAAACATGGTCTCACCCGCAATTTTAAACTGCTTGTCGGTACGCATCGCGCCGAGCGTACGCATGTTGTGGAGACGGTCTGCCATTTTTATCAGGATCACACGTATATCACTGCTCATGGTAAGGAGTAACTTCCTGAAATTCTCAGCCTGTTTAGAGTCCGTTTCACTAAAGATCCCTCCGGAGATTTTTGTCAATCCGTCTACCAGTTGCGCAATTTTGTCGTTGAACATATTGGCAATATCCTTGACTTCGTATTCCGTGTCTTCAACGACGTCATGTAGCAGAGCCGCACAGATAGAGGTGGAACCGAGCCCCATTTCCCCGCATACAATGCGGGCTACGGCCAGCGGGTGCATGATGTACGGATCACCGTCGCGACGTTTCACACCGGCATGGGCCTGCTTGGCGAAGTTGAACGCTTTCAATACGCGTTCGACTTTCCGGCGATGGTTGGAATTGAGATATTCGCACATAAGAGCTTCAAACTCTTTTTGCACCATTAGTTCGTCTTTCATCAACGTTCGTTCCGGTTCTCTCGTGTTTTTTTTGCTCATAAGTCCGGATCTTTTGTCATCCCTGTGGGATTTTTAGTACCTGGCCAATACGTAGGTTGGAATTTGTCAATCCGTTTACTTCCTGTATTCTTTTAGCGGATATTCCGGGATATTTTTTGGCAATCGCATAAAGGGAATCGCCGGATTTTACCTTATAGGATATGAAATTCTGTTCATTTACCGCATTTTTGCTTGCGGTACCGGCAGAAGTTCCGGATGGCTTGGTCTGTTCTTTGGCGGTAGCCTGTGCCGTTTGATGATTGTTTTTGGCGACGTAGGCAAGCCCGCCGTTATCAATATAAACGTTTAGTTTGCGGCCTTTGGGCACACGCGAACCTTTCAGGCTATTCCACAGTCTCAGCTTCTGCGCCGTTACCCCATATAAGTTGGCTATCGTATAGACATTTTCTCCGGTCTGTACCGTATGTGTTATTTTTTCTTTTCGATCTTCCGGTTCATTTGCGTCTACAGGGGTACAGTTAGCCAGTAATTCTTCCATACGGTGTGTGAACAGGCTGTCTTCGTATTCAATAAATGCAAAAGTCCTGTCTAACGGCAGACGCAATACCGAAGGCCGGATGTTTCCCGGTACGATCTCCCGTTTATACTGCGGGTTGTAAAAACGTATGGCCTCTTTGTCCATTTGGAGTATGTCTGCGATTTGCTCGAAATGAAGCGCTCTTTCAACCATGATGGTGTCGGTCGCTACGGAAAAATCGGCCCGTATGGGGCAAATATTGTGTTCGCAATGGTATGTCATGACATAAGCGGCTGCGATATATAACGGGACATACGAGCGCGTTTCGCGTGGAAGGTAAGGGAATATTTTCCAAAAGTCCGTTTTTCCTCCGGAACGGCGTATGGCTTTGTTTACATTTCCGGGACCACAGTTATAGGCTGCCAGCACCAGGTGCCAGTCTCCGTACAATTTATACATTTCTTCAAAATACTTGCAGGCGGCGTCGGTCGCTCTTTCCGGGTTGAGGCGTTCATCAATCAGGCTGTTTATTTCCAGACCGTAAATTTTACCCGTAGGCAGCATAAATTGCCACAAGCCGCTTGCTCCGACACGTGACTGGGCGGTCGGATTCAACGCGCTTTCAACCACTGCCAGGTATTTCAGCTCCAGCGGCAACCCGTTTGCATCCAGCTTTTGTTCGATCATCGGGAAGTAAAAATCAGCCATTCCCATCATATAGCGTACGACGTTGCGCAGGCGTCCCGAGTACAGGTCAATGCATTTGCGTACGGTCTCGTTGTATGTCATGGGAACAACACACGGCATGCTTTTCATCCGCATCCGGTATACGGAGTCCGGAAAGTACGGATTCTGATCCTCATCTTCACAAAATTCTTCCGGTTTTGAAAAATGTTTTACATGCCATCCTTCAAGAAGTTTATGCATGTCCGCGTCGAGATTTTCGGGTAAAAAACCGATGATCGAATCGTATAGTCGTTGCCCGCCAGACAAGGTATCATTTGCAGATTCTTCGTTTTCTTGCGCTATCAGGGAGATAAACGGGGCAAGAATCAATAAAATAAGAATTAAATACCGTTTGCTTTCCATCGTATTTGGTTTTAAAAAGTCATGCAAATATTCAGTCCGAAACTTCGGGAGTTTGTGAGTGTTGCCGGGTAAAACTCCGGCGCTACCCGGAACGACAGGTCCGGAGATATATCGAAGTCAAACATCTGTGCGTCTACATAAGCGTCTGCTATGCATACGGCATAAAATGCCACACTGAGTATTATACTCAGATCCCTGTACCGGCGATAATAATCCCGACGTTTTTGTAGTAGCGTATGATTGTTTTGACTAAGCATAAAA
>DOZP01000092.1:0-3380 GCA_003517945.1 Porphyromonadaceae bacterium | reverse complement strand
TCTTTGTAATGGTTGTAGTCGATCCTCATATCAAAGTAAGCTGTTTTATAATCCTGGTATACTTTGTTGTTCCAGGTGATGGCGTACATGAAACCGACCAGTCCGCCGTATACGATCGGTAATTTCCAGTACTGGCGGTTGTAAGCCTGTCCGAATCCCGGAAATATAGCGGCGATAAGGTATGCTGTTTTCGGATTCGGCTTGAAATCCGTCGCATCTTTGATCATTATACGCTCTCCGTTCTCCCGGGACATAATGATCCGGGCGGAATCCGAAGCAAGCAGGATAGCCAGGCTGTCATCCGTATACAAAAAAGTTGAATCGGTATTGGTAATACCATAATCATCAGGTGGTGCAATGCTATCGTTTAAGGGTATGACCGTATCGTTAACCAAAGGAAATACTTCCCGGATAATAGAATCATTAACGGACAGGGGCGATACTTCCGCATGGTGGCCGGACTGTGAAAGCGCGTCGTTCGGAAATCGGGCGTTTTTTATTTCGGGAATCGGCTCCCGGGCGTATATTGCGCTTGCGATGCCTGTCGGGAGAAGGCATATAGTCCATATAATGATGCGGATATAGTTTATCTTTTTACCCTTGCCCATGTCTATTTCATTCGGTCCAACAAACTCATGATAGACGCCAGTTTCTCGTCGGAATCGAAGGGAATGGTTATTTTGCCTTTGCCGTCGGTATTATAGCTTAACTGCACTTTCGTATCGAAAAATTCGGAAAGATGTTCTTTCAGGATTTTAAATTCTTCCGGTAGTTTTTTACCATGCGTTTTATTTGTCTTTTGATCGGTATAGGTTCCTGTCTGGTTTACCTGTCTTGCTATTTCTTCCACAGTGCGGACGGACAGTCCTTCTTTGAGGATCCGGTCGTTCAGGGCTAATTGTATCTCGGGGTCGTCGATAGATAAAAGCGCCCGCGCATGTCCCATATCGATCATCCTGTTCTTTATGCAGACTTGTATTTCAGCAGGTAGTTTGAGTAAACGCAGATAATTGGAAATGGTTGTACGTTTTTTGCCGACACGTTCGCTTAGCTGTTCCTGTGTCTGCCCCGAATCGTCGATCAGTTTCTGATAAGCCAGCGCCGTCTCGATCGCACTCAGGTCTTCACGCTGTATGTTTTCGAGTAATGCCATTTCCATGATATTCTCGTCAGCCGCTGTCTTGATATAAGCGGGGATACGTTCCAGTCCGGCTATTTTTGCCGCACGGAAACGACGCTCGCCGCATATAATCATATATTTGTCTTTGTCGGTTTCCTGAAGCGTAATCGGTTGTATTACTCCAAAATTACGAATGGATACGGCCAGTTCTTCAAGTGTTTCTTCTTCAAAAACAGTACGGGGCTGGTTTGGATTCGGTTGAATCCTGTCTAATTCGATCTCGTTCAGGGAGGATGATCCGCCGGTATTCAATCCGTCGCTCGTGAGAAGCGCTTCCAGTCCACGCCCAATAGGTTTTCTTTTCGTTGCCATTGTATTATTCCTTAATTTCTGTTTGCGTCTTTTTCAATTAATTCTTTCGCCAATTGCATGTGATTGATAGAGCCTTTGGAATCTACTTCATAAAGGAGGGCGGGCTTGCCCGAACCGGCGGCTTCGACTAATTTGATGTTACGCTGAATGACTGTTGTGAATACCATATCCTGAAACAAACGTTTTATTTCTTCGTAATACTGGTTTGCTACGCGCAGGCGTGCATCGTACATCGTAATCAGAAAACCTTCTATTTCGAGGGAAGGATTCAGTTTTGATTTGATGATTTTAATGGTGTTCAACAACTTACTGATGCCTTCGAGTGCAAAATATTCACATTGGAACGGAATGATCACGGAATCCGAAGCTGTAAGCGCATTGACTGTTATCAGTCCCAGTGACGGCGAGCAATCAATCAGTATGTAATCATATTTTTCTTTCAGAGGCAGAAGGAGATTGCGCAGTATATGCTCACGTTTGTCTAAGTTAAGCATTTCGATTTCGGCTCCGACCAGGTCGATATGCGACGGAAATATGTCCAGGTTGCTCATTTCCGAATGAACAATGGCAACATCGGGTTCCACTCCATTTATCAAACTTTCATAAATAGAATGTTTGAGAGATTTTACATCAATGCCGAAGCCGGACGAAGCATTTGCCTGCGGGTCGGCGTCGACGATCAATACTTTCTTCTCAAGAGCAGCCAGTGACGCTGCCAGATTAATAGTTGTAGTAGTCTTACCTACTCCTCCCTTTTGATTTGCCAAGGCGATAATTTTACCCATTTATTTTTTTAAAATTAGTTGTTAATGGACTTATTGTGAATGTGTTATTTTCTTCCGGAGAAATCCGCTTTTCATGACACACAGACAATTTTCGCATGCAAAAATAGACACTTTTCCGGCGAAGTTGCCGGACGTGTTGATAACTCAACAAATTTGTTGAAAACTCACAAAAATACATAAATGTTTTTATATACTGATTTTTTTATTGATTTTAAATGAAGAACCTGTTTTTTTAATCGTTGCGCAAGGCGTGTATGCATCATGGAAAAATACAAGGGTATATTCGCCGGAAGCCGTTTTTTCCAAAATTTCTGTTTTTCCGTTGTAGGAGAGAGTCGGGTAGAGATCGTAAGCCGAAATACGTTCGGGAACAATGTGCGAAGCTAACGGAAGGATATCTCCCGGAAAAACGATGGTTGTGTTTCCATTCATACAAGTGTTGGCCGGGGCCGCTTCGGATGGCAATATTTCGTTTGGTGATGTTTCTGTTTTAATGTAGGCGGCTATTTGTCCGAGTGTGTGTCCGTCATACAATTGTATACGTAGACTTTCGTTTGGCTCTATTGTCGCTTCGATAAGCCGCAGGAGGCCGGCCTTATCTAAGATTTCTGTGTTTCTGGGCACAAAAGACGCCGCTTCAAGCGGATGAGGGGAACATTCACTCTCGTATTGCGCGCGGCTTACCCAGTGCGCGGCATTCGGAAAGACCGGTTCCGGCGTCCCGTGCACGTTTTTTCGTACGGCTGCCCCGCAATGGTCGAAATGAAGATGTGTGAATATTACGTCGGTCACGTCTTCCGGTTTTATTCCGATATGTTCCAGTTCTTCGCACAGGTCTACCGTATCGTAAAACTGATAATAAATGGCAGGTGAATCTTTCAATTGATCTTGTCCGACTCCCGGATCAACAATCATGATACGTCCGTCGCCGGTGCTGATCACTCCGGTGTGCATGGCCAGCACACACAGGTTGCGTTCGTTGGCCGGATAACTACGGCTCCATGACACTTTGGGGATAGCGCCGAACATGGCTCCTCCGTCCGCATAAAAATATCCTGTCGTTATCAGTTTAAACATTTCCCACCTCTTCTTCCTGAAATCTG
>DOZP01000025.1 GCA_003517945.1 Porphyromonadaceae bacterium | reverse complement strand
TCCCGTTTCATGATTTTATATTATAATTCGATCGGTTTATATTTGGGGACTAATGATTTCATTATAATCCACCCAATAAGGTATGCAACGGCACATATAGAGAAAATGATAAAATAGCCGGCTTCTATACCGGAAAATCCCAGAAAACTCATATTACTTTCTATTGAATAATCAAATAGCTTACCGGAACCCAAGTTGATAAACATGGAACCCAAACCTCCGGCCATTCCTCCGATACCGGTTATTGTTGCAATAGCAGATTTGGGGAACATATCTCCGATAGTCGAAAATATATTTGCTGACCAGGCCTGGTGAGCAGCTCCTGCAATACCGATGATGCAGATAGGTACCCAATATGAAATATGTCCCAAAGGTTGAGCCAGCAATGCTAATAACGGGAAGAATGCAAAAATAAGCATGGCTTTCATCCTTCCGGCATACGGGTTCATTCCCTTTTTGTCTACAAAATAAGTAGGCAACCAGCCTCCTATTAATGAAAGCATGGAGATCCCATACAATACAAATATGGCGATTTGCGCTTTAGGATCAGATGAAGGCATGCTATAGACAGAACTCAGATAGGCTGGCACCCAGAACAGGTAGAACCACCATACGCCGTCTGTCATAAATTTACCGACAGCAAAAGCCCATGTTTGTTTAAATTTGAAGCAGTCTGCGAACGAAAGTTTTTTAGTTTGCGCTTCTTCAATTTTTTCTTCCGTTACGTTAGCAGAGGCCTCATCCTGATTAATATATGCTAATTCGGCCGCATTCACACGGGGATGTTTTTCCGGTTTTTTATAAATGAAAACCCAAAATCCCATCCATATAAAACCTAATGCACCTATAATGATGAATGACATTTCCCATCCGTAATATTTTGCAATCAGGGGGATTGTGAGAGGAGCTAATAATGCACCGATCTGTGCGCCTGCGTTAAAGATACTGGTTGCAAATCCACGGTCTTTCTTAGGAAAATATTCGGCTGTCGCTTTTATCGCAGCCGGAAAGTTTCCGGCTTCTCCGAGGGCTAATACAGCGCGTGCCAATATAAAGAGCGTCACGCTTACCGTGATAATTGTACCGGTATTTTCAGCGTATTTTAATACTTCTTTTGATCCTTCAAATCCGGCTAACCATTCATTCGATACGATACCGGCAGTTGCGATCCCACAAAAAGCATGTATACATGCACCTACCGACCATATTCCGATAGACCACAGAAAGCCTTTTTTTGTGTCGAGCCAGTCTACGAATCGTCCGGCAAAGAGCATACAAAGGGCGTAAAATCCTGAAAAGAACATAGTGATATACCCATAGTGAGTATTGGTCCAATGAAATTCTTCGGCAATGAAATCTTTCCAGGTAAGTGACAATACTTGTCTATCCAAATAGTTGATTGTTGTTGCAAAAAACAACATCGCACATATCATCCAGCGGTAGTTGGTCATTTTCCCTGATGATTGAGATAAATTGTTCATGATATATAAATTAAAAGTTAGTAATCGTTATCTCGATACGCGTCCTGAGCCGTCACCTTTCATCAGGTTTTCCACTTCAGCAACCGTTACAAGGTTAAAATCTCCGTATATCGTATGTTTCAGGCAGGATGCCGCAACGGCGAAATCGAGCGCTTGCTGATCGTCGGCCGGCCAGGTGATGAGGCCATAGATCAGTCCGCCCATGAAGGAATCCCCTCCTCCCACGCGATCGACAATGTGTGTGATGTCATAACGCTTTGATTGTTTGAGTGTACCATCGGAATAAAGGACGCCACCCCATGTATTATGATTGGCATTGATGGCTCCGCGTAGCGTTACAATCATTTTTTTGCATCGGGGAAATTTATGCATCATTTGGGTACATACGGATTCAAATTCCGCCGCATTTACTTCACCGCCGGTTGCCGTCACATCAAATCCTTCCGGTTTGATGCCGAATACTTTTTCGCAATCTTCTTCATTGCCGAGAATAATATCACATCCTTCGACGAGCGCCGGCATGACTTCGGCCGCGGTTTTTCCGTATTTCCACAGGTTTTTGCGATAGTTCAGGTCGCACGATACGGTTATCCCCATTTCGTTGGCCGTTCTGATTGCTTCGAGGCATACGTCCGCAGCGCCTTGTGATAACGCGGGAGTAATACCTGTCCAATGAAACCATTGCGCATCTTTCAGGACTTGTTTCCAGTCTACCATACCTTTTTCGATCGTAGCGATGGATGAGTTGGCGCGGTCGTAGACTACTTTTGAAGCGCGCGCCACGGCTCCCGTTTCCAGAAAATAAATACCGATGCGGTCACCTCCGCGAATGATATTGTTTGCGCACACATTATGAGAACGCAAATCCATTATACAGGCTTCTGCAATATCATTTTTAGGCAAACGTGTTACAAAATCGGCATTTATGCCGTAGTTTGCCAACGATACGGCAACATTGGCTTCTCCTCCTCCGAATGTCGCGGTATATTCTTTTGCTTGTGAAAAACGAAGATAATCCGGCGTTGCCAGACGCAACATGATTTCTCCGAATGTTACTACCTTTTTACTCATTTTTTAATTGTTATTTTATACTGTCGTTGAATTTTAATATGCTTCGGCGTTATATTGATATATGGAATGAACGGGCTGATAGTCAAAACCGAAAGAAGTTCTTCGCATTGTAATAACTTATGTTTTCCGTCATTTGTCCGATAAAATCAATTTCCGAAGCCGGTAGTTGTCCGCTTTCCACATCGTTACCGAGCAAATTACATAATGTGCGCCGGAAATATTCGTGCCGGGGGTATGACAGGAAGCTGCGTGAATCGGTCAGCATACCGACAAAGCGGCTCAGTAATCCCAATACCGACAATGCATTCATCTGTTTTTCCATTCCGTTTTTCTGGTCAAGGAACCACCAACCCGAACCGAATTGCATTTTACCGGCTGTCGAGCCGTCCTGGAAATTGCCGATCATAGTGGCGATTACTTCGTTTGCACAGGGATTCAGATTGTACAGGATTGTTTTTGTCAGTTTTCCGGCACTGTTCAGTTTGTTAAAATATTTCGACATTGCTTTGGCGGTATTGAATTCGCCGATGGAATCAAAACCGGTGTCCGGACCGAGTTGGTTAAACATTTTCGAGTTGTTGTCGCGTATGGCCCCATAGTGGAATTGTTGTGTCCATCCTGTTTCGGCATCCATTTCTCCAAAAATGATCAGCATAGCCGATTTGAATTTCAGGATTTCTTCTTTCGTAAGTGTTGCGCCTCCGTATACTTTGTTGAATATGGCTTTTATCTCGGCTTCGGTATAGTCTTCCGCATAAAATTCTTCAATTCCATGATCGGATAACTTGCATCCTTGTTCTTCAAAGAATTTATGGCGTTTGCGCAATGCTTCTACCACATCATCAAAAGCGGAAATGGTAACGCCGCTTACTTCGGCAAGCTTCTCTATGTAAGCGCGGAAGTTTGCCGGCGATTCTACCGCCATTGCTTTGTCGGGCCGCCAGGTGGGAAGCATTTTTATTTCGAACCCGCTTTCTCTGGTGCTGATATGGTGTTCCAATGTGTCTACGGGATCATCCGTGGTACACACCACCTGCACATTGTAACGACGCATCAATCCGCGGGCGGAGTATTCCGGTTTTGTCAGTTTTTCATTGCATGCGTCAAATATTTCTCTTGCTGTTTTCGGGCTTACTATCTCGTTGATTCCAAATGCTGTTCTAAGCTCAAGATGTGTCCAGTGATAGAGTGGGTTACGCATGGTATATGGAACGGTTTCAGCCCATTTTTCGAATTTTTCCCAGTCGGAGGTGTCATTGCCTGTACAGAAGCGTTCGTTTACACCATTCGTCCGCATGGCGCGCCATTTATAGTGGTCGCCACCAAGCCATATTTCGGTAATTGATTTGAACTTATGGTCATCGGCAACCATCTTGGGTACCAGATGGCAATGATAATCGATAATCGGCATTTTTGCCGCATGATTGTGATATAAATCCTGCGCTGTTTTCGTTTCGAGCAGGAAATTTTCATCCATAAATGTTTTCATGCAATTATTATTTAAAATTTTGTAGTCGGTATTTAAACGGAAAGCAAAGATAGACCTTTTTTTTAATTTTGTTTATGATATACAACATGTTTTGCCCGTATAGACCGATTTTTACACAAATATGATTATTTTTTTTTACAGTTTGATTTTGCCGGTTGTTTATATGCGACTTGAAATGTGCCCTTCCTGTGCTTTATACGGAAGATGCTGTTCCAGGGAATTTAAAAAGGCAACGGATTATCGTGTTGGGTTTGATGGATAAAATCTTCATTGTTTCCGATCGTTTGCATGATGGCCGGATTATCGGAAGTTTTGTTTATTTTCGATGTGAATTCCCGGTTATTACTTGAATCATTGCAATTTTCAAACCGGACAAAGCTGTTCTTAAAGGTTAGCCATACGTCTCCAATGGCTCCGTTACGGTGTTTGGCAATGATTATTTCGGCCAGGCCGGTCAGGTCGCGTCCTGCGGAATCTTCTTTGATTCCGTAATATTCGGGACGATGTATGAAACAGACCATGTCAGCGTCCTGTTCAATTGCTCCCGATTCCCGCAAATCCGCTAACTGAGGGCGTTTGCCTTCGGCTCCGGTACGGGTTTCGACGCCACGGTTCAACTGGGAGAGTGCAATGATCGGGATGTTCAATTCTTTTGCGAGTCCTTTCAGCGAGCGGGAGATCATACTGACTTCCTGTTCCCTGCTGCCGTATGACATGCCGCTTGCATTCATTAGCTGAAGGTAATCGATGATGATGCATTTGACATCATGTTCCCTTACTAATCTGCGGGCTTTCGTGCGCAGTTCAAATACCGATAAACTGGGTGTATCATCCACATATATGGGAGCATCGTACAGTTCGTTTATCTTATGGTCCAATTGTTCCCACTCGTATGGTTCGAGACGGCCGCTCTTGATTTTTTCGCCGGATAGTTCGCAAACATTGGTGATAAGGCGGTTTACTAACTGAACATTACTCATTTCAAGTGAGAATATGGCGACGGGAGTTTTGAAATTTACGGCCATATTTTTCGCCATGGATAATACGAATGCGGTTTTTCCCATAGCCGGTCGCGCGGCTATAATGATCAGGTCGGAGTTTTGCCAGCCGGAAGTAATTTTGTCCAGATCCGTGAAGCCGCTACTGATTCCGCTAAGTCCTTCTTTTTTCTGCGCCGCATGTTGTATTGCGTTGATTGCTTCATTTATGACGGGATTGATCTGAACTGCGTCCTTTTTTATATTACGCTGTGATATTTCAAACAGTTTGCCTTCGGCTTCCTGCATCAGGTCTTCGACATCCAATGTCTCATCAAAAGCTTTTCCTTGTATTAATCCTGCAAATTTGATTAATTCGCGTGATAGGAATTTTTGCGCAATGATTTTGGCATGGTATTCAAGATGGGCCGTGCTGGCGACATTATTCGTTAGTTCCGATATGTATAACAGATCGCCGGCTGCTTTCAGGTTGCTGTTCTTTTTCAGTTGTTCGGTTACGGTGAGCATGTCAACCGGACGTCCGCTTACGGCAAGGTCAACGATCGCCTCAAAAATATATTCATGTTTTTTATCATAAAAACATTCGGGTCGTAATATCTCGCTGATGGTCGAATAAGCGTCTTTTTCAAGCATCAGGGCGCCCAATACTATTTTTTCTATTTCCGGGGCCTGGGGTTGTATTTTTCCTATTTCGGGAATGACAACGGTTTCGATCGTTTTTTTTCTATTTGTTTTTCCTTTATCTGCAACCATATTGTTTTTTTTGAATGTCAAATGTAGGAAACTCCACGAAGAAGCGAAGGATTCTCCGTAAAAAGTTATGAGTATGTTATGAACAATGGCCTCTATGGCCCTACGTATTCGGCAATCTCACAGGTTTCTTCTTTTCCGATCGAGTGTATGATTTTGAAATAGTCCGGATATTTGGCTTGAATGAAACTGATGTATTGATGAATCGTATTTATATACCTACCTGTGTTCTGGGGTGTATATACTCTGATTTTCGCCAATAAAAGATATTTTATATTGGCATCCTTTATGCTTTTCAGTAACAAATCGGGATTTATTACCTGGTAATTATTGTTTTTATCGTTTATATATTGGCTGATGAATGCTTCATGATCTAACGTGTAATTTATATTGTTATTATTTAATTCGTCTATCAAATGATTGTCTTCCAGCATAGATTTGTTGATTTTATAAATGACGGGGGCATTTGTTTTTTCGTTATTGATAAAGAAGTTGCTTCCGTTTGTATTAATGAATATGTGTTGGATATAAGGAGATAATACCTGTATTTTTGTTTTGTTGATATCCATGATCAAAAATACGTATTCGTCTTTTCCTTCGTTAAATTGTTTGATTACATTATCTAACGGATCGTTTGGAACGTTGAAAATACCGGCAAATTCCCGTCCGGTGTAAATGTAGGATATGCTTGGCTTACGGCTCGCAATAACTGCATTTTTATCAAGATTGTCGTTGGCCCATCGACTCATTTTTACGAAGTTTTCCCAGTCCGG
>DOZP01000275.1:3263-7121 GCA_003517945.1 Porphyromonadaceae bacterium | reverse complement strand
TTCGTCAAACCCTGATTTCTATGGTGGTTTCTCAACATCGCTGACGTGGAAAGATTTTGACTTGTCTGCTATATTCGGGTATTCCGTAGGCGGAAAACTGTATAACTATATGCGTATGGAATTTGACTCGGACGGCGCTTATACCGACCGTAATCAGATGAGACTGAAAAAGGATTGGAGCCGTTGGGAAAAAGAAGGCGATATTGCCACCCATCCGCAGCCGGTTTATGGCAACAAGACGAATTCGAACAGTACTTCTTCCCGCTATCTTGAATCGGCAAGTTACCTGCGTATGCGAAACCTGACTATCGGTTATAATATACCTATCAAAAAGTATATCTCAAAATTGAGAGTGTATGCTTCGGGCGAGAACTTGTTCGTTATTTCCGGCTTCTCCGGTATTGATCCGGAAGTGCCGCCGCTCAATGAAGGCAAAGGCCTGGGGGTTGCCACCTTTGTCTATCCGCAGACACGTAAATTTGTATTTGGATTAAATATTACTTTATAAAGACACAGTTATGAAAAAGTTATATATAGTCGTTTTGGGAATTGCCGCTCTGTTGATGAACGGATGCGATATCGAACGTATTCCGTATGATAGCTATTCCGCAGAAACTATTGAGAGAGATAAAGCGGAGGCTTTGGATATTTTGTTGAACGGATGCTATGCCCAGCTACGTACCGCATCAGACGTGATGCATCGTACGGGTGAATATCCGGGCGATAATATCATGAAACAGAATGCGACAACGAATAATTTCAGCCAGTATATGTCGTATAAGCATACGGCAACGAACAATCACTTACCGAGTGTCTGGAGCAATGGATACAAGATCATAGCCCAGGCCAGTAATCTGATAAAGATAGTGGAAGAAGGAGAATCGGCCGAAGTGGATCAGAAGATCGGCGAAGCCTATTTTATGCGCGGGATGATGTATTTCTATTTGTGCCGTATTTTCGGACGTCCTTATTATCAGTCGCCGGAAACGAATCTGGCTGTTCCTATCGTGGATATACCGGACAACCTGGACGGGTTGGTCTTGCCGGATCGTTCGACGGTGAAGGAAGTGTATGCACAGGCTATTGCCGATTTGCGTAAAGGAGAAGAATTGATGACGATCTATAAATCGGCCATCTATGCCTCCAAATATTCCGCCCAGGCCTTGTTGGCAAAAATGTATGCATACATGAGCGGCACGTATGAAAATCCGAACAGAACGTATGCCGATTCTTCTTATTATTATGCCAATGAAGTGATCAAAAGCGGAAAGTTTGAATTGTTGAGCCGTGATATCTTCATGACTTACAATCAGATGACGCCTGATAATAAGGTGCAGGTAGAAACCGTCTTTGCCGTGAAACGTATGGATGCGGAAATTGCCAGATATAATCCGGTGATCGGCAGTATGTACGCAAATATCCAGGATGTCGGATGGGGAGAAATCTATACCAGCAAGAAATATTTGGATCTGCTGAATGAGACGGGTTACAATGATTGGGTTGGCGGAAACTTTGTCGATGCACGGGCTGCATTCATCCATCCCCAGTACACACAGAAAAACGGACAGCCGGTTCGTGCTTTTCGCTTTGTCCATGAAGTGTATGATAAGGCCGGAACGGTGACCGGATACACCTATAAACAGGGTGAAATATCGAAACAGGGTGAAACGCTGACCACCAAGATCGGCGAGGATACTTATACATTAACCCCTGTAGATGCCGCCAATAAAATATATTCAATCATATATGACGGCAAGACGTATGTCGGGCTGGACGATTATATGATGAAGGTGAACAACGGATATCCTATGTTTTACAGTTATAAATGTTCTTTGGAAGATGGTATCCCACAACTTCATTCTCCGATTATTTCCCGTTTGGCAGAGATGTATTTGCTTTGTGCGGAAGCAGCGGCTAAGGCCGGAAATTATGAGTTGGCCAGAACGAATCTGAATAAGGTTCGCGAACGTTCTTTACCGGGCAAAGGATACGCTTCGCTGGATGCTTCGAATGCAAAGGGGCTCATCATGAAAGAACGCCAATTGGAGCTGGCTTATGAGGCCGATCGTGGTTTTGACGTGTATCGTGTAGGTGAAAAGATGGTTCGACGCTATCCGGGATTCTACAATACGATACTGGAAATAGAACCGACCAGTCCGCTCGTCGTGCAGTTGATCCCTCAGTCGGAAATAAATGCTTATCCGGGAACTTTGACACAAAACCCCTTAGAGTAATCTGATACTATAAATTAAATGGAAAAATCACTTTTTAATTATTCATTTGGAATGTTGGCGGGCTTAACCCTGCCAACTTCCGTTTTCGCCCAATCCGCTCAGGATGAGGCAGGGAAACAACCCAACATCGTGATCATCGTAGCTGATGATTTGGGATATGGCGATTTAAGTTGTTACGGGGCTGTCAGCATTCGGACGCCGGGTATGGACCGGATAGCGAACGAGGGGCTTCGTTTTACACAGGGGTATTGCACGGCAGCAACTTCCACGCCCAGCCGCTATTCGCTTCTAACCGGATTGTATCCCTGGACAAACAGGGATGCCAAAATCCTTCCCGGTAATGCCGCACTGATCATTCGCACGGACCAAGTCACGTTGCCGAAAGTGATGAAACAGGCCGGATATGCAACCGGTTCGGTAGGCAAATGGCATCTGGGATTGGGTGATGGCGCTGTCGACTGGAATGAGACGATCTGTCCCGGAGCAAAAGAAGTAGGATATGACTATTCCTTTATCCAGGCGGCAACTAACGACCGCGTTCCCTGTATCTTCATAGAAAATGAAAAAGGTGTCGGGCTGAATCCGAATGATCCGCTGTATGTCAGTTATAAGCATAATTTCCCCGGAGAACCTACCGGAAAAGATAATCCGGAATTGCTTCGCATGCATCCCAGTGTAGGACATGCAGGGTCGATTGTGAACGGCGTGCCGCGTATCGGTTTTCAGAAGGGGGGCAAAGCGGCTCAGTGGAGAGATGAAGACATGGCCGAACTGTTCCTCGAAAAGGCGAAAGGGTTTGTAAAAGACAATAAGGATAAGCCTTTCTTCCTTTACTACGGATTGCATCAACCGCACGTGCCCCGTGTGCCGAATGAACGGTTTGCCGGCAAGTCCGGTATGGGGCCGCGCGGAGACGTGATACTGGAAGCGGACTGGTGTGTGGAAGAGTTTCTGAAAGAATTGGACCGGTTGGGACTGACGGAGAATACGCTGGTAATATTGACCAGTGATAATGGTCCGGTGTTGGACGACGGTTATCAGGACCAGGCGGAGGAATTGATCGGTTCGCATCAGATGGCAGGCCCGCTTCGCGGAGGAAAAACCAGCTTGTATAACGGAGGAACGTGTGTTCCGTTTCTTCTTCGTTGGCCGGCTGTGGTTCGGCCGGGAGTGCAGGAGGCGCTGGTGTGCCAACTCGATCTTCTGGCTTCTCTTGCCGCGCTTACGAATCAATCTTATCCGGATCGCACCGATAGCCAAAATACGTTGGCCGTGTTTCTGGGGAAACAAGGCGAAGGCCGTCGCGAACTGGTTATTGAAGGAATGAATAACTACGCTTTCATTCAGGACGATTGGGTCATGATCCCTCCTTATCCTTCCCGTGGACATTCGGCTGAAAGTGAAGACTTTGCCGGCCTCGGCCTGTGCTATCAACTTTATAACTTCCGCGAAGATATCGGTCAGCAACATAATCTGGCGGAAAAAGAATCCAAACGTCTCCGGCAAATGATGGCCGCCTTTGAAAAACTTAAAAGAATAACCGGAAAACAAACGGATTATTAACTCAACATAAGAGGCTGAATCGAAAGTGATTCAGCCTCTTTTCGAATCCCGCGCATAACAG
>DOZP01000275.1:3096-3217 GCA_003517945.1 Porphyromonadaceae bacterium | reverse complement strand
AATTTTATTTTTTGAACAAGCATCAAAGCGAGTCCTGAAATTTTAAATGTGATCGCTCCGTAGAAAAGTATATTCCGAACCACAGGAACCGGAAAAACATATTTAAACAACAACGATATCA
>DOZP01000275.1:1928-3082 GCA_003517945.1 Porphyromonadaceae bacterium | reverse complement strand
TTGAAACGAAATACATTCACTAAAAAAACGCCTTTCAGTAAAATGGCAATGCAGAATACCGGAATCCAAATTGCCGAAGAAACTTCCAACCACCGGATCATAACAGCAACAATCAACAGGCTTAATCCTACATACAAAAAAAGTTTATTATTCATTTTCATCACAAAGCCTTGCTTTTATTTTCCAAACATGCTATTTACATGGCGGATTAATATCCGAGCTCAAAATCTTTTTCAACCGCGGGAACTCCTTCTTTCATCCATTGGGGCATCGGTTTTCCATTCAGATAATGCTCAAAAAAATGGAACATACGTTTCTGAAAATCAATCCGGTTCGCCATCCGCATCGGCCAGTGCACCTCGCCCGTATAATTCAGCATCCACACCGGTTTCCGCAAACGCTTCAGTGCAATGAAATACTCAATACCCTGATACCAGGGCACATGGCCATCCTGATCGTTGTGCATGATCAGGATCGGAGTTTGTACTTTATCCATGGTAAACAACGGTGAGTTTTCAATGTATCGCAAAGGCTTATCCCATATCGTAGCGCCGATCCGGCTTTGCGTATGTTCATACTGAAAAGAACGGTTCAGTCCGGTTTCCCAGCGGATACCTCCGTAGGCGCTTACCATATTAACGACCGGCGCACCCGATTCGATCGCCGCAAACAGGTTGGTCCGGGTGGCCAGATAAGCGACCTGATAACCGCCCCAGCTATGGCCCTGGGCACCGATTGCTTTTTCGTCAATATACCCTTTTTCAATCAACGATGTAATGCCCGGCATCACGGAATTATAACAGCTTTCGCCCGGATACCCTTCCGTATAAATCACATCCGGATTAAAAATGATGTAACCGTTACTGTTATAAAAATGATAATCGATAGTGGAACGATTCGGTTCGGGCATACGATAATTGTGCAACGTTTCGGAATTACGTTCGTAGAAATTCACAAGAAGAGGATATTTCTTTCCGGGATCGAAACCGGCCGGCTTATACACGACCCCCTCCCGTTTTGTTCCGTCTAATGAGGTCCATGTAACCAATTCGGCGTTTCCCCACCGGAAACCGGTTTGTTGTGCGGAGCCATCCGTCAGTTTTATTGATTTTTTGAAATCAATATCCGTTAATTGCAGATCGGGATATTGATCA
>DOZP01000275.1:0-1900 GCA_003517945.1 Porphyromonadaceae bacterium | reverse complement strand
CCGGCCAACAAGGTTTCCGGTTCTGCCGATGCACCTGCCGGCAATCTGTAATAGCCATATCCTTTGGTTTGCTCATTAAAACCGATCAACAGTTGCCGTTTGTCAAGATCAATGTATTTTTCCTCCTTATCCAATTGAATATACCGGTATTGAATGGATTTTTCCCTGCCATTCTTCGTTAAGTTTACGGCTTCTTTTGCAGCGGTAGGATCGAACATCCAAATGTCATAGCGGTCATAGATCAGGATGTGATTATCGGCAGCGCTCCAACCGGCAATACCATGCTGACGGGGATAGTCCGGCACATCGTTATCCTCGTCCCATGCGGCAAATGCGGCCGGCGTCGTAAGGCGGTATTCTTTCTTTTCCGCCATCGAATAGGTATACCATGAACTGTCTGCCGGACAATACCAATACGCATATTTTCCCTTGGGCGAAAGTTGAGGATTGGCTAATAATGCTTTTTTTATCAATTGTTTCTCTCCGCTTTCAAGGTCTACGGTATAGACATCCGAACGACTCCTTCCCAACCACATGCGCTCCAGATCATAAGGCGCGGAAGTCGAAACAAGCCCAACCGGCGCATTTCCCTTATCGGCAGTCTGAAGACGAAGCATTTCCGGTTCGTTCAGTTGCACAATACGCTTCTCTTTCACATGATAAACAGCCGTATATGTTCTTTTCAACTCCTTCGCCCTATCGGCTTTTTGTTGCGTATACTGTATTTTCTCATCCCAGTTCCAGATTTCCACATTGGGGCGGTTTTCCGCAAGAATTGTCGTATCCTTTTGCTTTGGGGCGGGAGATATGCCGAAAAACAAACGCTCCGCATCTTCGGAAAAAGAAACCATTCCGTGCTCGCTGACGATCCATCCCTGAGGAACTGACGAATGGCCCTTATCCGCCGCCATATAAGCTTCATTGTTATGCATCGAAATATATAAAGAGAAGTTCGTTGACAGGGAATCTTTATCCGGCGAATACAGGAATGCCAGTTTGTCGCCGTTTTTATCAAAAGCGATCTGCTTAAAAACTCCCTCGCCTTCATAAATCAACTGCGATTTCTCTTCTTCGGGAAGATAGGTATATAAGCCGCTTTTCGTTTGATTACCGTCACCTTTAGATACGTAATACAAGATATTTTTATCTTTTGCAAACTGAAAATCCGTTACGGCCGGAATAGCAACCGGACGCATCTCGCCCGGAGAACCGACATACAATGCGGAATCGGTTTTATTACCCCGTTGATAGGCAATCCAATCGGCGCTCTCCGATCGTTTATAGGTCCTCAATGAATCGATTATTTTTTGCTGATTACTCGCCGGCTGATAAATAATCAACCGGTTCACCGGCATTTTTTCCGCTTTTGTCTTTTTTAATTTATGATATTCCAATGAGTCTGACGGCGGCGGCTGCGTAATCAATAAATAACCGGAAGACGAAGAAAACTCCATTTTGTCTGCCGGCGCGCATGTCATGATTTCTTTTCCTTTGCTATTATAAACATGAATTGTCGCATCACCCCGCCAGGGTTCCATCTTACAGGCAACCCATTTTCCGTCATCGGAAATAAGCCGGGCCGTAATGCGTTTCCAGGAAATTACATCGTCAAATGCCATCGCATTATTTGCCTTTTGGGCAAAAAGTACTAATGAGGAATTGGCACAAAGTAAAAGGATTACAAACCTCATATAATTCATACGTATCATAAATTCCGCTGATTTAAATTCATTTATTATTCAAACCGAACAGGTCACCGGCATGATCGCTGTTTCCAACCGGAAACAGCGTGCGCAACTTTCATCGCACACGACTATTATACAGTGATTTCCGAGTCAAGTTTTCCACAAAATTAAACCGGGACAATGACTTTTGCAAGTTTTTCTCCTCTTTTGATACG
>DOZP01000317.1:10518-10646 GCA_003517945.1 Porphyromonadaceae bacterium | reverse complement strand
TCCAGTTTTTTTAATTCGGCCTGCAACGGTTTATCGTTAATCTTAGCCAGCAGATCTCCTTTTTTTATATGAGTACCTTCCAGGAAATCTATGCTGACGATTTTTCCGGATGATTCGAATGATAAATC
>DOZP01000317.1:3931-10480 GCA_003517945.1 Porphyromonadaceae bacterium | reverse complement strand
ATTACGGCATTAATATTGATAGGTAATCGCCTTTGTGGAGGAGCCTGTGTGGATATGGGTATGTCTTCGTTTGACTTTGTCTGATTTTTGATACGCGGATAAATAATTATTCCTATAATGAATAGGAGAATGATACCAATTAAAATCCATCTTACCGGTTTTACCATAACTTTCACCATTAATAAAAAATAAAATGTAATTACAATTCGACAGTCAGTAAGACTACGAATTTGCAAAAAGGTTTAATATAATCCGAAATAAAAAAGTTTTGTAAACATTTTTTGCTATAAATTGGAGATCCTGCAGGCGCCGGTTGATGGAGAAATGAATAAAAACGATTATCTTTGACACCGGAATCATTCTTTAACTTAAAAACTACTAATATGTCAAGCTATCAACAGTTACTGGAAAAGCAAAGGGCGTTTTTTGCTACGGGTAAAACAAGAAACATCGCGTTTCGTATCGAACAATTGAAAAAACTTCGTCAGGTCGTAATCGAGAAACATCAGGATGTAGAAGATGCTCTTTATAAAGATCTGAAAAAGTCTGAATTTGAGGCTTTTGCTACAGAAGTAACGGCGATGATTGATGAAATCAATGCGGCGGTCGAAAACCTGGAAGCGTGGATAAAGCCTGTGGATGTACCTTCTCCTCCTTTGTTCGGACAGGCTGAAAGCAGGATCTATTACGAGCCTTATGGTACGGTATTGATTCTGAACACATGGAATTATCCTTTTGTTCTTTGTTTTAAACCTCTTGTCGGCGCATTGGCGGCCGGAAACTGTTGTGTTGTTAAACCATCCGAAGTAGCGCCGGCCACATCTGAGGTGCTGGCGGATCTTATTAATACGGCTTTTGAGGAAGAATACTGTGTCGCGATCGAATCCGGAGTAGAAGGAACAACCGAATTGCTGAAGGAACGGTTTGATTTTATCCTTTATACAGGCGGTACAAACGTAGGCCGTATTGTGGCGAAAGCGGCGGCGGAACATCTGACCCCCACCGTCCTGGAACTTGGCGGGAAGAGTCCTTGTATTGTAGATAAATCAGCCGATATCGAGCGTTCGGCAGGTTCAATATGTTGGGGTAAATTCATTAACTCCGGACAGACTTGCACGGCTCCTGATTATATATGGGTTCATAAAGATGTGAAAGACCGGTTGATTGAAGCGTTGAAAAAGCAGATAAAAATATTTTATGGGGATGATATTAAGAATAATCCGGATTTCGGCCGGATCATTAACCGGCGTCATTTCGAACGTTTACAGGGATTGATGAAAGAAGGCCGGATCGTTTTCGGAGGCGAGGTCGATGAAAACCAGAATTTTATCTCCCCGGTCATTATTGATGAAATCACCTGGGATAATAAAATCATGCAGGAAGAAATATTTGGTCCCTTATTACCGGTGATGGTTTTTGAAAATCTTGAAGAAGTGGTAAAGGCGCTTGCCGGGCGTGAAAAACCGCTTGCTTTGTATTTATATACAACCGATAAAGCGTCGGAGGAAATGATCATTCATAACGTTTCATTCGGGGGCGGATGTGTTAATGCCACCTTGATGCACATGCTCAATACAAACCTGCCGTTTGGCGGTGTGGGAAACAGCGGACACGGATCTTATTCGGGCCGGTGGAGTGTCGAAACGTTCTCACATAAAAAAGGAGTATTGAACAGGGCTTTATCTGATGAGCCGGCGCCTGTTTTTCCGCCTTATGAAGATCATGTAAAGATGTTGAAACAAATCTACCTGGGTAAATAGCGTTTCAGTTTAATCGCTAAATAGATATAAGAGGAGCTTTTCTGCAGTTTGTGGGATTGCTCTTTTTATTTTCGTATACGTTGGTCTTTTATTTCGTTTGTTGATGCTGTTTATAAAATAGGTATGCAACTTATAGGGTGATTATGTATATAACACAATAATAAATGTTAATTTTACGATTTAGGCGCAAATAATTGTTTTAAATAGGTAGTTTTGTGCAAAAGATTGTATTATCTTTGTTTCCCTATATACATTTCGTTTTTTTTTATTTTTATATTTGCAAGCAAAATTTGTTTGGATTCTATGATAGAATATTCACTAAAAATTTGATTATGAGAAAAGTAATTTCAAAAAAAACCCTATTAATGCTCACGCTGGGTTTGTTTATTTCAATGGGTGTAAAAGCGCAAACACCTGTTCCGGTCGAAGGAATCGGTTTACCCGAGACCATGACGCTAAAGGTCGGTAAAGATTCGCTATTAGTTGCAACGATAACTCCCGGAGATGCTACGAATAAAAATGTAGTCTGGAGGATTGAACCTTCTCCTTCCGGAGTGATTACGATTGACACTACGAATGTTGATAAAACACAATGTAAAGTTACTGCTATTGCCAAAGGCAGGGCGACCCTTACGGCTAAAACCCTTGATGGGAATTTTACGGCAACTTGTATGATAACAGTAGAGAAGCCGGTTGCGGGTATGGCATTGGATGGAAATCGAGATATAGAGATCATTATTGGCAGAGACTCGCTTCTGAAAGTAAAAGTTGATCCGTTTGACGCGACTAATCCCGCCGTTATTTGGGAAAGTCGTGATTCTTCTATTGTAGATCTTATATCAACGGAAGAAAACAGAACCGATTCAATTTGTGAGATTTTGCCTATCAAGCCGGGTACGGTCAGGATCTATGCCACAACCGATGACGGCGATTTTGAAGATTTTTATGAAATTATGGTAAAATCGGCGGAGATAGAGGAATTTTCTCTTAACCATTCTATTCAGAATAATGATACATTAAGAATGTATGTAGGTGAAGACACTACCATTATAGCGCAGATACGTCCTCTTACGGGAACTTATAAATATGTTAACTGGTCGAATACCAACTCTCCGGCGGAAGATATTGTTGAGATAATATCTTCAGGTCGCGATACGATTTGTGAAATCAGGGCAAGAGGTGTTGGGGTGGCTAAAATTGCGGCGGAAACGTATGACGGACAAAAAGACTCCTGTGTCGTTAAAGTTGAAAGTGTCAGGATGGATACCATGTATATGAAGGTAGATACCATCTACCTGGATAATAAACATCATAAAGACTCCCTGTTGATTGCTACGATTGCTCCTTATGAAGTGACGGATAAAACTGTTTCTTTTACAAGCAACAATCCGGATGTGGTAGATATTACTTCTGTAGAAAATGATACGATTTGCCGTATAAGAGCGGGATATTCCGGAGAAGCATATATTTATGCCGAAACGGCCAATGGCAGATTTAAGGATTCCTGTTATGTGAAAGTAATTGTTCCTGTGGATAGTATCGTTTTACGCGCTGAGATTTTAAAAAATGGCAGTTATGTTGATGCGGGGATAAAGGATATCGATCATGGAAAGATGATTGATGAGATAAATCTGGTTTCTGACAGCATTGCACGGCTGACCGCAGTAGTTTATCCTGATACGGCAACCGAAGCGGCATATAGACCTTTGGCTTGGTATAAATTGGATCCGGATCTGATGAGAATTGATTCAATACCGGTATCTACCGATAGTACCGTATGTTATATTACTGCGCGCAAGAGTGGGGTTGATACAATTTATGTTACGACAGCGGATGGTGCCGTTTCAAGTAAACTTCATTATATCTATATTCCATTCAGGGAAGCGGACAGTATAAAAATAAATGTGAATGAAAATATTGTAGATGAAGATACAATCTATTTGAATGTAAAAGATTCATGTGAATTAGTAACTACTATTTATCCGTGGAATGCGTCGAGTGATACATTAGAATGGGAAATTACCGGTGAAACGGATGTGATAAGTGTGGATTCGGTAGAAGACAGGGTATTTCTTAGCGGATTGAAACAAGGTGAGGCTATCCTGTATGCTTACGCGACGGATGGTAGTCAGAAAAAAGATTCGTTTATTGTCAAAATAAGCAGCGTCCCTGTGACGGGTATGATCCTTACGAAAGATACGGTACGCATATATCAAAATGAAATTGATTCGGTACTTGCCATTGTATCTCCGGCTCATGCTACGAATAAAACCGTGAGCTGGTCAAGTAGCAACGCCGAAATAGTTGCCGTACAAACATCGGGAACTACTGATACGGTCTGTACTTTTAAAGGATTGCAAGCGGATACGGCTATTATCCGGGCTCAAATCGACGGATTTAAAGATTCGTGTGTGGTTATCGTAGGGGAACAGTTTGTGTTTGTAGAATCTGATACAACTTCTACAAATAATGGTAAAATCGCATTATCGTTGAAATTACCGGACGATATAACGCTTACCGGATCGTTTGAATTACGATTGCCGAAAGGTTTTGGCCTGACACTGAATGGAAATGGCGGATACAGGACGGAACTGGAAGAGCCATACAAGGAATCTTCGGATTTGTCGATTGTAGCGTTAAATGACAGTACTTACACATTTACCGTTACATTGAAGGCATCGTCGGCAAGCGGAATGCTTCGTTCCGCTTCGTCAAAGAAAAAAGTGATGGATATTGCTTATACGATTTATGATAATAATCTGACGAACAGCACAGCCGTATATGATGTTAAGTTCGTGGATGTAGACTTTAAACTGAGTGATGATACGGAGATAAAGGAAGATCATACGGCTAAGATTAAGGTCTTTAAAGATGCAACCGGCAGTGAATTTATCGGGGACCAGAGCCTGAATACGTATATGGTCGATAATAGTCTGTATGTCAATTCGGCGAAAGCGGAAACGGTTTATGTGTATGCATTGAACGGAAGTCTTCTTTTCTCAAAGGATAAAACGGAAGGACAGGCTGTATTTACTATTCATACGTCGGAAAAAATACTGATCGTAAGAGGTAGTTCAGGTTGGGCGCAAAAAGTGGTCAATCAGTAAAATAAGTTGGCGATTAATTTTTTTAAAATCGAACCGGAATAGCTTCGGTTCGATTTTTTTTTGCCGGATTCGGATTGTCTCCTTCTGAAAGGAGCTCTCTCTTGCAATCCTTTTGTTTTCAATCGGGGCAATATTTACTATGAACGGAACGTTTGAAAAATGTTTGAATGGAATCATTATGAATCTGAAAAAAATCTTATCCTTTATCGCAGAAATCAATGAAAAAACATCCCCTGAATCGGTTTAATTATTGTCCGGTATGCGGCAGCAAGCATTTTTATGTATATGATGAGAAGGCTAAAAAATGTGCCGATTGTCATTTTATCTACTATTTTAATCCGTCGGCTGCGGTCGCCTGTTTTATTCGTAATCCTCATGGCGAATTGTTGTTTGTCCGCAGAGCCGCAGAGCCGGCAAAAGGTACGCTTGACCTGCCCGGAGGCTTTGTTGATCCGTATGAATCTGCCGAAGATGCCGTACGGCGTGAAGTCAGGGAAGAAACACAACTGGAAATAAGTGAGATACGTTATCTGTTTTCAATACCTAATATTTACAGGTATGCCGGATTTGATGTACATACGGTAGATTTGTTTTATGAGTGTATGATGCCTGATTTCAGCATGGCTGTGGCGGAAGATGACGCGGACGGTATTGTGATTAGTAAGCCTGAAAATACGCATCCGGAAGATTTCGGGCTTGACTCGATAAAAAGAGGGGTGGAGCAATATTTAAACAGATTGTGAATTATTTTTAACAAGTTGCAGATAAGCGGTGTTTCGGTAATAAAAATGAACAGGTTCGTTTTGTACTTCTCTCAACTTGCACTACCTTTGCTCACAAATTGAAAGAAATGTCATCAAAAAATAAGAATTATGTCAACAAAAAAGTTTTTACTGGAGGAGAAAGATATTCCGACTGCATGGTATAATATTGCAGCGGACATGAAAAACAAGCCGTTACCACCGCTTAATCCGGCGACAAAGCAACCATTGAAACCGGAGGACCTTTATCCTCTTTTTGCAGAAAAGCTTGTTGCGCAGGAGCTGAACCAGACGGATCCGTGGATTGAAATTCCGGACGAGATACGTGATATGTACCGGGTGTGGCGTCCGACCCCGTTAGTTCGCGCTTTTGGTCTTGAGAAGGCATTGGATACGCCGGCGCATATTTATTTCAAAAACGAAAGCGTCAGCCCGATCGGTTCGCATAAACTTAATTCGGCAATTGCCCAGGCATATTACTGTAAAGAAGAAGGACTTACCAACATTACAACAGAAACAGGCGCCGGACAGTGGGGAGCGGCGATGTCGTATGCGGCAAAAGCCTTTGGGCTTGAACTGGCTGTTTACATGGTGAAGATAAGCTATGAACAAAAGCCTTACCGTCGTTCCATGATGCAGACGTTCGGCGCGCAGGTGATCGCTTCGCCCAGTATGAGTACCAAAGCGGGGCGCAAGATCCTGACGGAAAACCCCCAGTACATGGGTAGCCTTGGTACGGCAATTTCCGAAGCGATCGAATTGGCTTTGCAGACTCCTGATTGTAAGTATGTATTGGGGAGTGTGCTTAGTCATGTATCTCTCCATCAAACCGTTATCGGTCTTGAGGCAGAGAAACAGATGGAGATGGCAGGTGAATATCCGGATGTGATTGTCGCCTGTTTTGGCGGCGGCTCAAACTTT
>DOZP01000317.1:0-3902 GCA_003517945.1 Porphyromonadaceae bacterium | reverse complement strand
GCCGAGTCTGTGTCTTGCCCGAAACTTACACGTGGAGTGTTTCAGTATGATTTCGGTGATGAGGCCGGATATACTCCTTTCCTGCCCATGTACACACTTGGCCATACTTTCGCACCTCCTCATATTCATGCGGGCGGATTGCGCTATCATGGAGCCGGAACAATCGTGAGCCAGCTTAATAAGGACGGACTGATGGAAGCTGTTGACGTGAACCAGCTTGATGCGTTTAAGGCGGCTGTTCTTTTTGCCCAAACGGAAAGTATTATTCCCGCGCCCGAGTCATCACATGCGATCGCGACGGTTATCCGTGAGGCGGAAAAGGCTAAAGAAGAAGGAACGCGGAAAACGATATTGTTTAATCTTTCCGGACACGGTTTGATTGATATGGCTTCTTATGACCAGTATTTTGCCGGTGATTTGTCGAACTATGAATTGACTGAAGCCGACCTGGCAAAAAGCATTGACACGCTTGAGCGGATCATTTGAAGTGTCCGGGTACGAATTTTACGGTTCCTGTGCGGGAGACAACTCTCTGTACATTTCTTCTATCTCCGCTGCATAATTTTCGGCAATGGCCGCGCGTTTTATTTTTAACGTATCGGTTATTTCGCCCCTGTCTTTCGATAAGGATTCGGGCAGGAGTGTGAAACGTTTGATTTTTTCGAAGGAAGCGAAACCTTTCTGACAATCTTCAATGATGGATTGGAAGAAGCGTATGATCTCTGCCTTTCTTATCAGATCCTTGCGGTTCTCAAACGGAATGTTTTTTGAATGGGCGTATTTTTCAAGCGCTTCGAAATTCGGAATGATCAGGGCGCTGACAAATTTGTACTTATCGGCAATGGCAACACACTGCTCAATGTACGTATTGCCGCTCATACTTAATTCGATAGCTTGCGGCGCGATGTATTTGCCGTTGGATGTTTTGAACAGATCTTTTATCCGTTCGAGGAAGTAAAGAGTATCTCCTTCGAGTCTGCCCGCATCGCCCGTACGGAAAAAACCGTCTTCCGTGAACGCTTTCGCTGTTTCTTCCGGTTTTTTATAATAGCCGCTTGTAATCGTTTTACCTTTTACCAGGATCTCATTGTTTTCGGGATCTATCTTTACCCGCAGATCCGGCATGATCGTTCCGATGGAACCCAGCGTGTAATTTGTTTGCGGATAGAAACAAACGGTGGCTGAAGTTTCGGATAGCCCGTAGCCATACCGGATGGGGAAGTTGACCGACAGTAAAAACTCCGCTATGTTATCTGCCAGCGGCGCTCCCGCGACAGGAAATACGCGTCCGCGCTTCAGTCCTACCACTTTTTTTAGTAATGCGAAAACCGTGTTATCGTAAAAATGAAATTTTACGGATAACCAGAAGGGCGGTTTGGTACCTGTCCGTCTGTAATCAAGTACATACCGGTGTCCGGTTTTGATGGCATGCCTGAATATTTTTTGCAATAATCCCGACGCCCCGTTTATTTTATCCTGTACGCCCGCATATACTTTTTCCCAGAAACGCGGTACGTTGCACATCAAGGTAGGACATACTTCCGGCAATGTTTCCTGTATTTTTTTAGGATCCAGGTTGACCGCGACTTCTACCCCTTTATGGAAACAATAGCAGGCCCATGCTTTTTCGAAGATATGTGTTAGCGGTAGGAAACACATCGACAGGTCATTGTCGTTTACTTCCGGCAGGCGTATGTCGTGTATGCGCATAATTTCCAGGAAATTAGCATGTGTAAGCATGACACCTTTCGACTCACCGGTCGTTCCGGAAGTGTATACGATAGTCGCCAGATCTTCGGGAACGGCGTTGCTCCTTCTTATCTTTGCTTCCGTTTCCGCCAATGCATGGTCACCCAACCGGATAAATTCTTCCATATAGACAGATGTTTTGTCTTCCGGATTACGCACGACGGCCGGATCGAAAATAATCAGTCTTTTCAGTATGTTTCCGTTTTCCTGCTGTACCCGGAACGCATTGTTGTATTGTAACTGTTCCCCGACAAATAAAAAACGGATGTGCGAATCGCGTACAATGTATTCGATCTGTGCCGGGGAGCTTGTTGCGTACATAGGAACAGAAACGGCACGGATCCCATAGGCTCCGTAGTCCGTAAAAAAACATTCGGGCATATTCTGCGCGCAGATTCCGATATTTTCGTGTGTCTCCACGCCATATTCAATCATGGCCTGTGATGTCAGCCGGACATATTCCGCAAAATCCGTCCAGGATATTTGCTGCCATTTATGGTTTTTATCGCGATACCGGATCGCTGAACGGTTCTTGTATTTTTTCGCCCTTCTGAAAATCATTTCGGCGGGGTGATAATAGGTCATCTGCATATATATTAAATTTATGGGTTACTTTTATCATTCGGTTTCATGACGACTCCTATACTTTTTTTTCCATCCATTTTGATCAGAATAGGTGTTTCGAAACGGACAAGCCGTAAATATTTTGTTTCTTCGGCTGCAGGTTGTGTATTCAGGTAGTCTTCATCAAACAGATCGCCGTTATTCGGATTAATCGTAAAATACCCGGTGCCGCAGGATGTCAGGTTCTGGAAAAAATGGGTTCCCTGGCTTGGGTCTGTGTGATAATTGGCCAGACTGTATTCCGCTATGACACGTGCATTACTTATATACGGCCATTTCACCGGGATCCCGAGCCACAAGTCGCTGCTTCCCCAACGGCCGGGTCCTGCCAGTACATACCCTTCATCCTTTCCTGTAAATTGCCGGTTGATTCGTTCGATATCATAAGCAATCAATTGATTGTTGGATGAATTAAAAGCGTCTGTTTTTACATATAGTACATGGTATACATTATTTACGATACCATGGCCGAGTACGCTTTTTGAATACAGAATCGTATTTTTTTTGTCGATTAATTCGAGATTTTCTTCAACCAGTTCTTTCTGGTCAACGATGGGCCTGATCTGAAGCATGTAAAAAGAGCCTTTGTCGCGGCAATCGGGTTTGATATCGACGGCAAACTCAATTTCTACCGGTCGCCCCATTTCTTTTTGTCCGATCTCCAGTAGTTCGTTGAGTGTTTCACTCAGCGGGAGCATATCATATTGCAGGATGTTTGCAAACGACAGGATTTTTCTTCCGCCGGGATAATATCCGTCCCGTATGATCTGGTCCTGCGGATCGAAAGTAGACACAATATATTTCAGGATTCCATCCCGGTCCGCATCTTTGACAGATAGCTTGACCAGGTTGAAGGCATCATTTGCCGACAGATGTAAGGGAGCGTCTTTCATATCCAGCGCCAGGAAATGGGTCTGTGTTTCGCGTAATGTAAAATCCATTGTACTCATCTGTAGGATATTGTGTGGATGACGCGGGGAAAATCTGAGTGTGACACCTCCATCAACCACATATTTCCCCAGGCCGAGCGCGATATTTGCGATCCCATCTTCTGCCGTTTCGTTTCCTATCGGGTAGAAATTCAGCGATTTAGCGACTCCGCTGATTGTCGGGTACAAGTGGTTTCCATATTGCCGGCCGATCACTTCCTGAAGGACAATCGCCATTTTTTCACTTTCTATCAGGTTACTGGTTGCCGTCATGTATGCTTTACTGTCTTTGTAAAATACGGAAGCATATACCCCTTTGATCGCATCACCTACAGATTTCAACATCTCGTATTTGTCGGACATATTAGGTATCATATATGTCGAATAGACGCCGGCGAAAGGCTGGTAATGGGCATCTTCCAGCAAGCTTGACGAGCGGACGGCAACCGGGCGCTTGATGACTTCAAAAAATGCCATCAGGTCGTCGATCAGATGCGTCGGCAGGCTGGCATGCAAAAAATATTGCAGGACTTCATCGTCTCCAAGATCTCCCAAGGCAACCGAATATAAGTTGTTTGTATCCATGAATTCATCGAAAAT
>DOZP01000285.1:18197-18897 GCA_003517945.1 Porphyromonadaceae bacterium | reverse complement strand
GCCCTGCTACAACCGCTCTCCATCCTGGAGATGGAAGTCGAACATCTTAACAACAGGGATATACAACGCATAAAAGAAGCGAAAACAGCATGCGCCTTCACACAATTACAATACAATCCGTACAAAAATGCAACCGCACTATTCCTCTCGGAAGTACTTTACCGGATCATACAGGAAAGGGAAGCGAACCGGTCGTTATTTGATTATTTATACCATGCCATTCAACGGCTGGACATAACAGAAGAAGGCATCGGAAATTTCCACCTTACGTTTCTGCTTCAGTTATCGACTCATCTGGGTATACGCCCCAACGGAAGCTCTTTTAAAAGCGGATACTTCTTCGACCTGCTAAACGGAATATTCACGGAAGAAGCGCCTGAACATAATCACTATTTAAGCAAAGAAAACAGTATCGTATTCGAACGCCTTCTGCGTATTAATTTTGAGAACATGGCGCTCTATTCATTTTCAAGACAGGAACGGGCCAATATACTCAGGCATATCATACAATATTACAAACTGCATCTGTCCGATTTTCCCGAAATAAAATCGCTCACCGTCATGCAGAACCTGTTCGACTGATTTTTATTTGGAAAATACACATTAAATCCGTACCTTTAACCTCCGTTTCTAATCATAGAAACATAACTAACTAAAATTAAAATTCATGACACATCAAATGCCGACGCTTCCCTATGCA
>DOZP01000285.1:13531-18103 GCA_003517945.1 Porphyromonadaceae bacterium | reverse complement strand
GAGATCGTTGCGACAGCCCCTGACGGAGGTATATTCAATAATGCCGGACAGGTACACAACCACACGTTCTATTTTCTACAATTCAATCCGGATCCGGAAAGCAGCATGCCGTCCGGAAAATTAGCAGACGATATCAACCGCGATTTCGGTAGTTTTGAAAATTTCCGGAAAGAATTCTCGGATGCAGCAATCACTCTTTTCGGCTCCGGATGGGCTTGGTTATCCGTAAACACAAACGGTAAACTTGTCATCACAAAAGAACCCAACGGAAGCAATCCGCTTCGTAACGGACTGCGCCCGCTACTCTGTTTCGATGTTTGGGAACATGCATACTACTTAGACTTTCAGAACCGTCGTGCCGACCATATAAACGAACTATGGAAAATCATCGACTGGAAGATAATAGAAAGCAGGATGTAAAACCCATGACAGAGCCGTGTTAAAATCCGACACGGCTCTGTCATTCCGGATCCCGCGCATAAACATAAAAACAGATAATATGTTAATCATACTCTCTCCCGCTAAAATTCAGAACTTTAAGCTCCAACCTGTTACGGATAAATATACACAACCTCTTTTTCTGAACGAAGCGGAACAATTAATAAACCTGCTTCGCTCATATCCGGTAAATGAACTCCGGGACTTATTGAATGTCAGTCATGAGATTGCAAAAAATGCAGCCGATTTCTATTTTAACTGGGGAACAGAACACGATTTAAAAAAAGGCAAACAGGCGGTACTCACCTACAATGGCGAAGTTTATCACGGTTTGGATGCAAACTCATTATCGGAAACCGACCTTGCATATGCACAAAAACATCTCCGCATCATTTCGGGATTGTACGGGATGCTTCGACCTCTGGATGTAATCAGACCTTATCGCCTGGAATTACAGACTTCGCCGGAAGATATCGCAGAAAAAAACCTGTACGCTTTCTGGAAAGAGAAAATCACCCGGGCGATAAAACCGGCGATAAAAGAATCGGGTAAACCTGAAATACTTCTGAATTTAGCCTCAAAGGAATATGCCAAAGCGATCAATTATAAAGAACTCGCCGTACCCGTCATTGATTTTGAATTTCTGGAAAACAGGAGGGAAGGATATAAGACAATCACCATATATACCAAAAAAGCGCGTGGACTAATGACCCGGTATATAATCCGGAACCGGATAGAAAATCCGGAAAATATCAAAGGCTTTGATTCCGGAGGATACTGGTATAATGAACCGCTTTCGACTGAAAACAAAATGGTTTTTACGAGAGGATAATCCGGTCCGGTTCTTTTTCAGAGACGATCCGGATCATTTTTTTAGCTGATATTTATCCCGTAACACCTTTTTCTGTTCTTCATTCAGCGAATTTATATATCCTTTCCAGCCCGGGCAGAAACGGATATGCCATCGCCAGAAACGGCCAATAAAAGATTTCGGATTCACATCGTATTTTGCCCGGATAGAGCAGTTTTCACAATTATGTGTCGCCATATTTTTTTATTTTAATCGAATGAATCTCCATTATCAGGTAATTTTATTTTTTGAACAAGCATGATAACAAGTCTACTCCCCGATGCACCAAAGCCGGCCGGACGACCGGATGATCAACTGTTTTCCGGCAACAGCCATTGATGCCCGGCAGGGCTCTTTTAACTCGTTTTTCGCAATGATTTCAGCCGGTTTATCCGGAACGCCGGAGGGATTCAATACGATTGTCGCCCCTTGTTCCGACAGCACATAGATTTTTCCGTCGGCATAGACCGGAGAAGGATTCAAGGCGCCGATCTTCAGTTGAAGACGCCAAAGAAACGCTCCCGTAGTTGCGTCCAGACAACATAAATAACTACCGTCCGTACATGTATACAAAAACGGTTTTACATACAGATAAGAGGACATCATCGGGGTATAGCCTTTTTGTTCCCATACGATATGAGTCTCCGTACAGTCTCCCTGTCCGTCGGGCCTGACCGCCCGGAGAGGATCGCGGTTCGTCGTTGACGAGTAAACAAGTCCGTCTCCGATGACAGGAGAAGGCACGCACGGTTCGCCGCTACTCGCAACAGTCCAGATCAGGTTACCATTGGCCGGATCGAACCCCTGAATCACATCACCTGCAGGACTGATTATCTGATCCTTACCATTCACCTTCATGATGGCCGGCGTCGCGTGTGCAATGCGCGACATACCGCGCATACCACGCCAACGCTCTTTACCCGTGTTTTTATCAACGGCAAGCAAATAGGATTTATCCCAAGGCTGTGTCCAACCAAGCGCCTTTGGCTCCTCTTTGTTACTGGGATTGACGGCAAGAAGCAACAGATCGTCATACAGAATGGGAGAAACCCCCATACCATGCTGAGAATAATAATCCAGGTCGGAATTGATCCACAAAATATGACCGCTGAAATCCAGCGCAACAAAACTACCGCCACTGAAAACCGCATAAACGGTTTTACCATCCGTAACAGGCGTCGGCGTCGCATACGAGTTCATATCATGCCTGTTTTGATTCGGATCCTGTGTAAACACAACCTTGTCCCAAAGGATTTCGCCCGTCTTGCGATCCACAGCAATTACGTGGCAATTCTTGCCTTCCTCCGTCGTACTGGTCAGAAAAATATAATCATCCCAGACAATCGGCGACGACCAGCCTTCACCCGGAATATCCGTTTTCCAGGCAATATTTTCAGTATCGCTCCAGTGCACAGGAAGACCCGTCGCGCCGGAAATCCCCTGACCATTCGGGCCACGAAACCGGGTCCAGTTTTCCGACTTTTGGGCGGATACCCCTACACAAACAAAAAAATAACAAACACAAAGAATAATCGCATTTTTCATAGTACTCTAAATTCATTTATTATTATTCAAACCGGACAGACCATCAGCAAAATCGCCGCTTCCGGTCAGGAACCGCACACGCAACCCCCACCGCACACGACTATATAACGATTTCCGAATCAAGTTTTTCACAAAATTAAACCGGGACAATGACTTTTGCAAGTTTTTTCCGCCTTTTGATACGTTTTATTTCTCTTTAGATGCTAATTTAAGGGCAGCATAAACATCGGACAATCCGGTCGATCGTATTGCTGCCGCCCATCTTCCCGGCGATAACAGATCTGCGGCCGCCCCTCTTTTCGTGGCCGGAGGGCGGTACAGGGGGCAACCCGGCAGTAAAAACAAACAAGTTTGTTTTGTACTTCTCCCGGCTTATGTTATCTTTGTAGCATAAAGAGAAGGTATTCCATGGCACTTAAACAGCAACAACAGCTCAAACAGCAACAGCGGCTTTCACCGCAACAGATACAGACGATCAGGATGTTGGAACTACCGGCGCTTGAAATAGAAGAGCGTATCAAAAACGAGTTGGATGAAAACCCGGCGCTTGAGGAAGGAACAGATTATGCGGACGAACAGGATCCCGATTACAGTACGGAGGAAAATCCGGCAGACAACCGGGAATCAAATGAAGATTTATCACTTGGAGATTATATAAGCGAAGATGATATTCCGGATTATAAACTGACGGAAATAAGCAATAAAGAAGAACGTAGGGAAAGTATCCTCTTTAATAATGAACAATCTCTTTCCGATTACCTGCTTCAGCAACTGCAACTAAATGAGCTGTCTGAAAAAAATAAAAAAATCGGCGAATATATTATCGGAAATATGGATGACGACGGATATTTGCGGCGTGATATGCGTGCGATCGCCGATGACATCGCTTTTCAGTCGGGAGAAGATATCAGTGAAAAAGAGTTGACGGATGTTTTAAAAATAATACAGGACCTTGATCCGCCGGGTGTCGGCGCGAGAAACCTGCAGGAATGCCTGATCCTCCAGCTAAAAAAACGCAAAGAGACGGAAGACGCGGATCTGGCGATAGAGATTCTAAGTAACTATTTTGAAGAGTTTACCCGCAAACATTATGATAAGATACGGAAATCGCTGGATATTGACGAAGACCAAATGAAAGCGGCTATCCACGAAATCATATCGCTTAACCCCAAACCGGGAAGTAACTGGGACGACTCCATGATTACCATCATGAATCGTATAACCCCGGATTTTATCGTCGAAACAAACAACGGGGAAATAACGCTGACACTTAATAACCGTGGAGTGCCATCCTTGCGGATCAACCGCGAATATTCCGACATGCTGAAAGACTATACCGGCAACAAAGCGAACCAAACGTCGGAAATGCGCGACGCCGTTTTTTTTGTAAAACAGAAACTGGACGCGGCGCAGGGATTTATTGATGCGATCCGCCAACGCCAGGAAACCTTGCAGCGCACAATGGAAGTGATTATCATATTACAAGAGGAATTTTTCCTGACCGGAGATGAAAGCAAACTGCAACCAATGATACTTAAAGATGTTGCGGAAAGAACGGGATATGATATCTCTACAATCTCACGCGTCAGCAACAGTAAATACGTGCAAACAAATTTCGGGATATATCCGCTGAAATTCTTCTTTTCCGAATCAACGCAAACGGATAGCGGCGAAACCATCTCAACCCGCAAAATAAAACAGATAATCAAAGAGGAAATTGACGCGGAAAACAAAAAAAA
>DOZP01000285.1:11049-13503 GCA_003517945.1 Porphyromonadaceae bacterium | reverse complement strand
GTAGCCAAATACCGCGAACAACTCGGAATACCCGTAGCGCGAATGAGAAAAGAAGTATAACGATTTAAACAAATAAACATGAAACCGATTGTAAGTATTATTATGGGCAGCACATCCGACCTGCCTGTTATGGAAAAGGCCGCCGTTTTTCTGGATGAAATGGAAATTCCGTTCGAAATGCATGCGCTATCGGCCCACCGGACACCGGAGGCGGTAGAAAAGTTTGCCAAAAGTGCAGAAGAACGCGAAATTAAAGTGATCATTGCGGCGGCAGGAATGGCGGCGCATCTCTGTGGAGTGATCGCTTCCATGACATCCGTCCCGGTGATAGGAGTTCCCATCAACTCTACCCTTGACGGCATGGATGCGCTCTTAGCCATCGTACAGATGCCTCCGGGCATACCGGTTGCAACCGTAGGCATAAACGGAGCCTTAAATAGCGCAATTCTCGCCGCCCAGATACTTTCCGTCGGAGACAAAGAGTTGCGGGAGAAATTAGCAACCTATAAGGAAAGCCTCAAAAACAAAATCGTCAAAGCAAACGAAGACCTAAAAAAGGTTTCCTATAAGCATAAAACCAATTAATGGATTTTTTCAACTATAAACGCCGTTTTTCATCGGTCGTACGAATCGGAAATACTCCTTTGGGGGGCAACTATCCGGTACGGATTCAATCCATGGCAAACGTGTCTACCATGGACACGAATGCCGCCGTTCACCAAGCCATCCGTATGATCGACGCAGGAGCTGAGTATATCCGCTTCACGGCCCAGGGCGAACGTGAAGCGCGAAATCTGCAAAACATACGGGAAGGACTTTCCGATAAAGGATACGCGACGCCTCTCGTAGCAGATATCCATTTCAATCCGGCGGCGGCGGACGTAGCCGCGCTATATGTGGAAAAAGTTCGTATCAATCCGGGAAATTACGT
Source organism: Porphyromonadaceae bacterium (assembly GCA_003517945.1). Classification (GTDB taxonomy): domain Bacteria; phylum Bacteroidota; class Bacteroidia; order Bacteroidales; family Tannerellaceae; genus Tannerella. The sequence goes on along the minus strand of DOZP01000285.1, from coordinate 12,572 downwards.
AGATAAGGCGCGTACATTCAAAACGATCACCTATACGGACGAAACATATGCAAAAGAATTACAAAAAATCCGCGACCGCTTCGTCCCGTTCCTGCGCCTGTGTCGCGAAAATAATACGGCTATACGCATCGGCGTTAATCACGGTTCGCTTTCCGACCGCATCATGAGCCGCTACGGAGACACGCCCGAAGGTATGGTTGAATCGTGTATGGAATTCCTGCGTATATGCGCCGGAGAAAAATTTGACGATGTTGTCATCTCCGTCAAAGCGTCGAATACGATTGTTATGATACGTACGGTACGGTTATTAGTCCGCACCATGGAAACGGAAGATATGAATTATCCGTTACACCTCGGCGTAACGGAAGCAGGCGACGGCGAAGACGGCAGAATCAAAAGCGCCGTAGGCATAGGGACACTGCTTGCGGACGGCATCGGCGATACCATACGGGTATCATTAAGCGAAGAGCCGGAAGCAGAGATGCCGGTTGCACGAAAATTAACAAATTATATTTCGGAACGCATCAGTCATCTGCCTGTAAACACCTTCACATCAATACCATACGATCCGATTTATCCGCCCGGACGCAAAAGCCGGACGGTAAACGGAATAGGCGGAGACTATCCTCCGATAGTCGTTTCCGACAGGACAAACGGTAACAACACACGGAACGTTGCGGAACCTCATGATCACAACACGGCAAACGAACGCCTGAAACCGGACTGGATCTATACGACACCGGAAAATATTACAGACAACCGGTCAATGAACTACATCATCGACGCGGAGAAATGGGATCCGCGCATGAAAGCGTATCCCTGCTTTTCCGCTCAACAGAAAAACCGGCTCATGGCATGTCGTGCGAAAATAAAGTTTATCCGCCTGACATACGGCGAATTAACCAATGAGATGATAGATCTTTTAAAAACAGACCAAACGGTTGTTGTCCTGCTAACCAGCTTCCATGTCAACCCGGTTGGTGAAATGAGGGCCTTCATGCTCCGTTTGCTGGATACGGAATGTGACGCACCTGTTATATGCTGCCGCGCATATAACGATGAGGACGCCGAATCCGTTCAGATAAAAGCGGCTGCGGATTTCGGCGCTTTATTTGCGGACGGATTCGGAGACGGCATCATGCTAAGTAACCACACGCACTGTTGCGATGCGGAAACGCTTGACGGCTATATGTTCGGCATTTTGCAGGCGGCGCGTGTACGGATCAGTAAAACGGAATATATCTCATGTCCGGGATGCGGCAGGACACTATTCGATCTGCAGAAAACGATCGCGCAGGTTAAAGCGGCCACTTCGCATATGGTTGGCCTTAAAATAGGCATTATGGGCTGCATTGTCAACGGACCGGGAGAGATGGCTGACGCAGACTACGGATACATAGGCGCCGGACGGGGACGCATAAGCCTGTATAAAGGCAAAACGTGTATATTGAAAAATATTCCGGAGGAAGATGCCGTATCAAGGCTGATCGAACTGATCAGGAAAGATAACAATGCATATTGAC
>DOZP01000285.1:0-11000 GCA_003517945.1 Porphyromonadaceae bacterium | reverse complement strand
TATTAATTTGTAATCAAGAAGTATGAAAATTAAAATAGTTAACAAGTCACATCACGCTTTACCCCGGTACGCAACAGCATTATCGGCAGGCATGGATATACGGGCAAATCTCTCCGAACCGGTAGAACTGAAACCACTGGAACGCAAACTGGTTCCTACGGGTTTATATATCGCACTACCGGAAGGATACGAAGCGCAGATGCGCCCGCGTAGCGGACTTGCTATCAAACACGGAATTACGCTACTGAACACACCCGGCACTATCGATGCCGATTACCGGGGAGAGATCGGTATCATACTGATAAACCTGTCATCCGAACCATTTGTGATAAACGACGGGGAGCGCATTTGCCAGATGGTAATCGCATCACACGCGAAGGTCGAATGGCAACCGGAAGAAATATTAGAAGATACGGAACGCGGAGCAGGCGGATTCGGACATACCGGTAAAAACTGATGAGTGAAAACAGGACATGGCAAAACAAATAAAAATAAATAAACTGGCCGGATCATTATGCATACTGTTTTGTTCGGTATTTATAATGCCCCGCGTTCATGCAGAAGACGATACGAACCTGCAAAAACAGAAACTCAGTATTTCGGAGCAACGCAGGTTCGATTATTTTTATTATGAAGGCGTCCGGTTGAAAATGGCCGAAAAATACGATGCGTCCTACGAAATGTTTAAACACTGCCTTGAGATAGACTCAACTTCTTCGGCAGCCATGTTTGAAATTTCATCTTACTATATACAACTGAACCAACCGGAAAAAGCCGCTTCCTTATTAAAAAAAACGGTGCTTCACGCTCCTGAAAACCAGGAATACCGGAGTACGCTGGCTACATTGCTTTTCAATATGGGAATGTTCGGAGAAGCTGCGGAAGAATATGAATTACTGACCGCCGCCTTTCCCGAAAAACCGGAACTTAACTACTTTCTTGCCGGAGCGTATACGCGAATGGGCGAAATAGGAAAAGCGATTGATACCTATAATACCTTGGAAAACAGTATAGGCATGCATGAAGCCATCTCCATGGAAAAATTCCAGCTATACATGACAATCGAACAACCGGACAGCGCATTCAATGAACTTAAAAAATTAGCCGGTAAATTCCCGATGGAATCACGTTATCCGGTAATAATCGGTGATCTGTATTTACAACGTGACGATACGTTACAGGCGTTGAAATACTATAACCAGGCATATGCAATAGATCCCGAATCGCCGTACTATCTTGTTTCTATGGCTAACTATTATGAAAAAACAGGACAACGGGAGGCTGCAAAGCAACAAATACAGGAAGCGTTGCTCAACGAAAGACTGGACGTGGATACAAAAATGAGTATTCTGGCCCGTTACATCGTACAATTACAACGCTCCAAACAGGATATTGACGGGGCGAATACATTATTCCGGACGCTTCTTGAGCAACATCCCGAAGAATCAAGGCTAAAGCTGGTCTACGGAGAATTTCTTGCAACACAAAATAAATTTGACGAAGCCCGCTTTCAGTACCAGTTAGTAACGGAAAGCGAACCGGAGAACATCAACGCATGGCAACAACTCCTGCGACTATCATTCCAGATTCAGAATATGGACGAGGTCATACGCATCTGCAACAAATGTCAGGAAATATTTCCCGATGCGATGGAATTCAGACTTTACCTTGGCATTGCATATTATCAAAAGAAAGAATACCAACAGGCAATAGAAACATATTATGCCGGTATTCAGCATATCCCTAAAGAGAACCCCGGCCTTACTTCTGATTTTTACGGGCAGATCGGAGATACCTACTTTCGTATCGGAGAAACGGACAAATCGTTTGAGGCATACGAGGAAGCGCTGAAATTCAATGACAAAAATATTGCCGTATTAAATAACTATGCGTATTATTTATCCCTTTTAAAAAGAGACCTCACAAAAGCGGAGCGTATGAGCGCACTGTGCATCAAAATGCAACCGGATAACGCTACTTATATAGATACTTACGCATGGATATTTTTTGTACAGGGCAATTATCTTTTAGCTAAAATGTACATCGAACGGGCATTGTCTAAAGACAAAACAAACAGTGCGGAGTTGGTAGACCATTACGGCGATATTCTGTACATGACCGGCGAAAAAGAGAAAGCGCTGGAACAATGGATAAAAGCTAAAGAACTGGGCAAAAACGGCCCTACGTTAGACCGGAAAATAGCAGAGAAAACATATTTTGAAGAAACGGAAGACGAACTATTTAATGATATGGATGGAGAGACGATCAAAATCGAAACAGATAAAACCGAATAGTAACATTTGGCTGCCATTATATTGCAAAACAGTCTGTAGTGTATTGTTCGTATGTTTGTTTGCCGCCTGCAAATCACCTGCAGGCATAACCGGTTCCGGCGCCGCGATCACGAAATCGGAAGAGATGTTTTTTGCGTCCGTTCTGGATCATAGATTCCGGTTCAACACGCTTTCAGCGCGTATAAAAATAGATTTCAAAGGCCCTCAGAAAGAAATGAGCGCAAGGGCTCAATTAAAAATGATCTGTGACGATCGTATACAATTATCGGTACAACCCTTTGGTATTGAACTATTCCGCGTAGAACTGACATGTGACAGCGTAAAAATACTCGACCGGATGAACAAACGCTACATCGCTGAAAATTATGAAGACATAAAAGAAAAAACGAAAATTGATTTCAATTTTCACAATTTACAATCCTTATTTACAAATAACATATTCATACCCGGAGAAAGCAGTATTTCATCCGGACAATTACGCCGCTTCCGCATAACAAAAGATAGATATGCCGCTAATCTGAAGATAAAAGACGATACCGGTATGTTTTATACATTCACGGCCGGTGAAGATGAAAAATTACATTCCACATCCATCAACGATAAGTATGAAAATCATAAACTTACGTGGGACTATAGTGATTTTCAGACCATAGAAAAACAACGGTTCCCCTTTAAAATGAAAGCCGGACTGACATCAGACCGGAAAACACAGGGAATCGTCACACTCACTTTTTCTACTCCGGAAATAGACCGTCCGGTGAAGACAGACTTCACCATTCCGCAGAGATATACGCGTGTAACGTTTTCACAAATCATCAAATCGCTTGATATACAATGAGACATATCCGCATCATCATATTACTCACAAGCTGTATAACGACTTTGTCCCTTGCACAGACAGGTAAAAACAGCTCTTCGCCTCAAACAACGGCAAATAAAAAAATACAGGCAACGCAAATTCCCGCCGGACTATATTCCATGCAGGAGCTGGAACGTCAACAGAAAGCCGCGCTGGAAGATATTGAGCTGACATCCAAACTTTTGAATGAAACAAGCGCCAATGCAAAAAATTCACTCAACCGGTTGAATCTGTTATCACAACAACTTCTTTCCCGGAAAAAAATAGTGATGCTTCTGGGACAGGAAATAGAAGCTATCGATACGAAAATAAAAACGATGAGCGACGATATTGATATATTGGACAAGGATCTTGCCAAAACAAAAGATAATTATGCAAAATCAATGAAAAATCAGCAACAGGAGTATCGTACGACGCAATACAAGATGTTACTGATCCTGTCTGCCGAAAATCTCTCACAATCATACAGGCGCATGCGATACCTTCGTGAATACGCCGACTGGCAAAAAGAAGAAACCGGGCGAATCGTAAAAAAGCAGGATGAAATTGTACGTCGTAAAGCCGAACTGGAAGAATCGCGCCAAGAAAAGCAGAAACTGCTGGCACAACGCGAACAAGAAAATAAAAAACTTGAAGACGAAGAAAAACTTCAGCAAAAAGAAGTAAGGGACCTCAGCAGAAAACAAAAAGATCTTCAAAAGCAGTTACAGGAAAAGAAAAAGCAGGCCAACGCTTTAAATGAACAAATCGAAAACCTGATTGTTGAGGATATAAAGGCGTCGAAAAAAAATGCGCCTCCGTCAACATCCGATACTGTATCCAAATCTCCCGCCTCCAAACCGGCTACCGGCTATGTCATGACAGAATCGGAAGTTCACCTCTCCAACGACTTTGCCGGTAACAAAGGAAAACTCCCCTTCCCGCTAACCGGCAAATATGCGATTGTATCAAGCTTCGGCCGGCATCAGCACCAGAAATTATCAAATGTAAAAACCGATAACAATGGGATTGATATACAGACAACCGCCGGTTCCGAAGCCCGCGCCATATTCAAAGGCGTCGTCACACGCGTCTTCATGATGCCCGGTTATAATCACAATGTAATTGTCCGCCATGGGGATTACCTTACCGTATACAGTAACCTTAGCCAGATCTATGTGAAAGCCGGGGATGTGGTCGCTACGCGCCAGGTAATCGGAAAAATATTTACGGATACGGAAAAAGGCAACGAAACAATTCTTCATTTCCAGATATGGAAAGAGCGCACCAAGCTCAATCCGGCCGCCTGGATCAAATGAGATTCATTTATTCTTCCGATGTCGCAGCTTTCCTCGTAATGTCATCCAATCTTCTTTTAAGGGTATCAGTTCATACGGAGACGTACCCGTCTTTTTCATAAAAACAACAAGGGAAAATATCAACATACTTGTATAAGCAATACTGGATGTAAGAGCCGCCCCGAATACCCCGGATACGGGAATCAGGACAAATCCCGCAATCAATAAAACAACCAGTCCGAATAACGAACAAAACGTACTGTACCGGATATTCCCGCTCCCTATGAAATAATGGCTCAGAATACGGTTACCTCCCATTGCGACAATCCCGAACGACAACGCTAAAATAACCTTACGTATACCGGCGAACTCAGGAGTCAACAAGTACCCGGTAAAAATCCATTCGGGTATGCAGGCAATGACCGCCATCACAGCCGTAAGGGCGCAACAAGTCAATTTAAAAAGCTGCAATGTCACACGTTTCTGTTCTTTCCGGTCAGTCGTTTTCGAAACACTGTTGTATTCTATATAGCTGACACTGTTACTAATATGCCAGACGCTTTCCGACATCTTCGTCCCGGAATCAAGCAAACCGACGGAACCGTATCCGCCGGCGCTCTTCACCAGAAAATAATTGAGACGCGTGGCCAAACCTTCGGCCAGGTTATCGGCTCCGCTCCAGATACCGTAAACGAACATCTCTTTCAACGCTTTGAAAAAAGACGTTCCGGCAACGACTTTTTCCCTCTTCCGTAAATGAGGGATCAACAAGATCAGACTATATACATAGGCGCCCAGATTAGCCAGGAACAACCCTGCCAGATAACCCTCTACAGACTTACACTCAGCAATATAATAGATATAGAGTAAAACCAGAAACATCAATATTCCCTGAAGAATATATGCCATATTAAATCCTTTGACATTATCTTTTCCGAGCACCATCTGCGAATTGGCCGTAACGAGCGAAATCAATACAGCCAGCGCAAACACAACCATCGCGTATCCTGCAGGAAGCATATTGAAAAAAAACATCGTCCCGCACGACACGGCGGAACCGGCAAAAGCCCAACCATAAGCAGGATAAAAGACATAACGCAGGTTATACCGGTTCATAAAGTAGATAATCGTATTACCACACAGGACGCTATTAAAAATAACAGCCAGGTTGGCCGAAGCATAGATAAGGCCAACCATCCCCATACCCTCCCGCCCCAGTACCTTGCCGTTGATAAAAATCAGTAACAGGTTCAGGAAAGCAACAAAATAACGCGCCCCGATTGTGTTTATAATATCTTTAAACATGATGATCTCTCAGATTATGCACCCTCAACACCGCATAATTCTTATTCATACCGGATATCCAACCCATCCAACAGCATGATATAGCTATCAATAGCCTCACGTATTTCGGAGGGACGGATATATTCGCCGGCGCTATGTGAACGGGCGGAATCACCGGGGCCGATCTTTACCGAAGCAAACGGCATGAGCGCCTGATCACTTAATGTGGGAGACCCGAAAGGTTGTTTGCCCATCATTACCGCACGCCGGACAAACGGATGAGATCTATCCGTACATGAAGAATTCAGGCGCGTACTGCGCGGCGTCACCTCACACCGGACGCATTCTTTGATCCGGCTCAATATGTCTTCATTCGAATAATATTCATTGCTCCGGATATCTACGACAAAGGTACAACGATCCGGTATGACGTTGTGCTGCGTACCGGCCTGTATCTGTGTAACACTCATTTTGACGGCCCCCAGCAAATCGCTTTCTTCCGGAAACCGGTATGTATTAAACCATTCCACATCCCTGATAGCCAATGATATGGCATTGACTCCTTCATCACGCGCAGCATGGCCGGCTTTTCCCGTCACGATACAATCAAGTACCATAAGACCTTTTTCGGCAACAGCCGGCTGCATACCCGTCGGCTCTCCGACAACGGCAAAAGAAACAGGGGGAAGCAGCGGCAACACACTCTCCACGCCGTTTTTTCCGGATACTTCCTCTTCGGCAGAAGCCAGAAAAATAAGGTTATAGGATTGCTCCTTTTGCGACAGGATTGTAAACGCTTCGTACAAAGATACGACCGAAGCGCCGGCGTCATTACTCCCCAATCCGTAAATCAGATCACTCTCCGCTTTGTCCGGAGTAAAAGGATCTTCGATCCAGCCACTGACAGGACGTACGGTATCAATATGGGAATTAAGCAATAGAGTAGGTTTCTCCGGATCAACCGGGGTCGACAACCACAGGTTATTACCCCGGCGGTTCACGTGCCGGCCCGCACGTGTCCAGTATTGTTGCAAAAAATCCGCAACTTCTTTTTCGTCACGACTGAAAGATGGAATTGCGATCATTCCTTTCAGCAGGTCTATGGCATCATAAAAGTGTTCCAACTTATTTCTTAATTTTTAATTCTCAATCCTTACATTCATTGTCCGTCGTGCATTTTCTCAACCTTGTGAAAAAAAATGTTGGACGCCGATTGCGCATTGTCAATCGCCGTTAACGCCTTGATTTTATCTTCCCGCATCTGCCGCCCCAGCGCATCCAGGGAATCAAATTTCATATCTTTCCGGATAAAATCAACAAACTCGACCGTAACAGCCTCATCATATATATCGCCTGAAAAATCAAACATATTGACTTCGATACTCATTTCCCCCTGATCCCGGAGGGTCGGACGGGAGCCTATATAAAGCATTCCTTTATATCGCTGCCCTCCGGTAACCACCCATACGGCATAAGACCCGGCTGACGGAATGATCTTAGACTTTTCATCAACAGCAATATTCGCCGTAGGAAAACCAATGGAACGACCTACTTTATAGCCATTTACGACATGCCCTTTCAGGCAGTAAAAATAGCCCAATATCCGGGCCGCTTCCGCAACATTGCCTGCATATAACAATTGACGCACTCCGGAAGAACTGAAAGTCACACCTTCATCGCTATACGAAACGGCATTGAGGACTTCCATTCCGCACGTGCGACCATACATAACATATTGCTCAAATCCTTCGGAGCGCGAATGACCAAAACGATGATCATAACCGACAAGTAAAGTCTTTACATGCCACTGTTTTGAAAGAACATCCGCGATAAATTCACGCGCCGTCAGGGCGGCGAGAGACGGAGTAAAATCCATCACAATCGTATAATCGACACCGGTTTGTGATAACAGTTCAAGTTTCTCTTCAAAAGAGTTAAGTAACTCAGGCTGGTAATCCGAATGCAAAACCACACGGGGATGTACGGGAAAAGTAATGACAGCCGCCGGGAGCTTACGTTCCGAAGCAATACGCAACATCTCTTTTATTAAAAAATAATGACCGGAGTGGACACCGTCAAAAAAACCGATCGTAGCAACCACCGCCTGCTCCTTCCACTCTTTTATATCATAGACTACTTTCATCCGGAATCTTCATTTATTCATCCATCTCATCAGCTTCATAAACAACTTGTTTTCAAATGATACATGACTTTCATATTTCAACGGCTTTATCTTCAGTATCTCCTCCATATCTTTTTCTCCGATCTTCAGGAGATCTAAGATATGCTGATAATTAGCCGGTTTTTCACCTACCCTGTCAGATTCGTATAAAGCCAACGCTTTTTCTCTCGTTACTTCACCACGACGTACCATTGTACTATACTGGCATACCCTTCTTTCATAACCATAGATATGATGACGCACATAATTGGTGAAAGGTTCAACAATACAATCAAAATGTTTCGAATATTCACGACTCGTATCTTCCTCCCAGCCAAGTTCACGAACTATGATTTCTCCCATTTCCTTATCCGACGGATTCTTTATATAAAACAGCGGACAGACTTCTTTTGCATATTTACCCGTCCGTTTACCCAGAGACAGCCTGATATAACTCATGCCGGGATAAATAAGAAAATCATTCATTTCTTTCCTGCTTACCTCACCCGCTTCTTTCATGATATATTTAAAACGGCCGACGTCCTGTGTCGTATCGGGCAGAAAGGAGTCTTCTTCAAGGGGTGATGTGCCAAGTAAGATCATCGGTATTTTATAATCACTTGCGACTTTAAACATATTCGCCTTAATCGCAATACCACACGCCCCGCAAATATCTCCCGAACGGAGAAGCATGCTTCTGTATATTTTGCTCAGCACATCAAAATCCGGCTTGCAAACGATATGTTTTACGCCCATCCTTTTTACCGCCCGCTCCATATTATCTACCGCCAATTGACTTACAAAACCATTATCATAAGTCATTGTCAAAACTTTAAGCTTATACACTTTTACGGCCAGATAGAGTATATACATACTATCCTTACCTCCGCTCAAAGGAACCAGGGCGTCATATTCACCCCGTTTTCCGGCTTTCTTCGCCTCTATAATCCGCATCAACTTATCCTCCCCATATGGTTCAAATACATGATTTGATGCACACATGGAGCAGGTTTCTTCATGATCGAAGGTAATTCCGGGATAAGCATCAGTTAAAATGCATCTTCTGCATACTTTCATTTTGAATCTATTTTACTCATGAATTATTTTTCCGGGGAACAAAGATACAATTTTTACATACTTTACTTGTAGTACGAAAAAAAAAGTTTTTTATTGTGGCGGTTTGGACAATTAAATATTAATGCTGATATTTGTATGCACGATCAATCAAATTCCCGTCTTTCTGCCAATTGTAATTAATAGATTGTGCAGCAGGTTTTATGAACGGATTATTAACTATTTACAAAAAAAAAGACACATCCTCATCAAGTCTTAAAGAATTACTGGACAAGGGCCTCAAAACACTATCCCACAGAGGATCCGGAACTTATACATCATATATTTTCAACAGGGCGATGCTTTATGCAAACCCTTCCGGCACAACAGCCCGCATGATAGCCGGTTCCTGTTCCGCAGTAAACGGCGCTCCACCCATCGCGTCCTGTAATGGTTATCTTCTTTTTTTCGAAGGACGGCTTATCAACAAATCCGAACTTTGTAAGGAGTTGTCTATAGAGACCGATCAGGCAAATGATCCGGAAATCGTACTACAACTAATTAAACGTGAAGGAAGCGCCTGTTTCAAAAAACTCAAGGGATACTGGTCGTTGATCTGTATTGACGCCGGAAATAAAACAATATACGGCGCCCGGGATCATTTCGGATGCAGACCTTTGTATTTCTGCAATAACGGAAGACAATTTGCACTTGCATCCGAAAGTCGCACACTGTACGCACTTTTCGATGATGTCCGCAGCATCAACAGGCGTACGGTCATCGACTATCTGCTTTGGGGAAATATTGGCAGGCAGGATCAGTATTTTTTCACTGACATACATTCCATTGAACCGTCGCACGTTGTCAAATATGAGATAGAAAGTGATACGCTGACAATTGAAAGATATTATTCACTACCCTATAATCACAGCAGAGAACCGTATAACAGTTCGTTCGGGAAACAATATGCGGATAAACTGAGTAGTATGCTGACTGATTCCGTACGGGCGAATATACAACTGTCCGACGGGCCTTTAGCGATAGGGGTCAGTGGGGGAATGGATAGTTCCTCACTCATATGTACGGCGAAAAAAATGGATCCCCAAAGAGACATCGTTGCTTATACCACAACAGATAGCTATGACGGTGGCGAAGCATACTGGGCGGAGAAAGTAGTACGCCATACGGGAGTCGAATGGATTAAGGTGGTATGTACCTCCGAAAATATCCCGGAATATTTATCCGAAGCCAATCGTGTACATAACATCCCGCTGTATAATGCCAGCTCTATTGCCCAATACCGTATGATGGAAGAAATAAAAAAACAGGGACAGCCTGTTTTTATAGACGGACAGGGTGGTGACGAAATGCTCGGAGGTTATCCGGAATATTTTCCGTTATTCCTGCAATCCTTACGCAAAAACGGAGAATGGAGTCACTGGCGGCACGAATTATCCCGGGTCGGCAATTCGGGTATGACCCAAAAGGATATGCTGATACGCCGTCTGAAATTGTGGTCCAAAGCACACTATTATCATCCGGAAAAACTGGCTCAAAAGAAACGGAAATTTCAATATGAATCACTAATGCCTCACGAAAGGGAGCTTTATTTTAATCAACCGTCGCCACTACCCGAAATAAAAAAAGAGATACTGAACGATGCTCTTTTCGAGAGCTACACCCTGTTTTTAGGAAACATTCTACGTTGGGGCGAACACTCCGCAGCATCACACGGTATCGAATGCGTAATGCCATTATCAAATAATCCTGATCTGACGGAATTCATTTTCTCCATTCCGTCATCCTACAAAATCCATAACGGATGGAACAAATACCTTCAGCGAAAAGCCATGGTGGGTATTGTCCCTGATGAAATCTGCTGGCGAAAACAAAAAATGGGATTTTACATTCCCGAACAAAAGTGGCTGAACGAAACAGGCGATGCTATATTTGATGTCATACAAAAAATAGAAGATCCTGAAGAATGTATCAACAAAAAATACATGATAGAAAACCGGAACAGGCTGTATACGCCGGCCAATCCATTGTTCCGGCAGTTCGCATTCCGCTGT
>DOZP01000192.1:4195-4990 GCA_003517945.1 Porphyromonadaceae bacterium | reverse complement strand
TGTACGCAGGCATATTTTTGAACAGATGCCCGATGTAATTATAGATACGGTCGTTGCCTCCAATATCGAACGCAACCTGTATCTTACCACCGAACTGATAGACCTCAATCCGCGTATGGTCGTCGCGCTCAACATGTATGACGAGCTACAGGCCAGCGGCGCCAAACTTGACTATAAGAAACTGGGAGGAATGATCGGAGTGCCGATGATCCCTACAGTGGCCAAAAACAAAAAGGGACTTGATATTCTGCTGGATACGGTCATCGACATATTTGAAAACCGTAATAAAATAGCCCGCCACATCCATATCTACTACGGAACGGTATCGGAACCTGAAATAACAACACTCAACGAGATGATACGCCGGAGCAATGATGTGCCGCAGCAATTCCCGGCACGCTACTGGGCGATAAAACTGCTGGAACATGATAAAGAAATCGAAACATTATTGAGCCATTGTTCCGACTACAATAAGTGGAAAAAGTTTGCCGGCAAAGCGGCGGAGCGTATAGAACATCAGACAAATGAGGATATAGAAACGGTTATTTCCGATGCCAAATACGGGTTCATTGAAGGAGCGCTGAAAGAGACGTATACGGAGGGGACGATTGATTCCAACAAGAAGACCCGCTATATCGACGGTCTCGTTACAAATAAATGGCTCGGTTTCCCCATATTTATCCTGTTGATGTGGATCATGTTTATGGCGACCTTCTACCTGGGCGCTTATCCCCAGGAATGGATTGAACTGGGTGTCGAAAAACTCAGCGATTTTATTTCCGGGAATATGCCGGA
>DOZP01000192.1:2275-4134 GCA_003517945.1 Porphyromonadaceae bacterium | reverse complement strand
TATGGAAGATTCCGGATATATGGCGCGCGCCGCATTTATCATGGACAAAATCATGCATAAAATGGGACTGCACGGCAAATCATTCATTCCCCTTATCATGGGATTCGGATGTAACGTGCCCGCTATCATGGCGACACGAACGATCGAAAGCCACAGCAGCCGCCTGATAACGATACTCATCAATCCGTTCATGTCATGCAGTGCGCGAATACCCGTATTTGTACTCCTTGCCGGCACATTCTTCCCCGACCATGCCGGAACCATTCTAATATCCATGTATATACTGGGTATCATCATTGCCATACTGACAGCCAAAGTTTTCCGGAAAACATATTTCAAAAAAGAAGAAACACCTTTCGTCATGGAACTGCCGCCATACCGTATGCCGACACTAAACGCAACCCTGAAACACATGTGGGATAAAGGCGAGCAATACCTGAAAAAGATGGGAGGAATCATACTTGTCGCTTCCGTTATCATCTGGTTCCTGAGCTACTATCCACAGAATTTCCCGCACAACAAAGCAAGCGAAACCGCACAAACCACCATGGCGGCAACACAGGATGCGAATCACGCAACGGTCATTTCATCCGGCAACAATACCGGACAATCATTCGAAGATTCATTCCTGGGACAGATCGGCAAACGCTGTGAACCGGTCATGAGACCGCTGGGACTCAACTGGAAAGCAACCGTTGCCCTTCTCTCGGGAACCGCCGCAAAAGAAATTGTCGTAAGCACATTGGGCGTACTGTACAAGAATGAAAACGAAGCGACGCTCTCCAAGACACTTATAACATCCGAAGATTTTACACAACGCTCAGCGCTGGCATTCATGGTATTCATCCTGTTGTATTTCCCATGTATCGCAGCATTGGCCGCCATACGCAACGAAGCCGGCTGGAAATGGGCCTTGTTCTCCGCCATATACAGCACTGCCGTCGCATGGGTTGCAGGCTTTGCCGTATACACAATCACCGGCTTTTTTTAACCCTGTCTATTAACCATTCCCTTTATAATGCAAAATAGCGCCTTTTTACAAAGACGCTATCTCCAATTGATCATTTATTCACTCAAAGTGTTATTACTTAATCCGTTTATATCCGTAAACAGCTAAACTTCCTAATTCTTCTTCAATGCGTAACAACTGATTGTATTTAGCCATACGGTCGCTGCGACTCAAAGAACCTGTTTTTATCTGACCGCTATTGGTTGCAACAGCGATATCAGCGATAGTCGCATCTTCCGTTTCGCCCGAACGATGACTTGTTACGGAAGTATATCCATGACGGTGAGCCATTTCAATCGCATCCAGTGTTTCGCTCAACGAACCGATCTGATTTACCTTGATCAGGATAGAGTTACCGCAGCCCAGTTCAATACCTTTCTTCAGGAATTCTACGTTTGTCACGAACAGGTCGTCGCCCACCAACTGGCATTTGTCACCAATCTTATCCGTCAGCAATTTCCAGCCGTCCCAGTCGTTTTCGCTCATACCGTCTTCAATCGAATCAATCGGATATTTTGCCACTAATTCAGCCAGGTAATCAGCCTGTTCGGCAGAAGTACGTTTCGCACCGCCGGCGCCTTCGAATTTAGAATAGTCATAGACGCCATCTTTATAAAATTCGGAAGAAGCACAGTCAAGACCGATCATTACATCAACGCCGGCTTTGTAACCTGCTGCCTCAATCGCTTTGATAATTGATTCCAGCGCGTCTTCCGTTCCGTTCAATGCGGGAGCGAAACCACCTTCGTCACCGACTGCCGTGCTAAGCCCTCTGTCATGAAGTACTTTTTTCAAAGCATGGAACACTTCGGCGCCACAACGAAGACCTTCTTTGAAAGAAGGAGCGCCT
>DOZP01000192.1:0-2262 GCA_003517945.1 Porphyromonadaceae bacterium | reverse complement strand
GTTGATGATGTTCATCATCGGAACAGGCAATGTATATGTATTCGTTCCGCCGATATACCTGTACAAAGGAATATCCAGGTAATTGGCAGCCGCCTTTGCAACCGCCAGCGAAACGCCCAGAATAGCATTAGCACCTAATTTTGACTTTGTAGACGTCCCGTCCAATGCCAACATTTTTTTATCAATGGCACGTTGTTCAAGTGTAGACATACCGATAAGAGCCGGAGCAATCACATCATTTACATTCGAAACGGCTTTCAACACTCCTTTACCCAGATAACGTGATTTGTCACCGTCGCGCAATTCCAACGCTTCGTTTTCACCGGTAGAAGCGCCCGACGGAACAGACGCACGTCCCATCACTCCGCATTCCAGCATCACATCTACCTCAACCGTAGGATTACCACGGGAATCAAGAATCTCACGAGATACAATTTTTTCTATTCTCATAATCTTTAATCTTAAAATAGTTATATAAAATTTTCGGATACAAAGGTCGGTTAAAAATCCGGAATACACAATACCTGATCAGGATGATTTTCGCCATACATTATCATGACAAACAGATATTACGGCCCGGATTATCCCCCATCCGGCATATCCGGATAATTCACACGGTCCGAACGTATGCGGCCCCGTACCGGTCCGTCCCTTTTTCAAATCATGCTTTTTCGGCCGGTAAGCGCTGTTCAGTTTTACCGGAAACCATGCAGATCCACACCATTTATCCAATGGTATATCGTAACAATTTGCAAAACATTAAAAAAGAAAAATAACAACAAGTATTTTTTATTTTTACATATTAATCATTACATTTGTGTCATATTAACAATAAAATTAATAACAAAACAATAAAAACATGAAAACAAACATTACAAAAAATCTGATTATGCTATTTTTGATTTTCTCAAATAGTATTGTCTGTATGGCGCAAAGCGGCACATGTGGCGAAAATCTCACTTGGAGATTAGAGTATACAACACTGACAATCAGCGGAACCGGAAATATGGATGGTTATGGTAATTATTATTCTGAGATAAATGCTCCATGGTATCAATACCGATCGAATATAAAAAAAGTAATCATTGAAGATGGCGTCAAATCAATCGGGACTAATGCATTCGTATCATTAAATAATGTAGATACTGTCATTTTGGGAAAAGACATTGGCTCCATAGGAGAATCCGGCTTCGCAGGTTGCACGAATCTGAAAAAAATAAATTTCCCTTCAATATTAACCACGATATATAGCTACGCATTCCAATCAGTTGCTTTGGATTCCCTTTCTTTGCCGAATAACGCCAGTATTGGCAGTTATGCTTTCGCAAATAGTAAGTTGACCTATCTGAATGTTGGCGGCACAATAGATGATAACGCCTTTCGTGAGAATAAAAATCTCAAAACGGTAGTTATACGAAATGGAACTGTCGGTAAGATGGCTTTTTTTGAATGTGAGCGCTTAGACTCTCTGAATATTCAGTATGGAGTAACAGATATTGGAGTTGGGGCTTTTCAAAACTGTTATAGCCTGAAAAAGATAAAAATTCCATCAACTGTTTTAAGAGTCAGGGAAGAAGCATTTTTTCAATGTAAAAATTTAGAAATTGTTGATATAGCAGCTAAAATTATTGAAAGCAAGGTATTTATATCTTGCGACAACATCCATTCCATGATTTTACGGGAAGGTGTAAATTCAATCGAATCCATTCCAAGTGTATTGGATACGCTTTTTATACCTTCGACCTTGACCCATTTCGGTTTTTATAGTAGAATTTCATACGGTGTAGATAAAGATAATAACAGCTATTCCGCATCAGACGGAATTTTATTTGATAAAAACAAAACAATCCTGTATTCTTTCCCATTGAAAAAAACAGGCGGGTATTCCATACCGAATACGGTAGAAAAAATCGGTTCGGGAGCCTTTTGGGAATCCAAATTGTCTTCGATTGAGATTCCTTTATCAGTTACGGAAATAGGTATAGACGCATTTGTAAGTTGTGAAATACAAACAATTTCCATTCCGGAATCGGTAACACACATAGGTGCGAATGCATTTACATATTGTAAATCACAAACGATTTCCATTCCGGAGTCGGCAACCGAAATAGCCCGAGGGATATTTAGTTACAGTTTGATTGAACGGATCAGCCTCCCGAAATCATGGAAAACAATACCATCGTCGGCTTTCTATGGATGTGAAAAATTAGTTGATATCCAACTAAACGAAGGCATTACTGATATTGATAGTGACGCCTTCGG
>DOZP01000280.1 GCA_003517945.1 Porphyromonadaceae bacterium | reverse complement strand
AATCAACCCGTTTAATTATTTCATTAATGATACCGTTAGCGGCATCATCAATGGATTCCCCATTTATATGGTAATGACAACCAATTCTACTGTAAGCATTTTTATAACGGTTAATGAAGTAACGGATGTCCTTAACCTCTTGCTTTCGGTTAATATTTGTTGGGTGTTCGATTACTTTATCTTCGAAGTCGGTGTAGACAAGTCTGTCTGCGATGTTTTCCGGGGTATCTTCCAAAACAATCGGAAATACGCCTTGTTTTATAAACATCGTTTTATACAGCGTTGTGTAGTAAATCGGTGAAACTGCGATAATCGTATTACCGCCGCATTTATCAAGTATATTTTTTAATACGGTAGCCTTTTTTGAATCAATCTCATGCCTGCATATACAACTATCATATATGTTTGTCAGCGTATCGTTGTAAAATGATTTTATCTCTGTGTCCAAATCGTAAAAGCAATAACCTAATCTTTCGCTTACCGCTTTTCCTATTGTTGTTTTGCCTACGCAGGTAACGCCAAAAAGCGCGTATATCATTTGCGTCTTACCTTTCCGCCGCAGTGATGCGTCTGTGGGTTTTATCCAAGGTGACGGCCTTAATACACCTGTTAAATACTTCTTGCCGGTAATAGACTTTATCAATTGCCGTGCCGAAGGCCTCTTGAATAAGCTTGAAGTCTAAAGCGATTTCGTCGTCATTTGAATACTCCAGCGTATCAACAAGCTCACCGCTTTTATTTATCCGTTTCTTGAAAGCGATTACACCGCCAACATCATCCAGTTGAACCACTCCGCCCTTTAAAACTCGTAACGTAGCGGCGTTCAATGTACGGGCAATGCGTTCCACAGATAAAGCCTTATTACCCATTTGATGTTGGATAATCCTAATGATTAACAATGCAACAAAGCAGATCAGGAAGTGTGCGCGGATATGCTCATTTTTACGTACGAATACCGGCCTTGCGTATAAATCTGATTTCATTATACGAAAAGATTGCTCAATGCGCCATAAACCACCGTAGGCCTGACGGATTTTTCGCTCGCCATAATCAAGTTCACTGGTAATAATGCAAAAATATCCGTCGAATAATGAATCCCGCTCCGCTTTCTCAATGTTGACGCTCCGTTTGGTTATTATGTTTTCTAAAATCTCACCAGTTCCCTTATCTACTACATTATCCTTGGTGTACTCGTCAACACCCTTTTTAATGCTGTAAGCATTGTTCTTGACCGAACGGGCGGCTTTTTCCAGCTTTTCTTCCCGTTTGCGTTTTGCCATATCAGCATCCGATTTGTCCCAATACAAAAGTGTCTTGCGGGTACGAATTTCCTTTTTACCTTCCATGTTAATGCCCGTATACTCTTCCTCGAATAATTTGTAACGATAAGAGCCTTCTTTATTCACGACCCAACCCGAACCGTTAAAAAGCTTCTCGTGATACCGTTGTCCTTTCGTACCTCTGAGCACCTGGGAGAAAATAAAGCCGTCGCCGTTGTTTATTATTGCATCTATATTCTTGCTTGTATTTAAGCCCTTGTCCGCTACCACAACTAACCTGCCAAGACCGTAGGATGCCTTTACGTCGCGCATCGTTGGCTGAAGCGTCAGCGATTCACTGGTGTTGCCGGGGAAGATTGACATGCTCACCGGAATGCCGTTGGAATCCATGAACAATCCCATCGCGCTTATCGGGTCTACACGGTGTTCTTTGGATACCCCTCTTTTGCGAAGGTCTTCCGCCCCGTCCGGAAAGTCTATCTCGAAATAATAGTTCGTTACATCGTAAAACGCGTTGGTTAAGTCTCGGCCTATTTTCGCTTTCACCCGATTGTTTAAGTGCCTTTGAAGTTCTATTTCAAATCTTGATAACACGTCCAACGAGCGATATACATCTTGTAGAGTAAAGTCCGTGGTCATCTCATAAAGACCGTTTTTCATTTGACAGCTTGCTCGCTTCGAATCCGGATTCAATATCCGTGACAGTACCAAATATTTAAATATTTCTGATGGCTTATAACCGACTTGAATGTTATTATCCTTAATATATTTACCTATGAAGCTGTCAATCGAAAGCATGTCGTACACCGATGACAAATACTTCCAGCCATAATTCTGGCGACGGTTCTCCGCGCTGTACATTTTGGACGATACTTCAAACTCAACCTTTAATTCGGGCGCTTCTGTTCGGTATGACGCATTAAATTCTTCGACGGTTTTCATAAATGTTATCGGGTCGGCTTGATCTTCCAGATAACCGAATGATTTTATAGTCCGTTGCTTTGGCTGCGCGCCACCGCCTGGACGATAAGATTCAACTACACCCACCCAGGTTAATATGTTACCCCTGCGTTTTACCTTATTCATCTTTATCAATGCGACACCTTCTTTACGTATCACATTGTATCATCACTGTATCACTACTGCAAGCACAACTGCGAATGCCCTCATTTCACTGCCTTTTTACTCGATTTTTCTTTGTCTGATGTAAAAGTCAGGTTATATCATAAACGTAATTTCTATCCGTGTCGTTTCATTTTCATCGGAAAAAGTAAGCCGTTCGTTCGCATACCAACGAATTTTTTTACGTGTGAGTATTATATTTTCCGCGTTTGAAATTTCGCTTTCGCCCTGACTTTTACAGCAAAAAGCGANNGTCTGATGTAAAAGTCAGGTTATAGCACTTAAAGTTCACGCTTCATCACGTTTAATTTGGTAAAACTTAAGCACTGATTTAACGTCCTCATCTGAAACATCTATATCTACGTCAGAGAATCTATTTTCCGATATAATCCTTTCTGCTTGCTCTTTTTGTGCGGTATTTAATGCATTAAACTTTAACCACCAATCATCGGTAGTGTTACCAATCGTTTCGTCCAGATTATCATATGGGGTTGGCTTGTCACCATAATAATCAACGCGTTTTTTTTTGTCGTATTTATAGCGTTGTATGATTAACG
>DOZP01000079.1 GCA_003517945.1 Porphyromonadaceae bacterium | reverse complement strand
GGTAATGATGCAAAAAATAGTTGGTGGAAAATAGAAAAATAATTTGTATCATTGTCGGTGTAAAGTTGAAGAGGAAGTGAGCACTGCTGAGGAGCAACTCACCAGCAATAGGCTTTACGGATAAACGGCAGAAGGAGCAATGGTTAATCTTGCTCCTTTTTCTTTCTGCCGGTATCCTGCTATGGCTAAAAAAACCTTATTTTTCGTTACTTTTGAAGAATAAATACCATTTGAGATAATTTTTATAATGCTCTTTGGATAAGCCTCTGTGTAAGGATATATTCTGCTTTAAATGGCCAAAGAACGATTCTAAGGCATTGGTTGTTTTCGGTATTTTGGGGTTATCTAAATAATGGAACATATCAGGCAAAGCCCGTCTGATATGGATAAAAGCTTTGCGAACACTTTTGTGGGTATACCAGTAGCGTTTAGTTTGAGGTTGGTAGGATTTAGCATTAACAAAATCTTTGTGCCTGTCATACCATCTGACTATATCCACGACCCAGTATCCCCATTTGTTGCGGTCATCAATAGTGTGCAGGCGTTTAATGATTTCACGCAGTTCATAACCTGCCTGGCTTTGCGGACGACGGGTTAACCATTGTAAAGTCTCTCGCTGAATGTGGGCTAAACACCGTTGGATAACGGTATCCGGCGAGACTTTTCGTATGGCACGAAGCAGATTGCGTACTCCGTCGCAAGTGATACTTTCGATAATAATACCCAAATTCAGCAGATTCTCAATGTCTTCCCGCAGCTCCTCTTCCCATTCGCCATCCGTAAGACGGTATAAAACAGTAGCTTTAACACGGTCGTCACGATACAAAACCAAACATACCTTATTGGCGAAATAAGTGCCATCTACCAATAAATTAACACTTTCTGAACGCCGTATCTGCCACCTCGGGTAATGTTCCAGATAATCATAGAAATAATACTTCAGGGTACGTTCACTATACCCACTCTTAGCTACTAATTGGGTAAACGTCTGTTTGCCGGTGATCCATTCTCTGAACCAGATTTCCCGATTCTTTTTGCTCACTCCGGGATTGCTGCGGGTAGAGAATATCCCGCAATCCTTACAGCTGTACCGCTGTTTACCCTGTTGTTTACCCCATTTTATGACAGCTAAACTGCCACATGCCCAACACCGGAATCTCCTTGTCTTGTCCATAACAAAAAAGTTTATTGAAACGAATTTCAATAAACTTTCTTATATCTCAATAATAACACACCCTACAGCTATCAATCACCAACTATTTTTTGCATATATACCTGAAAGTCTTTTTTTATGGTTTCTAAAGAATGTATATTCCGATTGGGTGTTGATTGAATCAAGACACAACCATAATATTCATTTTCGTTATGACCAATAATAACCACATGTTTTGTGTGAAATCCCTGTTCCTTTTCTTTTTCCGGGATTACAATGCCATCCTCTTCCGTTAATTTAAGCGTATGAATACTCCCCTCTTTAAGAAAGAGCTCATTTTTCAATGCCTGTAAATTAGAAATCGCACTACTTTCAATATGTGAAAAAATACCCCGCTTCCCCATTCCAATACATCCAAATTTTATGACATGCCATTCATAAGTAAAGACTCTTGGATATATTTCCTCATTCCATCAGAAACA
Organism: Porphyromonadaceae bacterium; assembly: GCA_003517945.1. GTDB lineage: Bacteria > Bacteroidota > Bacteroidia > Bacteroidales > Tannerellaceae > Tannerella. The sequence goes on along the minus strand of DOZP01000079.1, from coordinate 1,218 downwards.
CCAGCTGCTAATACAATATCATTTATTGGAATTTTCTTAGGTTTCTTTTCATCTTCATTCCAATTCTTTCTCCAGGCCGCGTCGTGTGTTATATTGGATAGCTTACTTGACGAACACGCTTGATATTTATCATATATGTCATCAATAACACGTAAATTACTTTTGGATAATCTATTCATGTCAGGGTTTTCCAAGGCTTTAACAAAATTCACCTTTTTATCTTTCTCAGTGGTAACTTGAATAGTTTTAGCAATTAATTCTAATGACTTATCAGAACATTCACCCTTAGCAAACTTGCAAATATTATATATAATGCTCGGTGCCGGCCCTGCTTTAAAAGTATAGAAATCATCTTTAATCAAAGGGATACCATAAAGTCTCAGGTGTTCTTTTTGGGCTAAATACAATAACTTAAACAATTTGATAAAATCGACTTTTTCATCAAATTTATTAAGCATATAGAGAAGAACAGCTTTTATCTTTAATATATCTTTTTCCGCTCTCATATTGCATGTATTCATAGTGCAAATATACAAATATTTTCTAAAATGGCTAAGTATGTATAAAATAAATTTATAACTTTGCAGAGATATTATGATTATGCCGTTTTATTGTAATTGCTCATAATAAACTAATCGGTGATTGGGCAACAGGCCGGGATGCAAAATACCGACCAAGTCGCGGAGTATAATGTGGGGCCGCACCACGCCCGACTCCCAGAAATCGCTCCCTCCCGCGGGAGTGGTGCGTGCGTTGTTGTTGTAAACGCGACCCTCCGACACGGGCGGAGTCGAGGCGAAACGCGGATTGTCGGCTACGAGGGCGACCATGGTCGTGTAGTCGTTGGTGTTAATCCACACCTCGGCCCTTCGCATCGCCACATACGCCTCTTCGATGTCGATGGGTCGACTGTCTTGCCCTTCTACTCCGCGGCAAACATACTCGCCCCCCGCGTCGCGAATGAGGCGAATCATGTAGTTGTCGTCGCCCGGAACGTACCACACATCGCGGTAGGGAGCGTTGAACATCACTTCGGGGCGGCTACCGTCCGATAGTGTCGCAACGCTGTCGCGCAATGTGTCGTAAGCGCGCGCAATCTCACCGAATCGCGCTGTTCCGTCGTCGAAAAGACCGCACATGGCGGCAATCGGCACCAACCATTCGGCCCGTCCCTGCGGTGAGGATTCGAGATAGTCGCCCACAAAGACGTAAGGCACC
>DOZP01000163.1:5146-8461 GCA_003517945.1 Porphyromonadaceae bacterium | reverse complement strand
AAGATCAATAATAAATTTCTAATCATTTAGAGAATATTCTCTGAATGATTAGAAACTTGAAAAATAGTTTGGTGTGAGGTGTAAATGTTCGGCCTTTAATAAGCTAGGATTTCAACCGGTCCGAGGAGGCCTGACGTTTGTAGCGGGGAGTCTGCTTTCCACGGATTTACATTTACCCATGTCGGACGGTCTTTTTCCGGCAATTGCTGGTCGCCGATCAGGCGGTTCATCCAGTTATTAGCCACCTCTACTTCTACCGTGTTTTCTCCTTCTTTCAACAATCCGGTGATGTTTACCCGGTATGGGCTTGTCCATACACCGCCGGAATACGTTCCGTTTATTTTAACTTTTGCCATCACCATCACTTTGCCCAAGTCGATGTACAGTTGTTTCTGCGGTATGGACATCGCATTGAATCTGGTCTTGTAGAATGCTTTTCCTGAAAAATAACGGATGCGTTCGTCGGATGATTGGCTCCAGTCTTCGAGTTTATTGAATGTGACCGTTTCTTCAGGCCCGCGTTTACCCGGTTCGAAGGAAACCTCCCATGGAGCGGAAACCGTTGCAATCAATTCTTTTTCAGGGAAGTTTTTGTGTGATGCGGAAGGTTTACCGTTTTTACGGAATACGATAAAAGAACTTTCAAATCCTTGTAACTGCAAGGGGACGGTGGTCGTTTTTCCGGACGTTTCAAACTCTTTTAATTCACGTATTTCATTTGTGAGCGGATTCCATAGTTCCGGCATTTTTCCGGCAATGCGGAATTGCGGATTTATCGCGATGGGTTTATCGCTCTGATTCGAAATGAAATAGATATCTCCGTCAGGTAATGTCCGGTGTATAAATAAAGCCTGCGGGTCTTCTTTTATGACGAGGTCGGGTTGCACGTTGATGGCGGCAAACACTTCTTCTATGGAATGTCCGTCGGCAAACACTTTACCTTTACCTACCGTACGTATTTTTTCACTTCCGTTGCCCCATAGTGCGGAGGCCAGTTCCGTGATCTGTTTGTCGGCATCCGGGTAATTCTGTAAACTTGGGGAATGTTTTGGGGCGGGTCCTACTATGACAAGCCCTTCATCTACCAACTCTTTTATTTTGTTCAGCACTTCCGGACGCATCGATTCCAATTGCGGAAGAACAAGCAGGCTGTATTGCATACCGTCGGGTAGTGTTAATTTACCGTCTTTTACGGATGCGCGCGTAAGAAGCACTTCGGCGTTCATATAATCGAATGCGTATCCTTTTGGTAATTCCGGAGTGCGTATACCGGTCATTTTAGGCGCATCTTCCCCGATGAAATAGGCTACATCGGCGACAAACAAACCTTGTTGCAGCATCAGGTTACAACGTTTCAGGTATTGACCGAAAACATCCATATGGTCATACCATGTGTTTTTCCGGTTAAATTCATTTCCGAACCAGGCCGCCATTCCCGGATTTTTATCTTCATAGGGTTGATGAATGTATACATGTAACAGGGTGGAGTTGATCCCTTCCGTAAAAAAGCGGTCAAGTCGTTGCTTCATGATGTTCGGATAACGGCTGAATACAGGCCCTCCGCTTGTACAGGATTCCGCCCAGATTTTACGTTTGCCATAGGTATGTCCGCATGAAGCCGCCGCATGGTTTTCAATATCGCCAAGCGAGCCTTCGCTCCAAAATTCTCCTCCTATTTCGTCCGACTGGCCTCCGTACATAAGAAATTCTCCCGGAAATCCCCAGTGGCCGTAGTTTTCGAGCCACGTAGTCAGTCCGTGTTTATTACTTATTTCACGTAATCCTCCTACGTAATCATAAGCGACACGATCGGCAATCAGGCGTCTTAAATCCCACAGAAAGCGATCGGATAAATCCTGGCTTCCTACAACAATTCCTTCTAATACAGGTATATAGGGTACCGGGTCATATCCGTAAACAGCCCGGAATTTTTCAATCATATCGTCTGTCCAGTTCAGTCCGCCGGTTTCATAGCTGTCTTCTACGATCACTTTAAATGTCTTACGGTCTTCTTCGGGTATCCTGCGAAGGATTTCACCGATAAACGCATCAAAATGTGAAGCGATGTGTTGTTTGTTTATTTTATCAATTTCCAGCCCTCGTCCTTCGGGCGACGCCGGAGCGTTTTCCACGCCTGTGGTGCGCATGGCCGTACGTAAAATAATCCATTCGCCTTCGGGTATGTCCCATGATAAAACACCATTCCGGACTTTATCAGTCAGGTCAATCACTTTCAGGGGGTCTACGCATAGATCGTCTGCTATTTCAGGTTGTTTTTCCCAAAGATAATCGTCCCACATGGGTAGGGGAGTCTGAAACATTTTCGCCAGCGTCTTTTCGGGATAACGTTCAACCAATGGTTGCGTCGTTAAGGTCACTTCCGCATTTCCTCTGCTCTGTTCGGTCGACATAACAAAACGAAAATCGGAAGCGTTTGTTTCCGGAACCGAAATGACGATAGGCGCATACGGATCAAATCCGACATTGAGCGCGGGATTGCTTCTGTCAATATGTATTTTTTTCAATGAACGCCAGGATGTTCCGTCTTTAACCAGAAGTTCCGCTTCGGCTATTATCCTGTCGGGTGTTTCCGTTTTAAATATAAATGTACGGATTGGCGCCGGTTTTCCGAGTGACATATCAAGGGTAAGCGCTTCTCCGCTTTTCTTTTGTAACTTCCAGCTTTTTTCAGTGACAGGTTGTCCGTTGCCGGGTACCGGATAGGCTATTATTTTTACATCTTCCATCGCATCTTTCGCCACTTCGGGAAGTTTGATACCGGTTGCTTTCTGCGGGCCTTTTACCTTTATTTCGGAAGATGCGAGATAGCGCATGGATTGTTCGGGTTTGACCCATGGCCCTCCCGACTGGCTCCATCCGGGAGAGTTAAAGATACCGATCTCAATATCCAGCTCGGTGGCTTTTTTTAATGCCGTGTGTGTTATTTCCCACCATTCGGGAGATAATAGTTTGACTTTCCCGTAAGATATCCCGGGTTCGTCAAGGCCGATGTTTCCTATGAACGCACGATTGATACCGACCTGTTTCATTGATTCCAGATCTTTTATTACGCCTTCTTTGGAAAGATTGTCCGAAATCCAATACCAGTATACGGCTAATTGCATACTGTCCGGTTTTTTAAAACCGGCCTCTATCCGGTTGAAGGTTTCCGTTGAAGTATTGTTGCCGGTATCACTGCACGATGTGGCGGCAGATAAAATGATTGTTGCGATAAATGAAAATAATGTAAACTTTTTCATGGTCTTAATTATTTTAGAATTATTTTTCCCATCGGAATATTTCAGCGCCTCCCAC
>DOZP01000163.1:4525-5112 GCA_003517945.1 Porphyromonadaceae bacterium | reverse complement strand
ATAGATACTTTTATGAAACTAAATAAACGATCTTCAAAAGTCGTATATTTTTTGAATGATTCAATTATGAAAATGATTTTTTTATTTTCAAATATGACATTTTTGCAAACGTTATTACATCCTGTTATCGTGCGGATTTGTTACCCGGGATTTTCATTTAGTAGTTCCGTCAGGCATTTGCAGGCGGTCTGTACATCGGGAATATTTTTAATGATCAGGCTTCGTTTTCCGGCCTGGTCGCGCAGGTTGCAGTTTTTCGGATATTTCTGAATATAAGCTAATAACTTGCCGAATGCTTTGCTTTGGTAATAGGGGCTGTCATTATCTTTGACAAGATGAAGATTCATCATGCCTTTTTTCAGCATGATCTTTTCGAATCCTGATTGTTTTCCAAGGCGGCGCAGTTGTACGACCCGGATCAATTCCAAGCCTTGTTCGGGTATCGTACCGAAACGGTCTTTTAAGCGGGCAATGAAAACTTCCAGTTTGTCGTCGTTTTCGATAGAATCCAGTTCGCGGTAGATGCTTACACGTTCCGAATCGTTGGGAATATAAGTCGGCGGGAATAACAGTTCAAGGTCGCTTTC
>DOZP01000163.1:0-4457 GCA_003517945.1 Porphyromonadaceae bacterium | reverse complement strand
GCTTCTTCCAGTATTTTTTGATAGGTTTCATATCCGAGGTCGGCAATGAATCCGCTTTGTTCGGCTCCCAACATATTGCCTGCGCCCCGTATATCCAGATCCTGCATGGCGATATACATGCCGCTGCCTAATTCCGCAAAATTTTCAATAGCCTGCAGGCGCCGCCGTGATTCGGGAGTGATTGTGGAAAGTGGGGGAGAAAGCAGATAACAGAATGCTTTCCGGTTACTCCGGCCAACACGTCCGCGTAGCTGATGCAGTTCCGATAATCCGAACTGGTGCGCATTATTGATGATGATTGTGTTGGCATTCGGTACATCTATTCCGTTTTCGACGATGGTAGTCGAGATAAGAACATCGTATTCATAATTAACAAAATCAAGAATCACTTTCTCTAATTTTTCCGGATCCATTTGTCCATGGCCGATCGCAATACGTGCATCCGGTATTTCACGACGAATCAAGACCTCTATTTCATAAATATTTTGTATCCGGTTGTTTATAAAAAAGACCTGTCCGTTGCGGCTCATTTCAAACTCAATCGCTTCACGTATAATATCCGTATTAAAACGTTCTATTTCCGTCTGTATCGGATATCGGTTGGGAGGTGGAGTATGTATATTACTCAGGTCGCGCGCACCCATTAATGAGAATTGTAATGTTCGCGGAATGGGGGTGGCCGTCATTGTCAGCGTATCCACATTCGTTTTCATCTGGCGGAGTTTTTCTTTTACGGATACGCCGAATTTTTGTTCTTCATCAATGATGAGTAATCCCAGATCTTTAAATACCACATCTTTGCCGACCAATCGGTGTGTACCGATAAGTATGTTGACTTCTCCGTTTTTAAGGCGTTCCAGTATTTTCTTAATGTCTCCGTTTGTACGCGCACGACTGATATACTCGATGGTGCAGGGGAATTCTTTGAGTCTGTCTTTAAAGGTCTGGTAATGCTGGAATGCGAGGACGGTGGTCGGTACGAGCACGGCCACCTGTTTATTGTCTGCTACCGCTTTGAATGCGGCGCGGATGGAAACTTCGGTTTTTCCGAATCCGACATCCCCGCATACCAGGCGGTCCATCGGACGTTCGTTTTCCATATCCGCCTTCACTTCCGTTGTGGCTTTCAGTTGGTCGGGGGTATCTTCGTACATGAAGCCGGCCTCCAACTCATCCTGCAGAAAACTATCGGGACTGAATGCGAAACCTTTTTCATCTTTTCGTTGCGCATATAGTTTGATAAGATCACGGGCAATATCTTTTACTTTCTTCTTGGTGCGGTCTTTCATCTTTTCCCACGCGCCGGTTCCAAGTTTGTTCAGCGTAGGCGGTTCGCCGTCCTTTCCTTTGTATTTGGAGAGTTTGTGCAGTGAATGAATACTGACGAAAATGATATCGTTGTTTTTGTAAATTAATTTGACCGCTTCCTGCAGTTTTCCGTTTACATCCGTACGTACCAGTCCGCCGAATTGTCCGATACCGTGATCTATGTGTACGATGTAATCGCCCGTTGTAAACTGGTTCAGTTCTTTTAAAGAGAGCGTTATTTTTCCGCTTCTCGCTTTATCGCTTTTCAGATTGTATTTATGGAAGCGGCCGAAAATCTGGTGGTCGGTGAATAAGCATACCTTGAGCGTATGATCCGTAAATCCTTCATGCAGCGTGTGATTGACGGCAGTGAAAGTGATATGATCGCCCCGGTCACTGAAAATATCATGAATGCGCTTGGCTTGTTTGCTACTGTCCGTCAGCAGATAAAGCGTATATTCTTTCGCTATATAATCTTTAAACGATTCGCTTACCAGTTCGAAATTTTTCTGATACAGCGGTTGCGGAGATGTATCGAATTGTATGACAGCGCCTGTCCTGTCTTTATTTGCATGGAAATGGATCTGATTGAGTCCGGCGATTGATTTTGTAAATGTTTCCGCTGTAATCAGTTTTTTTCTCATGGCTTCCGTGTCGGTAAAGCCTTCTTTGTCATGGTTAACCGGTGTTTCGTTCCACAAACTTTTGATGCGTTCCCGACACCATTCCATATCCCTGGATATAAGATATGTGTTTTCGGGCAGCAAATCAAACAGGGAGGAATCCGAGTCGGCATGTTTGCTTATTTCCGGTATGATATGTATCTCTTTCAGCTTATCTTTAGACAGTTGTGTTTCCACATCGAAACGTCGTATGGTCTCCACTTCATTTCCGAAAAAATCAATGCGGAAAGGATATTCGTTGGAGAATGAAAAGATATCGACAATACTTCCGCGTATGGCATATTGCCCGGGTTCATACACATAGTCTGTCTGCTCAAATCCATAACTATCGAGCACATCGGAAACAAACATCGGGTCTAATTTTTCACCGGCGTGAATCGTGAGCGTATTCTCTTTTAATACGGCTTTGGATAGCACTTTTTCGGCGACAGCATCCGGATATGAAACGATCATGCACGGAGGAGGCGCTTCCTGTAACAGGCCGAGCACTTCCGTACGTAATATTTCATTGGCAGGATCTGTATGACCGTATTTTATGTGCCTGTGGTAAGCGGATGGAAAAAAATAAACATTTTTTCCATTCATCAACTGCATCAGGTCGTTATAAAAATATCCGGCATCTTCCGGATCGTTTTGCATACATAAAAAAATACCTCCTTTTTTTTCAAAAACGGAGGCGGTTACAACGGCTTCGCTTGAACCGTTCAGGCCGGATAAAAAAATATCCGATACATTTTTTTCCTCTAATAGTGATATCACCGCATTTATGTGCGGATGGTTATGATATACGGATTTTATCTCCTGAATGTCCACCGGTTATTTATTCTCCTTTCCTGAGTAAATCATCAAAATATGCAATTGTTTTTTTCAATCCGTCTTCGAGCTTTACGGACGGTTTCCAACCGGCCAGTTTCTCGTATGCCAGGGATATATCCGGTTGACGTTGTTTCGGATCGTCCTGCGGTAGCGGTTCAAATATAATTTTAGATTGGGAACCTGTCAGGCGTATCACTTCATTGGCCAGTTCGATCATGGAAAATTCTCCGGGATTACCGATATTCACAGGCCCTGTGAATTCATCTCCGGTATTCATCATCCGGATCATTCCTTCCACAAGGTCGTCTATGTATTGAAAACTACGCGTTTGCGTCCCGTCTCCATAGATCGTGATGTTTTTTCCGGTCAATGCCTGAACGATAAAATTCGATACCACACGGCCATCGTTTTTATCCATCCGGGGGCCGTATGTATTGAAAATACGGATTATTTTTATCCGGATATTATGCTGGCGGTGATAATCCATGCACAGTGTTTCGGCGGCGCGTTTACCCTCGTCGTAACAGGAGCGTATGCCTATCGGGTTGACATTTCCCCAATATGATTCCACCTGCGGGTGAACCGCCGGATCTCCGTATACCTCGCTGGTTGACGCGTGTAATATTTTCGCGTTCACGCGCTTTGCCAGTCCGAGCATATTCAATGCGCCGTATATGGATGTTTTAAGCGTCTTTATGGGATTGTACTGATAATATACCGGGGAAGCGGGACATGCAAGGTTATAAACCTTATCTACTTCCGCATAATAAGGACTCGTGACATCGTGACGCACTAATTCAAACCGGTCGTTACCCAATAAGTGGCGCACATTGTTCTTATTCCCTGTGAAGTAATTATCCATACATATTACGTCACATCCTTCATTCATAAGCCTTTCGCACAGGTGCGACCCAATAAAACCGGCTCCTCCGGTCACTAATACTCTTTCCATAAACTTTTTCTGATAAAGTTGTGCAAAAGTAAGTCTTATTTTTTAATTATTGATGCGAATCAGCATTTAAAAAAATAAGATGAATAAAAGATTCGGGAAAGCAGGTAAGGGGAGATGTCGTCGCGATTGTATGTGAACTTCATTCCGCAATATCTTTTTCATTTTTTTCTTTTATACGGTTTGTATTTCATTTGCTTTCAGATTCTTCCATTCGTACCATGCTCCCCAGATGCAGGCTCCGCCAAGCAATAATACGCCGATAGCCACAATCAGCAGTGCGATATTAAAGACGCCTGCCGTAAATGATTCTTCTTTCACGTAATAATCGTTGGGGTTGGAAGAATTATAGAAAACGGTCACTTTTTCATTGAGTTCAAATTCTCTTGTGCTGCTGGAATAGTCCGACTGTTTGGTGTATGTCCTGCCATCTACCGTATATTCGAATATCGGGTACCACCTCTTTTTTTCCTGCCTGTGACCATCTTCGTCCTCTCTTGTTTCGGTTTTTACCAGATAGTCTGCGACGATGCCCGAAGTCGTTTCTTTGCAAACTTCCTTCATGTATTTTCGCATGTTAAACGACTGTATGGCAACTCCCAAAAAGATGCTGCCGATGATTGTCAGCGCTATGCCAATCCATAGCGTACTTTTAATGTCTTTTCCCGTCATAATGTCTTTTTATCTGTTTTAAAAAAATA
>DOZP01000172.1:2995-3203 GCA_003517945.1 Porphyromonadaceae bacterium | reverse complement strand
AAAGAAAGAACCCGGAAAGCCGGGTTCTTTCTTGTACGTACTACATTTTATACCGTTTTGCACTGATTGTGACGGTATTGGTTGCGGTAGTATTTATAAAGATAAATGCACGGTATTGTCCGTCGGCAGTTTCAACCCATAGGCTATTATTCGTAATTTCATGGCAAATCAATATTCGAAACGAATTTTTGGTTACAAAACGTAAAAG
>DOZP01000172.1:2227-2856 GCA_003517945.1 Porphyromonadaceae bacterium | reverse complement strand
ACCAATGGATTTTGTTGCAATTCAATAGATAGTTACTTTATTTTCATTTTTACAAGGGAAAATTGTAACTTTGTCGCATATATTATTAATCCGGCGATGTTTTTTAAAGATGTTATAGGACAGGATGAACTGAAGTTGCAATTAACGGATTCAGTCAGGAAAGGAGTTGTTCCTCATGCGCGTTTGTTTTGCGGTGAGGAAGGGAATGGCGGATTTCAGCTTGCCCTTGCGTATGCCCGGTATCTGAATTGTACGGATCGTGGCGAACAGGACGCATGCGGTACTTGTTCCTCCTGTCTCAAATATAATGAATTGGCGCACCCGGATCTGCATTTTGTTTTTCCGATGATCTCCAATAAGAGCGCAAAGAAAGAGGTTTGTGACGATTATCTGCCCGAATGGCGTGAGTTTCTGAAAACCCAAATGACGGAGCGTTCTTATTTCAATATTGATACATGGCTTGCATGGATAGGGGCGGAGAGTAAGCAGGCGATTATTTATGCGGCGGAGAGTGATAAGATCATTCACAAAATGAACTTTCGCATCTATGAAGCCGATTATCGTATCCTTTTTGTCTGGATGCCGGACCGGATGCATATTGCCTGCGCCAATAAGTTGCTGAAAATTAT
>DOZP01000172.1:0-2097 GCA_003517945.1 Porphyromonadaceae bacterium | reverse complement strand
CAGATCACCCATTTATCCGGCGGGAATTATTTCAAAGCGACGGAATTACTTACTGTAAATAATGATAATGCCTGTTTTCTGGAGCAATTCAAGGCGATCATGCGGAACGGTTGGACCCGGAATGTGGCGGCAATGAAGTCTTTTTCGGAAGAAATGGCATCTATGGGACGGGAGCGACAGAAGAATTTTCTGGCATTTTGCCAGCGTCAGATACGGGAAAACTTTGTCTATTGCCTGCATGAGCCTTCTTTGAATTATATGAACAAAGAAGAGGCGGACTTTTCCAAAAACTTCTCGCCCTATGTGAATGAGCGGAATGTCATGGAACTTATGGACGAATTATCGCTTGCGGAAAGACATATCAATCAGAATGTAAACTCAAAGATGGTTTTTTTTGATCTTTCTATGCGTATTATTGTATTGATAAAAAAATAATAACTATTTATGGATATGAGAACGAGTATTGGGGTTATGGTTGGTTTCGGTTTGATGTCCGGATTATATGGATGTACTATGAAGAGTGATAAAATGCGTTATCCGGTAGCGGAACAGCAGGGGGTGACCGATGATTATTTCGGAACAACGGTTCCGGATCCTTATCGCTGGATGGAGGATGACACGGCTGAAACGGTGGCCGGATGGGTAGAGGCTGAAAATAAAGTGACACAGGCATATCTTGCTAAAATTCCTTTCCGCGAACAATTGAAACAGCGGTTGACGGAGCTTACCGATTATGAAAAGATAGGTATGCCGTTTAAAAAGCACGGTAAATATTATTACTATAAGAATGACGGACTGCAAAACCAGTCTGTTCTTTATGTGAAGGAAACACTTGACGGCGAGTCGTCGGTTTTACTGGATCCGAATAAATTATCGGATGACGGAACGGTGGCTCTTTCCGGCATTTCTTTTTCGAATGACGGCCGATACCTGGCTTATACGATTTCACGTAGCGGGAGTGACTGGCGTGAAATCTATGTGATGGATCTGGCAACAAAGCAATTGACTCCGGATCATATCAAATGGGCGAAGTTTACCGGCGCCGAATGGCAGAAAGACGGTTTTTACTACAGCGCATATGATGCTCCCGAAGCAGGGAAGGAATTTTCCAATGTAAATGAAAACCATAAAATCTATTACCATAAGTTGGGTACGGGCCAGCACGAAGATGTACTTGTCTATGAAAATAAAAAATATCCGAAGCGTTTCTATACGTCGTGGGTGAACGATGATGAGACCTTGTTGTTTGTGTTTGAATCGGGTGAAGGACGCGGGAATAATCTTTTTATGAAAGATTTGCGTAAACCCCAGTCTTTTTTCGTGCCGCTTACCGAGGATTTTGAATATGAATATAGCCCTTCGGAGGTTATCGGCGAAGATATTTATTTTTATACGAACTATGGTGCGCCTACGTACCGCCTGATGAAAGCGACGACCGGAAAGCCGGAACTGAAAGATTGGACGGATGTGGTGCCGGAGTCTGAAAATGTGCTGAACAGTGTGTCGTTTATCGGGGGGAAAATGGTTTTATCGTATACAAAAGACGCATCCGATCATGTATATATCTATTCGCTTGACGGCAAACGGGAGCATGAAGTAGCGCTTCCGACATTCGGATCGGTCGGTTTCAGCGGAGATAAGGATGATAAGGAAATGTTCTATCTTTTTACGTCGTTTACTTTTCCGAGTACCATTTATACTTATGATATCGACAATCATACGTCGGAAAAATATCTTGCGCCCGATGTCAAGTTTGACGCCGATAGTTTTGTGACCGAACAGGTTTTTTATACGAGTAAAGACGGAACAAAAATCCCGATGTTTATCACGTATAAAAAAGGATTGCAGCGTGATGGTAAGAATCCGGTTTATTTATATGCATACGGAGGGTTTAATATCAGTTTGTTTCCTTCGTTTTCTACCTGGCGTATTCCGTTCCTTGAGAATGGCGGTATATATGCTCAGGCAAACCTGCGCGGGGGAGGTGAATATGGTGAAGAATGGCATATCGCCGGAACGAAAATGCAAAAGCAGAACGTGTTTGATGATTTTATTGCTGCGGCTGAATATCTTATAAAAGAAAATTATACGACAAGT
>DOZP01000012.1 GCA_003517945.1 Porphyromonadaceae bacterium | reverse complement strand
ATTTCTTTCTCGTCGTCAAATACGCCCCAGGGATCTTCCGTAATAAAATGAAAACCCTGCAGGTGAATGTTTTTCCCATACTGCGTTTCGGGATCATAACCATTAGAAACATAGATAAGATTTTTCTTTACGTCTTTCCGGATGACAAACCACGGCCCCCCGCTCAATCCGAGACCTTTCCGCTGTCCGATCGTGTGAAACCAGTATCCGTTGTGCCGGCCCAGCACTTTCCCCGTTTCCAGTTCGATAATCTTACCGGGGCGCCGGCCCAGATACCGCTCTATAAAATCATTGTAATTGATTTTACCCAGAAAACAAATACCCTGGCTATCTCTCCGCCTGGCGCTCGGCAATTTCTGTTCTTCGGCAATTGCACGCACCTCACTTTTCATCAGATGGCCTATGGGAAACATCAATTTAGCAATCTGAAGATTTGTTATCTGCCCCAGGAAATCCGTCTGGTCTTTCACCGGATCCTTAGCCGTAGATAGCCATACCTTTCCGCCGATATCCGTCGTAGTGGCATAATGCCCGGTTGCTATTTTATCGAAATCCCTGCCCCACTTATCCTCAAAACATCCGAATTTGATATAACGGTTGCACATCATATCCGGGTTAGGCGTCAGACCGCGCTTCACGGAATCAATCGTATAACTTACGACTTTTTCCCAATATTCTTCATGCAACGATACAATTTCCATCCGGCACCCATACTTTTTAGCAATGAACGTGGTCATCTCGATATCTTCTTCCGAGGGACAATCTATATATCCGTCCTTATCTTCCATTCCTATACGGATATAGAAAATAACCGGATCATAACCTGCTTCTTTCAACAAATGTACAACGACCGAACTATCTACGCCTCCGGACACCAATGCTGCTATTTCCATCCTCTCCCCTTCAAAATATAAACACAAAAGTAGGGAAAATAATCCGCAAGTCAGCCATGAAGCATTAAAAACCTGAACCCGGTTTTAGTTATTCCGGATTTTTCATTAATTTTGTACGTTTGTCTATCATAAATCTGTGTATGAAAAAGTTTATTTTATCAATCATGGCAATATCAATCTTAACGGCTTGTTCCAATAAGAACAATCCTCCCGGCGAAACCAATGAAACAACGACAGAAAAAATAAATTATACGGTCGATCGTTTTGCCGATATTGAAATACTGCGTTATGACGTCCCGGGATTCGAATCCCTCTCGCTACAACAGAAACAATTGTTATATCACCTTTCGGAAGCGGCGCTGATGGGGCGCGATATCCTGTTCGACCAGAACAACCGCTACAATCTGGCCATACGGCGCTCGCTCGAAACGATCTATCAGGAATACGAAGGAGACCGGGACGACGAACAGTTCAAAGCCTTTGAAACGTACCTGAAACGCGTATGGTTCTCGAACGGCATACACCATCACTATGCGGAAGATAAATTCGAACCGGGATTCACGAAAGAATTTTTCGCCGGATGCATCGCAAAGACAGCTCCTTCACACCTCCCTTTGCGTGAAGGACAATCCGTCGAACAATGGCTTACGGAAATAACACCTGTCATTTTCGACCCCGCTTTTATGCCTAAGCGAACCGTTCAGAGCGGCGATGAAGACATTCTGCTGGCATCGGCAAATCATTACTACGAAGGAGGAGTCACCCAAAAAGAAGCGGAAATGTTTTATGCAAAAATGAAAGATCCGAACGATAAGACGCCTGTTTCTTACGGACTCAACAGCCGCCTCTCAAAAGAAAACGGACAACTGAAAGAAAAAGTCTGGAAAGTCGGAGGACTTTACACCGAAGCCATCGAAAATATTGTACGGGAACTTCAGCAAGCGGCGTCTTTTGCCGAAAACAATACGCAGAAAGCCGTCATCGAAAAACTGATCGAATACTATAATACGGGCGATCTGAAAACATTCGATGCTTATGCCATACTATGGGTAGAAGATGTCCATTCGGAAATTGATTTTATAAACGGATTTACCGAAACGTACGGCGATCCCCTCGGCATGAAAGCCAGTTGGGAAGCTACCGTCAACTTTATCAACAAAGAAGCTACCAAACGAACGAAAGTAATAAGCGACAACGCCCAATGGTTTGAAGATCATTCACCCACGGATCCGCGCTTCAAAAAGAAGGAAGTGAAAGGAGTTACAGCCAAAGTGATCACCGTAACCATGCTCGGAGGAGACTGCTATCCGGCCACTCCTATCGGCATCAATCTGCCTAATTCAAATTGGATCAGGGAACAATACGGCTCCAAATCCGTCACGATTGAAAATATTACGGAAGCATACGACAAGGCATCTCAGGGAAGCGGCTTCAGTGAAGAGTTTGCATGGAGCGAAACGGAACGCGAATCAATGAAAAAATACGGATTCGCAACCGACAACCTGCATACCGACCTGCACGAATGCCTCGGACATGGCTCCGGTATCATACTGCCCGGAGTAGATCCCGACGGACTTGGCGCTTACAGCTCCACCCTCGAAGAAGCGAGGGCAGACCTTTTTGCTTTGTATTACCTGGCCGACAAAAAGCTGATCGAACTCGGATTATTAGACCATCCGGACGCATACAAAGCGGAATATTATAAATACATGATGAACGGCCTGATGACCCAACTGGTGCGGATACGGCCGGGAAAAGACATTGAAGAAGCCCACATGAGAAACCGCCAACTGATCGCCCGGTGGGTCTATGAAAAAGGCAAAAGCGACAACGTTGTTTCCTTCGAAAAACGGAATGAAAAAACATACGTCGTGATCAATGACTATGATAAATTGCGGTCACTATTCGGAGCCCTCTTAGCCGAAGTGCAACGGATAAAAAGCGAAGGAGATTTTGACGCATGCCGCCGGCTTGTCGAAGCGTACGGAATCAAAGTAGACCACACGCTGCACAACGAAATACTCAAAAGATATGAAAGCCTGCATCTCGCACCATATAAGGGCTTCATTAATCCGGTCATGAAAGAAATAAAAAATGAAAACGGAGAAGTCACGGATATATTCCTTGACTATACGGAAGGATATGCAGCGCAAATGCTTCGCTACAGTAAAAAATATTCTTTTTTGCCGACATACAATTAAGTTTTTAAAAAAAAATCATATCTTTGTTCATTGTTAAACGGGATTCTAATATAAAATGAACTATACATACAATAACGATGATATTTTGCGGAAATCGTTCTCCGAATACCTGAAAAGCAAGAAGCTCAGGCAAACGACGGAACGGGATGCGATCTTTGCAAAGATATGCCAAACAAACAATCTTTTTACGCCGGATACAATATGGAAGCAATTGGAAGATGATCATTTTCACGTGAGCCGCGCATCCATTTACAACACAATCGTATTATTACTCGATGCCAAAATTGTTGTACGCCACCAATTCTCATCTACAATTATACAATATGAACTAAAATGCATAGCCGAACAACATCATTATACGATATGTACATCATGCAACGTTGTCAGTGAAATTAAAAACGACAAAATAAACAACCATTTTTCAGGTTATAAAATATCGAAATTTGCTTCGGAATATTATACGCTGTATTTTTATGGCATTTGCTCTAAATGCAAATACAAGCAAATGCATAATATAATGAAAACCAAAGAATAATAAAAAAACAAACATACAACACATGAAGAAAGTAGACGTTTTATTAGGATTACAATGGGGAGATGAAGGTAAAGGTAAGGTTGTCGATGTACTTACCCCCAAATACGATGTGGTAACACGTTTTCAGGGAGGCCCCAACGCCGGGCACACACTTGAGTTTGACGGAAAAAAATACATATTACGTTCCATACCCTCCGGCATATTCCAGGGTGGAAAAATAAATGTAATAGGCAACGGGGTCGTTCTCGATCCGATCCTGTTCAAAGAAGAAGCCGTAAATTTAGCTACACACGGGCATGATATCATGGATCAGCTTTATATTTCTAAAAAAGCACATCTCATTCTTCCGACACACCGCATACTTGATGCAGCCAACGAGTCGGCAAAAGGCACCGGCAAAATCGGCACTACCGGAAAAGGGATAGGACCCGCTTATACGGATAAGATAAGCAGGAACGGACTGCGCGTAGGCGACCTGCTCCATGATTTCGATAAAAAATATGCTGCCGCCAAACTGCGTCATGAGAATATGCTTCGCGCCATGAATTACGGCTATAATATCGCCGAACTTGAAAGAGAGTGGTTCAAGGCGCTCGAATACCTGAAAAAATTCAAACTGATTGACAGCGAACATGTCATCAACGAATTTCTGCACGACGGCAAATCCGTTCTGGCAGAAGGCGCGCAGGGAACCATGCTGGATATTGATTTCGGCTCTTATCCCTATGTTACGTCGTCCAGTACGATCTGTGCCGGATGCTGTTCCGGGCTTGGTATCGCTCCGCGTACGATAGGAGATGTTTACGGTATTTTCAAAGCTTACTGTACACGTGTGGGCGGCGGCCCCTTCCCGACGGAACTAACCGGCGAGACCGGCGAAAAAATCTGCGAACGCGGTCGTGAATACGGTTCCGTAACAGGCAGGAAACGCCGTTGCGGCTGGATAGACCTGGTTGCGTTGCGCTATGCCATTATGATCAACGGCGTAACCAAACTGATCATGATGAAAAGCGATGTATTGGACTCCTTTGATCAAATCAAAGCGTGCGTCGCTTACCGGATCAACGGCGAAGAGGTGACAAAATTTCCGTTTGAGGTTGCAGAAACAGAAGTTGAACCTGTCTATACGGAAATTGACGGTTGGAATACGGACATGACAAAAATGAAAAGCGAAAATGAATTTCCTGAAGAATTCAACGCATACCTGTCATTTCTGGAAGAAGAATTAGGCGTGCCCATCGTCATCGTATCCGTAGGCCCTGATCGTGCACAGACCATCATCAGGGAAGAAAACTAATTTGGCAGGCTTTTTGTTCCTGCGTTTGATAAGTATTAATTAAAAAACGGAAGATTATGTCATTGTATTGGATCATATTCGGCGGGATTGCCTTGTTAAGTTGGCTTGTTTCCGCCAACCTGCAGAACAAATTTAAAAAATATTCGCAAACGCCGCTCAATATAAGCGGGAAAGATGTTGCGGAAAAAATGTTGCGCGATAACGGTATATACGATGTGCAGGTAACATCTGTTGCGGGACATCTTACCGACCATTTCAACCCGGCTACCAAAACCGTCAACCTCAGCGAAGCCGTATATAACCAGTATAACGTGGCAGCGGCAGCGGTTGCGGCCCACGAATGCGGCCATGCAATACAGCACGCTACCGCTTATGCGCCTCTTAAAATGCGCTCGGCGCTTGTTCCGGTGGTCAGTTTTTCATCCAACATCGTCCAATGGGTACTGTTGGGAGGCATGTTATTGCTGAATGTATTTCCCCAACTTCTATTAGTGGGGATCCTACTCTTTTCATTGACAACATTATTCAGTTTTATCACGTTACCCGTTGAGATTGATGCCAGTAAACGCGCCGTCGCATGGTTAAGCAACGCAGGCATAACGAATAACCAGACTTACGGAATGGCCGCAGGCGCTCTCCGTTCCGCAGCATACACCTACGTGGTTGCGGCGCTCGGTTCATTAGCCGCATTATTATATTATGTCGCCATCTTTTTA
Organism: Porphyromonadaceae bacterium; assembly: GCA_003517945.1. GTDB lineage: Bacteria > Bacteroidota > Bacteroidia > Bacteroidales > Tannerellaceae > Tannerella. The sequence continues at coordinate 1,632 of DOZP01000012.1, read as the reverse complement.
CGCAGGCGATGATCCGCAAATCACTAAAAGATAATAAAAAACCTACCGGCACCCGTTTCAGCGGGTGCTTTTTTAAATAATAAGAAATACACTTAAATGGCACAGAAACCTTCCATTCCAAAAGGAACAAGAGATTTTTCGTCCGTCGAAATGGCGAAACGCAACTATATCTTTGATACGATACGCGAAGTTTATAATCTTTACGGATTTCAACCGATAGAAACGCCGGCGATGGAAAACCTGTCTACGCTGATGGGTAAATATGGAGAAGAAGGTGACAAATTGCTCTTTAAAATACTAAATTCCGGCGACTGCCTTACCAATATTACAGACGCCGAACTGCTGGAAAGAAATCCGGCAAAATTTGCAGGCAAAGCCTGCGAAAAAGGCCTCCGTTATGACCTGACGGTTCCTTTTGCCCGATTTGTCGTACAACACCGCAATGAGATATCCTTTCCGTTCAAACGATACCAGATTCAACCCGTATGGAGGGCCGACCGTCCGCAGAAAGGCCGATACCGCGAATTTTACCAGTGCGACGGAGACGTGGTAGGCTCCGACTCGCTGCTAAACGAAGTAGAGTTTATCCTGATCATGGACGAAGTATTCCGCCGTTTCGGGATACGCGTATGCATCAAAATGAACAACCGGAAAATCCTGTCGGGTATCGCGGAAATAATAGGCGAATCCGACAAGATTGTTGACATCACGGTTGCCATCGACAAACTTGACAAAATCGGCCTGGACAACGTCAATGCAGAATTACGCAACAAAGGCATCTCCGAACAGGCGATCGCACAGTTGCAGCCTATTATCGTAATGAAAGGCGGCAACCGTGAAAAACTTGCGGTTCTTAAAAATGCGTTGCAACGTTCGGAAACAGGCATCAGGGGAATCGAAGAAACAGAATACATACTCGGCCATATTGAAAAACTATCCTTAACCTCGGAAGTCGAAACCGACCTTACGCTCGCACGCGGCCTGAACTATTACACCGGGACTATTTTCGAAGTAAAAGCGCTGGACGTGGAAATAGGCAGCATAACAGGCGGCGGACGATACGATAACCTGACGGGCGTCTTCGGTATGGACGGCGTATCCGGAGTCGGTATATCCTTTGGCGCCGACCGGATATACGACGTGCTGAATCAACTGAACCTGTATCCTTCGGATTCGCTGAAAACCACGCAGGTCATGTTTGTAAACTTCGGAGAAAAAGAAGTATCCTACCTGTTGCCCATCATTTCACAGATACGTATGGCCGGTATCCGTACCGAAATCTATCCGGAATCCGCAAAAATGAAAAAGCAAATGGGATATGCGGACGCAAAGAAAATACCCTTCGTCGCACTTGCGGGAGAAACCGAAATCAAAGAAAATAAAATCAACCTGAAAAACATGTCTTCCGGAGAACAACAATTAGTAACGGCAGAAGAATTGATCGAACTGTTCCCGCACCTGTAAGCCATGCACATACTTTCTTTTTGTGCATAGTTACATGTCTATATTAAAAATAATAACGACCGGATTATCTTCTGCTGTCCAGTTCGCCAACTCGTCATGCGCAGCCAGTATTTCCTTATGATGCCGATTATTTTCCGGATCATACTGAACTATCGTAAAAAATTCACT
>DOZP01000007.1:14351-14632 GCA_003517945.1 Porphyromonadaceae bacterium | reverse complement strand
TCTCCGGATGAAAAGCTGTCCATTTGCGGATAATTATGGCCTTCACCGTAGATCAGGGATTGTCCGAACGGGTTTTTACCGACAGTCCAGTACATTTGTTCCCGTCCGATATGCAGTAGCGTTTCGTCTTTCAGGAATTTACCGCAGAGAACGGCGGCTTTTCCGGTGGAAAGATGAACGGCCGTATTTCCGTTAAAGATACCGAACCATACGGGAAAACGTTTGATGTAATGTTCTTTATCTAACCGGATACCTTTTTTTACCTGTTCAATATATCGTTC
>DOZP01000007.1:11596-14246 GCA_003517945.1 Porphyromonadaceae bacterium | reverse complement strand
GATCCGGCCCAATCCGGATAGTCGGGATGTTCCGGTTGTGTCTCGCATAACAATGTCATTGCCTGCATGAATACCTGCTCGCGTGACTGGTGGATGTAGTGTACGATTGACTGCCGGGATTTATCGCGGTAAAAAAAGCCTTTCGTTTTATCCTGGTCTCCCAATGGATCTTTACGCTGGCAATCAAGTGTGAACCGGATGTAACCGGCAGCTATTTCTGCGTATTTTTCATCTTTGGTCAGTTTATACAACATACTTGCCGCCCAGGATATGGTTGCCATATACTGGCTTTCGGAAGTATTGTATCCATGTTCATACATGTATATAAACTCTCCGTATCCTTTTTCCAGATGGCGTTGCATCGCGAAATCGAAGTCTTCTTTCGCAATGCGTACCAGGTATTCCTGTAGCATCGGATCCCGGTCGATCGTCATGGCAGCGTATGCCTCGTATCCTGCATAGAGAAAGTTATTGAATGCGAGGTTTTGTTTGCGTACGGTCGATATATCATCCAATGTGCCGAACATACCATCCAGCCAGATCAATAGTCCGACACTACTGGCTCTGTACCCGTCGCCGAAGCGTGTACGCAGGATAAATTCCAATCCCCATTCGGCTTCTTCCAGCAAGCGGGCAGCCAGTAACGGGTTTTTGTCTTTGAGTTTGTTGTATGCTTCCAGCAGCGAATAGGTGACATCCCCCGTCTGAAGTGTTTGTTGTGATAAATCGCCTGCGTCATGCCAACCTCCTGCGTATGATATCTTTGTTCCGTTGTGAATGGCGCAAAGATCCGTATGGCAGGTGCCGTGTTTGCCCGGAACGGGGTAACCGCAACGCTGGCAGAAAATAAAATTCAATACTTTCCACAAGGAATTTTCCCATAGATCTTCTCCTATCAGAAATGCTTGTGTTTCAACATCTCCGACTTTTAGTTTGTATGATCCCGGTTGATTGAAAGACGTAAAGTCCAGTATATCATAATTTCCTGTCGTTGTTTCCCTCCGGTTAATAGTTCCGTTGAAAACGGGTTTTCCGCTGTTTGCATCAATCAGTTCAAAATGGCCGTTATGCTGACCGGTCAGGTTGGCAACAGCCGTTTTGGAATCGTTGAGCATGTAGCCGGTTGAAGAATATACGATCCGGTTGTTTCCCGGTATCCATCCGCTTACAATCTCGGGATCTTCAATTTGTTGCAATTCGATTTTATCAATATAATAGACCGATGTGTTTCCCGTAGTACGGTCTTTGCCTTTCACACTACAACTGAACCCGATGTTTTTTACCTGGTCGCGGTTGAATTCGCCTAACTCGAAGAAACAACGGTTCCATTGGCGGTTAACCAGATTGATGAGGTGGGAAGCATGGTTGCGCCCCTCTTTTCCGGAAGTGTTTTCATTCTCAAAAGAAAAATTCAGGTTTACAACGCGCGCCCCTTCACAATCAGGATAGATATAAAATTCAATCAGGTTATATTTTTCCCAGTTTTCACCGTTCACGGGGTAGTTTACGTGGATATTTCCGTATGTGGCATAGTCAGGATCGGAAGGAGATCCTTTTGCTCTGACTCCTGTAAATGTGGGAAATTCCAGTTTAAGCGTTTTGTTTCCGGTCATTGTTTTTTCCGTAGAGAAATCGATTTTACCTACCCCTTTGTGTTGCCATCCGGCTGTATGTTGATCCGGATATAATGGCTTACCGTATAAGACGTTTTTTTTCCGGTTATTTGCTTCATACGAGCGGGATGTGTCGAGCGGCAGCGGACTGTGGATCAACCCGGTTTGGATCAATGCCCGGTTTAGCGCCGGATCCCGGCAGATTTGTACCTGGGCGGATACCGTACAGGTAAATAGGGATGCTATGAATAAAGCAATCTGTTTCATCGTGTACGTACTTTTACCTGATTGTTTCATAAACCGTTCTTCGCAGGTCGCCGGCTTCGTTATCTCCGTCGTAATCCCAATACATGGCGCCTAACAGTCCTTTTTCAATGATATAGTTACATTTAGCTGCCAGAGAACGGGGGATGTCATAGCCACAAACGAACAGGCCGGTCGAATCGCTCAAATAGGGAGCCTGTGCTTTTTCGTCCCATTTTGATACATACCCGGATAGTTTTTCGATGTCTTTATAATCGATGAAATTCGGAATTCCTCCTATGCCGCCGCGCCCGTAAAACGGCATGCCCAGCACCAATTTGTTTAACGGTACTCCTGCCTCCCGGTGTTTTCGTACGGCCTCATCGGATGTATTTTCCCCGCAGATGTCGGATGCATATAAAGGAGCGTGATGGAGTGGGGCGGAGGCCATATCATACGCCATGATATTGACAAAGTCAATATAGGGGTCTATTGCTTTGAAATCGATATATTTGGCATTGGAGGCAGACGCCAGTGTCAACAGTTTATGCTTTCCGATGGCCTCTCTGATGTCTTTCATCAAGTGTGTAAAATGCTCGGTATCATCCGGAGAGGAGGAGATTTTTGCCGCGGAACTGGTCGGATATTCCCAGTCGATATCAATGCCGTCCAGCTCAAACTCTTTTACGACCCGCAGACAGTCTCCGGCAAATTTTTTCCGGTTCGCGGGGTCTGCCGCCATTTCGCTGAATCTTCCGCTTCCCCATCCTCCGATGGAGAGCAGTATTTTTAGC
>DOZP01000007.1:2297-11494 GCA_003517945.1 Porphyromonadaceae bacterium | reverse complement strand
TGGCTCCACGAGGTTACATAAGCGATGATTACTTTTTCATCCGTTTTTACTTCCGCCTGTTGTTGTGTCGCTTCGTTGTCGTGCTTTGAAGTATTTCCGCCGCAGGACATACATAGGATGAATGAAAAAAGGAAGGCTGCGTATTGCTTGATTCTGTTCATTTTTCTGATATTTTATAGTTGTTTTTATGCTGCCGATTGTTTTACCCTGGAACCTATTAATGCATAGTATAGCATAAATAATTCGCCGAAAATCACAATAAACCATGACCATCTCCAGCCGTTAACGGCGTCGGCAATCATCCCCTGTAACAGCGGTAATATAGCGCCGCCGACAACGCCAATCATAAAGACACCGGAGGCTATCGATGTGTATTTTCCTAATTTATTGACGGAAAGCGTAAAAATAGCGCCCCACATAATTGAGTGGAATAACCCGACGGCTGTCAGTAACCACGGATTATTGAGTGCAATGGCCAATAGCGTCAGGATGGTTGCGGAGACGGTGGTTGCAATTAGTTGAACCCGGGGAGGGATGGTACTCAATGAACTTCCCACCAGGCGGCCGATCAGCATACCGCCCCAGTATAAGGTGGCCATTAGTGCGGGTACGGCGAAATTTATCCCGAATAATGTGAGCGAATCATTCCCGAAAAAAGAGAAAGGTCCGTTTACGGATTCCTGTTCGATAGCGTATAGATTTATATTGGCTCCGATACAAACTTCAACGCCTACATAAAAAAATATGGCAATGACGCCCAGTGTCAGGTGGCTGAATGACCAGACGCTTTTTTCCAGTTTTTCTCCGGCGTCGGCTTTTGTTCCCTGTATGTCGGGTAATGATAATTTGAGTAATACCAGTACGACAATACCGATGACGGCCATTAACGAAAAAAACGGAACCATCAATTGGCTGATCTGTACATCTTCCATGGCAAGTCCTCCGAACACAATTCCCGTCACGAAGAACGGAGCGATCGTCGTCCCGATGGAATTGGCCGAACCGCCGATCGCCATTCGTTGTATAGGTTGTGTCCCTTTTACGTAGCAAGCCGTCAGGTAGGGATTAATCACTACCTGTAAAATAGTGGCGGATGCTCCGACAATGAATGATCCTAACAGGAATATAAAAAATCCCGCAGGAATCAGGTTGGCGCCGTATTTCAGGTTTGATTCCGGAAATTGTACGGTAAACCAGGAAGACAGGAAAAAACATCCTAAACCCAATATCATAATGAATAACGAACGGATCAGCGTTCCTTTGTATCCGTATCTGGCGGTCCATCGCGAACCTACCCCTCCGCAAAGCGGATATGCCAGGAACCAGGAGAATGTGATCAGGGTGGCAAACGTGTTTTTTAAATCGCCTACTCCCGACAGAAATGCTTCTCTGAGCGGTCCCTGGAATTGTGTGTTGGCAGTCGTCAGGAAACCAACGATGAAGAATAGGAAGACCATGGTAAGAAATGGCCCGACGTAGTTTACTTGTTTTTCTTTTTGTGTCATGATATATTGTAATAATTATGATTGTTTGCGAAAATAGTTGGTTCGTTCAACCCTGTTTTTTCGTTAAAGAAGTTTGGCGGCGTCCGTATCCAGTATGAACTCACAATCCGGATGAAGTTGCAGAACAGATGCCGGCACATCGGTGGTTACAGGCCCGTGCAGCATTTTCTTAACGATTTCAGCTTTACTTTCTCCTTTGGCGACTAATATGATTTTCCGGGCATGCATGATATTTTTAATACCCAATGTCAGGCCTCCCAATGGAATATCCTGTGCCGTACCGGTTTCTTTCCGTATCCGGCTTTCCAGTTCCTTATCCATCAGGGAATGCCACGTTTCGCTTTCGAATGGGGTTCCGGGCTGATTAAATCCTAAATGGCCGTTTGTTCCCAATCCCAACATCTGCAGGTCTATGCCGCCCCTTGTTTCCAGTGCCTGCTGAAATAGCATGGCCTCCTTATCAAAATCATCCGAATAGGTGGGAGGCATGATGAAATGATGTTCAGGTATGCCTAATGCATCTATGATTTCGGTTTTCAGCATCGTATAGCATGCGCCGGCATATTCGCGGGGCACATTGGTTACTTCGTCCACACCGAATAATGTGATTCCGGATGTATCAAACGGATCTTGTTTATAAATCCTGCCGATATTCAGGTGGATGTTTTTGGTTGTTTTCCCTGTGGATAATCCGATCACGGCTTTTGGGTTGCTAAGTATTTCCCTTATAATGCGCCATGCGGAAATGCAATCAAATTCGGTCTCGTTTTTTGCAATTGTTATTTTCATACGATTTGTGTGTTTACAGCGTATATTTTTATCACGCTTTATATTTATTGTTTATTGTTAGCTGTTTAACGCCGCGATTATTAACCCCGTCAGACGTTCATTGCGACGGCGGCCGCTCCAAGCAGGCCGATAAAATCCGGATTTAATTTGGTGATTACCACTCCGTTTTTTACAAAACGAATGGTATTGGCATTCAGCTTCTCCAACACTTTGGTGTGTATATATCCGTCCGATACGATACCACCGCCTAAAACAACCGTATCGGGGTCGCTGACCCTTACCAGGTTCATGATCAGGTTCGCTAATGCCTGCGATGCGTTTTCCACTAATTCCACGCACAAGGGATCGCCTTTTTTGCTCAATTCGAATATTTCCGGAATGCTGACCCGTTCACCGGGTTCGTCGGATATGTGAAGGTTCGTTTTGAATGTTGATTTTAACAAACGGGCGCAACGGTCCAAACCGATACCGGAAGCAATTTGCTCTACGCAGTCTGTTCTGCCGCAACCGCATGGTATGCCTATGCTTACCCCTACCTGCGTATGGCCGACTTCTCCCGCATTGTAATGGCTTCCGCGGATCTGCCTGCCGTTGACAACGAAGCCGGCGGCTATACCCGTACCTACATTTAGATAGATAAAATTCTTTGATAGTTGGCCGAACCCAAAATGGCGTTCCGCACGCGTTGCGCTTTTTACGTCATTGTCGATATGGCAAGGAATTCCGTACAGGTTGAATAATTCGTTGGCTAAAGGGATCGGTTGGGTACGCGACGGATCAATCTGTAACCAGATGCCTTGTTCCGGGTCAACACGGCCTATCAGGCCGACGCCCATGCCGATCGGTTTAGTATTTGTCCAACCGACGGTTTTTATATAATCGTCCAATGAATTTTTGATTATTTCCAACGCCGATTGTTGGTTGAAATAACCGGAATTGTATTTCTTGTATTTTAAAATATTACCCCTGCAGTCGGATTCTCCGATCAGTAATTTTGTTCCTCCCAGATCGAGGCCTAAATATGTTTCCATGTTTAATTATATATTATGTGAATGTTTTATCGGCTCATGATTTTGGCAAATCATTCCGGATGCAATATTATTTACAAACTTCAGAAACGGGGTTTGATAACTGACAAAAAAAATCGAAAGGCTGTCATTTTTGCTGTTTCCGCAGGGAAAAAATCCTTGGAGCTATCAGCAATGGGGTGGTTTTAGTCGGATTTACTCGGACTGATGCCGAATTGTTTCTTAAAACTTGTGCTGAAATATTTGGGATCGGAATACCCCGTCATATATGCGATCTCGGAGACGGTATATTTTTTTGTTTTGAGAAGTTCTTTTGCTTTGTTTAAACGAATGATCCTTATAAAATCGTTTGGCGATTGGTTGGTTAACGTTTTAATCTTGTTGTATACCGACGTCCGGCTCATCCCTAATATTTTACAGAATTCGGTGATGGAAAAATCGGAATTTGCCAGTTCTTCTTCAATGATCTTTATGGCTTTATCCAGAAACTCTTTGTCTAATTGATTTGTATAGTTTGACTCGTCTGATCCGGTTTCCGCCGATAATACTTTTTTTCGCAGAATTTCCCTGTTGTTCAGTATATTCAGGATACGTGCTTTCAGGATGTTGAAATCAAATGGTTTGATGATATAATCATTGGCGCCCGCTTCTAATCCGAGGATGACATGTTCCTTTTCACTTAAAGCGGATAGTAAGATAAAAGGTATATGACTTGTTTCTACGGACGACTTGAGTATCCTGCAGGCCTCGTCTCCCCTTAATTTAGGCATCAAAACATCTGATATGATAATAGCCGGATTCAGTTCTTTTGCCAGTTCCGGTATTTGCTCCCCGTCCGGTACATCTATAACCTGAAAATCTGCCGACAGGCTGTTTTTCAGATATTTGCGTATTTCTTTATTATTTTCTGCCAGCAGAAGAATCTCTTTTTCGGCCGAATTGGTTTTTTCATATATTTCTTGCTGGATCGTTTCTGTTCTTTTGTGTATGGATTTTGGTTGCGTTGTATTTACTTTTAAAGGGAAGTGCACGATGAAGGAAGAACCTTCCTTTTCTTTACTTGAAAATGTAATAGTCCCCTGCATTAACCGGATAAGCCTGTGTGTCAGTACCAATCCGATTCCCGAACCGCTTTCATTGGAATTAATCGCGTTTTCCGCACGATAAAACTCCTTGAATAAATGTTTTTGCTCATTCGCCGGTATACCTATACCCGTATCTTCTATTTTGACAGACCAGTTGTCGCCGGAATAGTCCAGGTATACAGTCACCGCTCCTTTTTCCGTATATTTGATGGCATTGGATAGCAGGTTATCGATGATTTTATCCATTTTGCCTTTATCAAACCGGATCTCAGGAAAATCTTCCCGGATTACCAGGTGAAGGGAGACGCCTTTTTGTACGGAAGCCATCCGGAAAAACGTTATTTTCTCGTGCATGTAGCTGTTTATATCCAGTTGCGTTATGTTTAATTTCTCTGCCGCCAGGTCTGTTTTCTGCAGATCCAGCAGTTGAGAAATCATCATAAACAATTTTTCCGCATTTTTCATGGCAACGCCTAATAATTCTTTTCCGTGTCCGGTCAGGTTTTCTTCTGCCTCTATTTCGCTTAAGGGCGCTTTTATCAGGGAGATAGGAGTGCGTATATCGTGGGCGACATCAATAAAAAAGCGTATTTTTTCTTTTGCGTCGTGCCGGGCAATGCGGTTACGTATATATTGGACAATCAGGTAGATGAGGATAACAGATAATGCAACGTAGCACGCAATGGCCCACCATGATGCCCGGAATGGCCTGTTTATATGGATCAGGATCGTTCTCTCCCCGGCCGTTTTCTTTGTATATTTATTGATCGCTTTCAACCGGAACGTATAGCTTCCGGGATCCAGGTTCATGTACTCCGCCTGGCGGGTAGAAGGAGCGGTTCGCCACTGCGAATCAAATGGGTCTAATTTATACAGGTATTCTATTTGGTGCGGGTGGATAAAATTGATTGCGGAAAAGGATATGGAAAAGGAATTCTGTTCATATTTAAGAGAAAGGGTACGGGTTTCATTAATAGCCTGCTTGATCGGAGAATCGGTAGAGCCGGCTTTTACGGATTCATAAAGTAATTTGAAATCAGTGAATAGCACCGGCAAAGAATCTTTTAAATTCATATTGAAATAAGGCGAAAATTCGATTACGCCTTTGGCCGTGCCGAAAGCCAGGCGGCCGTTTCTCATGGACAGGCAGGCATTGGAATTGAAATACCCCCATTCAATGCCGATGAACTCGTTCATACAGATGACTTCATTTCCGGGAGGGTCGATCATATAAAGCTCCTTTTCGGTCGTAAACCAGATTCTTCCTAAAACATCTTCGACAATGCCGTTTATCACGTTCGATTTGATGATATCGCCGGAAGTATAGATACCGGAGAGATTCGTTTCCGGATTGTGACGAATTAATCCTTGTCCGTCTGTTGCCATCCATATATCTCCGTCTGATGCCCGTATCAGGCAACGGACCGGATATGTAAGCGTCAGGTTGTTGAAAGACGAGATGGTCTGAATGGCAGCGGTTGTCTTATCTAACAGCCCGAGCCCGTTGCAGGTGGCCAGCAGAAGCCTGTCGCTACCACCGGATTTGATGTCTCCGATACAGGTTTCCGGAAAATAGGTATATGTTTTATCTTTGGTATTGTAGCGCATCAGTTGGCCTTCTATGCCGCCGATCCAGACAAATTCATTTTCGGCATAGAGGGAAAATATATAATCGGTCGTTATCCCTTTTCCGGGAGTGATGCCGGCTTTTTCGGTTTGCCGTATCGTTCCGTCGGATTTATCAATGCAAAAAAGGCCGTTGCCGTATCCTCCTGCCCATATTTGTTTCTGACTGTCTTCGCACAGAGCCAGAATGACGGCCGGTGGGCTGGTATCGCCTGTGTTATTATGCAGGAAGTGCGACCATTTTAGTTGTTTTTTCCGGTATAAACTGACGCCGTTATTCGTTCCGTACCACACGTCACCGTCCGAATCTTCCATAATGATGTTAACATGATTGGACAGTAATGAATTATGATTTTTATGTTCATGCTTAATCCGGTTAATATCATTGTATTGCGGATCAAAAATACTGATCCCGTTTGTGCTGGTGCTTACCCAGATACGATCATTTTTATCTGCCAGCATATCGGATATGGTATTTCCGCCGAGATGATTAGCTTCATCTTCGTCTGCCGTGATTATTTTTTTCAACTGATGATTTTCCGCGTTCAATATATAAAGTCCGCCGCCGTCGGTTCCAAACCATATTTCATTTTCATTTGCCGTTATGACGGAACGGACGGGTACCTGGGGGATAACGCCTGCGAGTGGGGTGAAATTTCCGGATTTTAAATCGAAAACGAAAGCGCTGTTTGAAAATGTTCCTATGTAAAGGCGGTCTTTGTGAAGATGCAACGATTCGATAGTTCCTGTTTCCGTGGGTATTTTTTCGGGCGTGGCGAATATTTTCTTATCCGTATTTTCCGGCAGGCGGAATAAATGTGTGTCCGTACCTACATAGAATGCATTATTATACTGAATGATTTTAGTCGTGTTTACATTTGAAAAACCGGGTATCTCCTCTATTTTTTCTGATGCCGGATCGAATCGATACAGGCCTTCGGACAGGCATATCCATAAACGCCCGTGGGTATCAAAGTAAATAAAATTCAGCGAGATTACTTCCGGAAAATACTCGGATAGGTTGATTTTCAGTATAAAGTCATCTGTTGCCCGGTCGTATGAGTAGATTTCTCCGTTTTTTATGGATATCCACAGGTGTCCGTGACTGTCACATGTCATAACGGAAGAAGAGAGAATATGGTCTTTGGATTCTACTTTTTCATTTAATCCGTAATGCCTGAATGCCGTGCCGTCATACCGGTCTATACCCATAGAGGTAAATATCCATACAAATCCGGTCGTATCCTTTTTTATCTGAAATACCTGCCTGCTGCTTAGCCCGTTTTCTACGTCTAATTGGCGAAATGAGGCGGCTTGAACAGCGTATGTATTTAAAAAAAACAGGCATAGGAAAAAAGTGAAACAGGATTTTTTCATAAAATGGATGTTTTTGAATACAAAAATATCCGTAAAAAACAGAAATGCAGGTTTGAATTCTGTTAAAAGACTTCTATTATCTGCCATAAGCATGGCTGTCGCAGTTTGCTGCGACTGAATTTGGTCATTTTATTACGAATTGCAGCGAAAACGATTTGTCAGAGGATACCTATTTTATCCAAGCGTTCCTGATGGCGTCCGCCTTCAAACGGCGTATCCAGATAGGCATCAACCATTTTTGCTACTTCCTCCTGTGTGACGAACCGTGCAGGCATTACCAGCACATTCGCTTTATTGTGTGCGCTTACAAGCATCGCAATTTCTTCGTTCCAGGCAAGTCCTGCACGTATAGACGGATATTTATTGAGCGTGAAAGCCATACCGTTTCCCGTACCGCACAATGCAATACCCATTTCCAGTTCTTTGCTCTCAATCGCTTTGCCCAATTTATGGGCATAATCGGGATAATCGCTTCTTTCAGTGGAATCAGTACCGAAATCAATATATTTCAAGCCTCTTTTTTCCAGGTGTTTTTTGATAAATTCTTTATATTCATAACCTGTATGGTCACTGGCTAATCCGATGATCGTATTGGCGTAATTCATAATTTATATGTTTATACAAAACGGTTAAAACAAGAAAAATAGAATGTAATCTGACGGTTATCCTGAAAAGTTAAAGGCTAAAGTCCGGTTATTCGGTTGCGGACTGTTAACCTTTAACTGTTTGTTTTTTTTGAAATGGTTAGTCTTTAATCATTTTCTTTACGAGCTTATAGACATTGTCGCCGGTAAAACCGAGTTTCTGGTCTAATACCTTATAAGGAGCCGAATATCCGAAACTTGGCATGCCGTGGATAGCGCCATTGTCTCCGACAAGTCCCTGCAAGGTAACCGGCAATCCGGATGTCAGCCCGAAACGTTTGACGCCTTTCGGTAATACACTATCCTGATAATCTGCTTTCTGGTCGCGGAATAACCCCTCCGAAGGAACAGATACGATACGTACTTTGATACCTTCTTTCTCCAGTTTTTCAGCGCCTTCCACAAGGGTTGCCACTTCGGAACCGCTGGCCAGCATCACCACATTCGGTTTGCCTTTGCAGTCGCTGACAATGTATCCGCCTTTGGTAATCTGCTGAGCCTCTTTACGGCGGTTGCCGCTTGCCGCCGGCAGATTATTGATGTTCTGGCGGGATAGGATCAGCGCTGTCGGACGATTACCTTCTACGGCTGCCTTCCATGCATAAATCGTTTCTTCCGCATCGGCCGGACGAAGAACAACCGTCGAGCGTTTTCCTTTATGGTTATGCAGGTGTTCCAACAGGCGGATTTGTGCTTCGTGCTCTACAGGCTGGTGCGTAGGGCCGTCTTCGCCTACGCGGAATGAATCGTGTGTCCATACGTAAATCACGTGTAGATTCATCAACGCAGCCAGGCGTACGGCAGGTTTCATATAATCGGAGAAGACGAAGAATGTGCCGCATACGGGTATAACGCCGCCGTGCAATGCCATGCCGTTCATGATGCATGCCATGGTCAGCTCGCTAACGCCTATCTGCAGGAACTGTCCGGAGAAATCTCCCTTTTTGAATGCTTTTGTATATTTAAGGAAGCCGTCTGTCTTGTCCGAATTGCTGAGATCTGCCGATGCTACAATCATATTTTCAACCTTCTGGGCATACAAGCCGAGCATGGTTGCGGAGGCGGCGCGCGTCGCAATGTTTTCTTTCATTTCAACAGACGAATAATTGATCTTAGGCATTTTTCCGCTTAAGAATAAATCCA
>DOZP01000007.1:0-2158 GCA_003517945.1 Porphyromonadaceae bacterium | reverse complement strand
CCTGCGGCAGATAAAGGTTGTCCGTGTGTCGATACGGTGTGTTCATAGCTTTTTCCTTTTGCATCGACGGCGCCTTTGGCCATAACGGTTTTGCCGATAATGAGGGTCGGACGTTTCTTTTCCGCGTTAGCCGCTTTCAGCGCTTCGCGTATTTCGTCAGCCGAACATCCGTCAACGTCGATAACGTTCCAGTTCCATGCTTTATATTTTGCAGCTACGTCTTCCGTATCCACTTCATCTACTTTTGTGGAAAGCTGTATATTGTTTGAATCGTAATACATAATGAGGTTATTCAGGCCCAGGTGTCCGGCAATGCGTCCGACACCCTGTGAAATCTCTTCCTGGATACCTCCGTCGGAAATATAGGCGTATGTCTTATGCGCCATCCATTCTCCGAAGCGGGCCGCCATAAAACGTTCCGCGATAGCGGCTCCCAGCGCCATGGCATGGCCTTGCCCGAGCGGGCCGGATGTATTCTCAATACCATGCGCAGTATCTGCTTCCGGATGTCCCGGCGTATGGCTTCCCCACTGGCGGAAACTTTCCAGTTCCTTCAGCGGTATCATGTCTGATAATGCAAGTACGGAATATAACATCGGCGACATATGCCCCGGATCCAGGAAGAAACGATCGCGGTACGGATGATCCGGTTTTTCAGGACTGTAATTCAAAAACTCGGAATAAAGCACATTGATAAAATCTGCTCCCCCCATTGAACCTCCCGGATGACCGGAATTGGCTTTCTCTACCATCGAAGCAGCCAGAATGCGGATATTGTCGGCCGCTTTGTTCATGATTTTTACATCGTTCATTTTTGTTTGTTTTTAATAAAGTAGTTCTTTAATTGTTATGATTATTTGTTCAACTGTTTTAAAAAAGCGGATCTGTCGTATATCCGGGGATTAATTGCAGTTTTCTTTTATCAGTTTGTCCACAACCGGGTCGCCCAACTCTTTCGCTTTCTCCAGATGTGTGCAGGCTTCCGTTTTTTTATCCTGGCGAATCAGGCAGATGCCCAGTATGCGATATGCCGATGCGAAATCAGGTTGTAATTCAACTGCTTTTTCCGCACTTGCCTGTGCTTTTCCGGGTTCTTTCAATCGCAGGTATACCGAGGCTTTTTCCGCATGGTATATGGCGTTTTCGGGATTCATGGCGATTGCCGTATCAATATCCTTCAGGGCTCCTTCAAAGTTATTGGAACGAAATTTAGCCTGTTCCCGGTAATAATAAAATCCGTCGTTTACATTACCTCCCGTCAGCATGTAGTATTTGTCATAATCATTTGCCGCCTGTTCGTAAAGGCCAACCTGCATTTTCAGGTCTATACTTTCCAGCAGATAGGCGGCCGCTTCGTTTACCGGGCTTTTGGCAACGGCGCTGTCCATCATCGTTATGATTTCCATCAGATTGGATCCGGGGATCTGTTCCTTACTTTTTGCTGCAAGATACCAGGATGAAGCAGACGACGAAGGGCTTTGATTTACGATTGAGTATGAATGGTAAGCATTCTCGTAATCTCCGTTGAAAAATGCAATGTCTCCTTCCAGATGGCGATAAGCGGGAAGGTCGTCTTCTGCAATCGCCTTCTTTATGTAGTCCGTTGCCGATCCGATATTCCAGTTTTTGTACTGAAGCGTACTGTCATTTGTTGCCACACTAAAAATCAATTTAGCTTTGTTATAGTAGGCCTCCGCTTTATTTTTTGTCAGTTTTTCCGCATAGTCCAGGTCTTCCCAGGCCCGGTCGAGCATCAGTAACTGTTCATTTTCCGCAGAAGCCAGTTCTTTACGGTTATGGGCATAATGCGATGCACGGCTAATGTATCCTTCCGTAGCATCCGGAAAGGTTGAAATGAAATCGCTCAATGTTTCCAGATAGGTCGGGACGTCTTGTTGTGAAGTATAGAGTAACAATGCAATTTGTGCTTCGTCTATAGAAGAAGCCCATGCTTTCCGTATGCCGATATCCGAATAGGTTTGTTTCAACATATCCGTGGAAGCAATATGCAGACTTTTTATATAATCTACGGATATGCCGTACGTTTTGCCTTTACCCGACGCATCGGCCTGTGTCAACGCAAATACCTCTCCGTTCTCATTGAATAACGGAAAACCCTCCTGCGATTTGGGAAGGGACATTTCTATCCGGTAATAAT
>DOZP01000292.1:14181-15685 GCA_003517945.1 Porphyromonadaceae bacterium | reverse complement strand
TGTTAAGATCCGACCAGTTTACCTGATCTGCTGCCAGCAAATAAGTATCCAATAAACGGGGAGACTCCGTTCGTTTATAATAATCCAGCGCAAAAAGTATCAAGGTGTCATTCACCAGGCTGCGCTGTTGCTTCTGATGTGCCTTGGTAAGCCAGAAAGCATAATCCGCCTTGTCCGCATCCGATAACTTCTGCGGATCCGCCCACTCTTCCAACATCATCGCCAGGCTGTCCGGTTTCTTTTCCAATAACTCTTCCATAAAGGCGTCTGCCGGCATTTTGAAAGAGGTATCGGGCCTGCAAGCGACTAATAGGATATACAAAAAAATACTTAATTTTCTCATACAGGATAATTTATGTGCAAAGTTAGCATAAATCAANNAAAAATACCGGCTTTATGCGGGCAAAATTTTTTTTGTATTCCTTCCGACTTGTACTATCTTTGTCTTTCTTTACGTATGTAAAGGTTTGTTTTGTTATTTACCGGACTTAAAAACATCAGAATATATGATACGATTCGAATGTGATTATGCGGAAGGCGCACACCCACAGATATTGAAACGCCTGACAGAAACTAATTTTGAACAGACAAAAGGGTATGGCGAAGATAAATATTGTGAAAATGCACGACGCATGATCCGGCAACTATGCGGAAACGAGTCGGCGGATGTTCATTTCCTCGTTGGCGGCACACAAACCAATATGACGGTAATAGCCTCTGTTTTGCGACCTCACCAGGGAGTCCTGTCGGCAGCGACGGGACATATCAATGTGCACGAAACGGGAGCAATAGAAGCAACCGGACACAAAGTGCTTGCATTTCCCGTACAAAACGGAAAACTGACCGCTTCTCAGGTAGAACAGGCATATACCGAACACCGGCAGGATGTCAATCATGAGCATGTAGTACAACCCGGTATGGTTTATATTTCAAATCCGACTGAGAACGGAACGATTTATACCAAACAGGAACTGAGCACGTTAAGTAAAGTCTGCCGCCAATACAAACTACCTTTGTTCATGGATGGCGCACGCCTCGGCTATGGATTGGCAGCAGAGGACAATGACCTTACAATGCCCGATATAGCCGGGATGTGCGACGTTTTCTATATCGGAGGAACAAAAGTGGGTGCATTATTCGGGGAAGCCGTAGTGATAACAAACGATACATTGAAAAAAGATTTTCGTTATTTTATAAAACAACGGGGTGGTATGCTTGCCAAAGGACGCTTGCTCGGCCTTCAGTTTGAAACATTATTCGAAGACGGACTCTATTTTGAAATATCACGCCATGCCATCCGGATGGCCCTGTTGATACAACACGCTTTCAGTTCCAAAGGGTTTTCATTCCTGTGCGAATCATCCACAAACCAACAATTCCCGATACTTACAAAAGAACAAATCAATCGCTTATCTGAAAAATACGCTTTCGAAATATGGACAAATATCGATAGCAACCATGCGGCAGCCCGCTTCTGTACAAGTTGGGCGACCCGGGAGGAAGA
>DOZP01000292.1:0-14169 GCA_003517945.1 Porphyromonadaceae bacterium | reverse complement strand
ATATATGATTTCGTAAATAATTTTATTTAAAAAGTAAGAAAATAAATTGCTTTTCAAAATAAAATGAATATTTTTGCAGTGTGTACTATTGCAAAAAATCGTATGATCTCTATAAAAAATAAATACCCATCTCGTTTTGAAATAATTGTTAGTAAAAACCATATGCACGCATACGATTCTTACTGATTGATATAAAGCGAATTATTAATCTCAAAACCTGTTGCCTATGGTATAAATCTTTAAAAAACGGACAATACGGACATGATCGTATTGTTGTATCTCAAACTGTTTTATCTGAATAATATTTAAAACGAAGTGTTAAACTTAAAATCTCAATTTATGGCATTAATTATAAGAGGAACACAAAAAAAGAAAGGATTTCACAAAATTCCGATATCGGTAAAACCATCCGTATTACTGTTGACACTGTTTTTTATAGTCTGTAGTAATGACCCTGTTTTTTCCGGCGATATTTCCTTATCCGAAACCAAAGCCACGGTATCACCGGAAGTTCATGCGTTAAACCAATCAAGAAAAACGGTGAAAGGGGTGGTGAATGATGAATTCGGAGATATTATAGCCGGCGCCGCTATAACCGTAGAAGGCAGTACCCGGGGGGTAACAACGGATATTGACGGAAGTTATGCAATTGAAGTCAGCAACAATGAAAATCTTGTCATTTCCTACATTGGTATGGAAACCCAGACGATACCCGTCGGGGATAAAACCGTAATCAATGTGGAGCTGAAAGAGAAAACAAGTGAATTAGACGAAGTTACGGTAGTAGCTTTTGCCAAACAGAAGAAAGAAAGTGTAATTGCGTCGGTATCAACCGTAAAGCCGGCCGATCTGAAAGTACCTTCAAGCAACCTCACCACTTCTTTCGCGGGACGTATAGCGGGATTAATATCCTATCAGCGTACGGGGGAACCGGGAGAAGATAACGCCCAGTTTTTTATTCGCGGCGTAACAAGTTTCGGTACGGGTAAGGTGGACCCGCTCATTCTTATTGACGGTGTGGAAATGAATACGGAAGATCTTTCACGCTTAACCACCGATGATATTGCCAGTTTTTCCATTATGAAAGACGCAAACGCGACGGCGCTCTACGGAGCCCGCGGAGCGAACGGAGTGATACTGGTAACGACAAAAGAAGGGAAGGAGGGTACCGTAAAAGTTCAGTTCCGCGCAGAAGGTTCGTTCTCTTCCCCTACGGAAAATGTAAACATCGCAGATCCGGTAACGTTCATGAAGTTACACAATGAAGCGGTAAGAACAAGAACACCCGGCATCCGTCTTCCTTACGACGAAAAGAAGATAAACTATACGGAACGGGGTATAGACCCTGTCCGCTATCCGGCTAACGACTGGCAGGATTTACTTTTCGACAAAAACACGTTCAACCAGCGATATAACCTGAACATCAGCGGAGGAGGCAAGGTGGCGCGTTATTACATAGCCGCATCCTATAATATTGATAATGGTATCATTAAAGTGGATGGTCGTAATAATTTCAATAACAACATCAAAATCAACAAATACACTTTACGTTCAAATATAAATGTAAATCTTACGTCGACAACCGAGGCTATTGTACGTTTAAGCGGAGCTTTCGACGATTACAAAGGGCCGCTGGATAAAGGAACGGGGTTATATAACAAGGCCGTTTTGGCCAATCCGGTCTATTTCCGGCCTTATTATGAACCGGATGCGGCTAATATCTATTCAAAACATATCCTGTTTGGTAATACGGCTTCCGGAGATTATCTGAACCCGTATGCGGATATGGTAAAAGGATATCAGCAGGATGACCGTTCGACCATGTATGTACAGTTCGAACTGAAGCAGAACCTGGACTTTATAGCAAAAGGCCTGTCGCTAAGAGGAATGTTTAATGTAAACAGGTTCGCACAATTGCAGGTAAAGAGACAATACGCACCTTTCTACTACGCACTGGCTCCGCAAGTATCAACGACGGACGATTACAGGCTAATAGCCTTAAATCCGGATAACGGTACGGACTATCTGGACTATGTACCCGGCGACCGGAAAATGGAAAATACGATGTATTTTGAAAGCGCACTGCAATACAATACCAACATAGCCGAAAAACACGCGGTTTCCGGATTAATGGTATTTACCGTTCGTGAGAAAAAGAATAATACCTATAACACCTTACAGCTATCGTTGCCGTCACGCAACGTCGGTCTGGCAGGCAGGGTAACATACAGTTACGCAGACCGTTATTTCGTGGAAGGAAATTTCGGATACAACGGATCGGAAAGATTTGCCCAAAACGAACGTTGGGGATTTTTTCCCTCTGCAGGGCTTGGATGGATCGTGACCAACGAAACTTTTATGGAACCCTTCAGGGATGTCTTGTCAAAACTGAAACTGAAATTCACTTACGGACTGGTAGGTAACGACGAGATCGGAAACTCGGAGGACCGTTTTTACTATCTTTCAAACCTGAGTATGAACGACGCAGGCAGGGGTATGGTGTTTGGTGACGATTACAGTGTGTTTCGTCCCGGTATCTCCATCTCGCGCTACGAAGACCCAAACATAACCTGGGAAATCAGCCGCAAGAGTAATTACGGATTGGAACTCAACTTATGGGACGATCTGGAAATACAGGTGGATTATTTCCGGGAAAACCGGCGAAATATCCTTCAAGAAAGAGCCGATATCCCGACAACGATGGGATTACAGGCCATACCAAAAGCGAATATAGGCGAAGCCAACGGGAATGGGATAGACCTTTCCGTCGATTACAATCACTCTTTCAATAAAGACTTTTGGGCCATTCTGCGGGGTAATTTTACGTATGCCACAAGCGAATATAAAATATACGAAGAACCGGATTATTCGGCAACGCCATGGCGAACCCATGTCGGACGAAAAATATCACAACAATGGGGGTATATTGCCGAACGCCTTTTCCTGGACGATGAGGAAGTAAAAAATTCGCCTACACAAACTTTCGGCGAATATGGCGCCGGAGATATTAAGTACAAAGATATCAATGGCGACGGTCGCATTGATGAGAACGATCAGGTTCCTATCGGTTACCCTACCACTCCGGAGATTATTTATGGATTTGGTATATCCGCCGGTTATAAAAATATTGATTTTTCCTGTTTCTTTCAGGGATCGGCGCGTTCATCATTCTGGATCGAACCGAATAAAGTCTCTCCTTTTGTACACTACAGCAATGCGGGTGAAAGCATCAATCCGGATAACCGTACAAGCAACCGCGCATTACTACAGGCTATTGCGGATAGTTACTGGTCGGAAGCCAACCGCGACATCTATGCTTTCTGGCCGCGTTTATCGGCTAATCCGATCAGCAATAATGAAGTGAGAAGCACCTGGTGGATGCGTAACGGCTCATTTCTGCGACTGAAAACCGTTGAATTGGGATATACTTTGCCAAAAGATTTAGTAAAGCGGGCCTATTTGCAAAACGTTCGCGTATACGCTTCGGGCAGCAATCTGTTCCAGATGCGGAAATTCAAACTATGGGATCCGGAACAGGCCGGCAAGGCGTTTAATTATCCTTTACAAAGGGTCATTAACGTAGGTATCAATATTGAGTTTTAATGATTTAAAAAGTACTTTATGAAACACATAACAAAAACAGCAAAGCTCTTGATTATATGCTTGAGCACATTGCTATTCGCAAATTGTTCCGATTATCTGGATGTTGTTCCCGACGGCGTAGCCACGCTGGATAATGCGTTTTCAAACAGGGTTAATTCTGAAAAATTCCTGTACACGTGCTACAATATGATACCGAGCCAGAATGATCCTTTTACATATCCCGGAAATGTAGGTTTCGACGAGATATGGTGGGATATAGATGCAAGCGGCCTGAACAACAGAAGCGGCGCGCGTATCGCCCGCAACGACCAGAATGCGTCCGATCCTTTCCAGAATTATTGGGACGGTCGGCGCGACGGCCGGAATTTATGGGTCGGCATACGCGATTGTAACATCTTTCTGGAAAATATAGAGCGCGTTCCCGATCTGCAGGCCTGGGAACGCGTACGCTGGATATCCGAAGTGAAGTTCATTAAAGCCTATCTGCACTATTTCCTCTTACAAATGTATGGGCCGATCCCTATTGTCGACACAAACTTTCCGGTAGACGCTCCGACGGAAGACGTACGCGTGTATCGCGAACCGGTAGACGATGTGGTTGAATATATCGTCAACCTGATTGACGAATCAATGGAGAACCTTCCCGATTTTATAGAAGAAACCGCTTCCGAAATGGGACGCATCACCAAGCCGATAGCCACATCCGTAAAAGCAAAAGTACTTGTATGGGCGGCAAGCCCGCTCTTAAACGGTAATCCCGATTACGCACATATTAAAGACGGAAGGGACATTTCTCTTTTTCCTGCTACGGCAGATAAAACCAAATGGGAAAGGGCGGCAAATGCCGTAAAAGAAGCGATTGATATATGCCACACAAACGGAAACCGCCTATATCACTTCCAGGGCGAAACGGGAAATATGTCCGGCAATACATTGAAAAATTATACATTAAGGGGTGCGGTATGTGAAAGACCTATGATGAACCCCGAAATTATCTGGGCGCATCCCTCGAACAGTAACAACAAAGATACCCGCGATCAGTTTCAGAGGTATTGTACGCCGAAATTCTACGACACTTATGCCGGCACATCCGAATTAAGCGCCACGTTAAAAATTGCGGAACAATATTATACGATGCATGGAGTCCCTATCGATGAAGACCCGGAATGGGACTATTCCGGACGATACGAAGTTCGTAAAGATACGGGTACTTACCACAGTGACTACATCAGCGCCGGCGAAACAACGGCCAAACTGAATTATTACAGAGAGCCGCGTTTTTATGCGCATCTGGCGTTCGACCGCAGCTTATTTGAATATTACACGGCTACAGGCAGCGAAACGAGAGTGATTAAGAACCGAAGCGGCGATGATCACGGCGTGGTTTTTTCGGACGCACATATCGTAACAGGTTATTTCATAAAGAAATTAATCAGTTTCCGCTCCACAACCGCCGCAACGAATCGCAGCACATATACTTTTTCCATTCCGGTTATCCGCCTGAGCGATTTATACCTGCTGTATGCAGAGACGCTGAATGAGGTAAAAGAAATTCCCGATAACGAGGTCTATCAATGGATAGATAGCATCCGTTCGCGCGCCGGCCTGGAAGGAGTCGTGGAGGCCTGGAGAAAATATTCGATTATTCCGGGCAAACCGGCTACAAAAGAAGGCATGCGCGAAATCATCAAACGCGAGCGTTTGATCGAACTTGCCTTTGAAGGACAACGCCCGTTCGACCTGCGTCGCTGGAAAGATGCCATGCAATATATGAACCAGCCCGTTCAGGGATGGGATTATCAGGGCGTACAAATCGATGAATATTATGTGGTGAAAGATTATCTGACAAACCGCAATTATACGACGAAAGATTACTTATGGCCATTCTGGACTACTACGATTATCAGAAATTCCAATCTGATACAAAATCCGGGATGGTAAGCCTTACAATTCAAATTCAAATATCGTATAACTATGAAACAAGGAAATAAATTTAATACAAAGAAGATATGCTCCCGTATACACATGGCAGGACTTGGATTAATGCTATTCATGGCCGTCTCATGTGACGAAGAAAAAGTCGGACAGAACCCTACAAACAACACTTCGCCGTCTCCGGTCTTCAATGTACAGTCGCAACCGTTGCCCGGCGGCGCAAAGATTACATACGATTTGCCGGATGAAACCGATATCTCTTACGTCATGTGCGAGTATATGTTTAAGGAAGAAAAGAAAATCGTTCGTTCTTCGATTTATAACAATTACCTGTATATAGAAGGATTGGGAGAAATAGAACCCTGTAATTTTACGCTTTATCTGGTAGATCACAGCGAAAACAGGTCAACCCCGGTTGCCAGCTCTTTTACTCCGCTTGAACCGCCTTTCCAAACCATTTATAAAACACTTGAAATGGAAGCTGATTTCGGCGGAGTCGTTATCCGCTGGAAAAACGAAGGAAATGTAGTAATCGGCGCCTTCCTGCTGGCAATGGATGATAATGGCGAATGGGAAGAAAAAGACCTGGTATTCTCTACCGTAAAAGAAGATAAACGTTCTATCCGCGGATATGCGGTAGAAGAGCGGGTCTTTGGAGTGACCTTAGTAGATCAGTACGGAAACACTTCGGATACCTTTAAAATAACTACCGTACCCCTGTACGAAAAGGAGCTAAACAAAAAGAATTTCAAAAGGGTTGGTTTGGCGGGAGATAATAACACATCCCACAATAATCGTCCGATTGAATTTATCTGGGATGGTGATCTCAATCAAATATGGCATACCGTACCGAACGCCGGATTTACACCCCCGCAAACTTTTACGATAGACCTGGGAGCGCAGGCCCAACTGAGCCGCCTGATGTTATGGAACCGGTTAGACGGCTTCACTTTTGCTCAGCACAATGTACATTATTTTGAAGTCTGGGGAACAAATGAACTGAAAGAACCCGTCGGCAGTGACTATTGGAGTACGGGCAACTGGCGCGACGATTGGGTATTATTGGGTGATTTCGAAGAAATTAAACCATCCGGACTTCCGTTAAACCAAAACAATGACGAAGACGTAGCTGCCACAAATGCCGGATTAGAATTTATATTTGAATCCGGAACCGGCGATCTGCGTTATATACGCTTTGTGGTAAAAGAAACATGGGCAAGGACAGCGGCGCTGCATATCGCCGAAATAGCTGTCTTCGGCGACGATGGTGTAAGAGAATAATAAATCAGTAACTATAAAACAGATTAAATAATGAACAATCAGATTCTATCCATTCCAACTACAGGAATCAGAAAGTTTTTTCCTGTCATACTACCTTTATTATTCATATACCTGGTAGTATCCTGCGATGATATGAATGATATCCATCAGAAATATTATGACAAGGGAGAGGATATCTATACGGGAGTCGTCGATTCGCTTACGTTTTCCGCCGGGTATGAAAGAGTTCGCTTTGATTGGGAAGTGAATGCCGATCCGCGGATTACGAAGACGGTGCTGTTCTGGAACCAACGGGCAGATTCGGTGGTAATAAATGTTGACCGTACGCAAGGCGGGCAGATACCCTTTACACATTATCTCAGTATACCGGAAGGCAATTACACCTTCGAACTTATTACACGTGATAATGAGGGACATCACTCGATGCCGACGGAAGCCATTGTTTTGGTTTACGGTGCAAACTATGCCCGGTTTTTGCGGAACAGGGGCATTGCCTCTATTGAATGGCAACCGGATAAATCCGTATTAATCAAATGGGAAGTCATTGCAAACAGAGACATACAATATGCAAATGTGGAATATACGGTAAATAACGAACAAAAATCGGTGAAAGTTTACAACGATGAAACGGAAACGATCCTTAGCGGCCTGAACGGCGAAGATAAACTAAAGGTTTTCACGACATACTTGCCGGCAAATGCACTTGACAGGATGGATTCGCCCGTAAGGGAATATATACTACCGGCATTTGAAGTAGAGATCAATAAGGCGAATTTTACAACCGTAGTGTTGGCAGGCGATAATACATCCGTAAATAATAACCGCGATCTCTCCAAAATCTGGGATAAGGAAATCGCCAATCCGGGTATCCTGCATACGGTAGAAAACGCAGAAGGATTTAATTTTCCGCATCATTTTACGTTTGACATGGGAAAATCCTCTAATCTGAACCGCTTCCATCTCTGGCCGCGAACCGATAATGCCGCATTCACAGGCCATAGTCCCCGTTACTTTGAAATCTGGGGAACAACAACACTAAAAGAGGCTGAAAATAATGAAGACTATTGGAAAAGCGACAGGTGGAAAACCGACTGGACTTTGCTCGGCAATCACGAAATTACAAAACCGGAAACAGATGCCGAACAAAAAGCGGCCTGGGCCGGCGGATGGGAATATCCGGTTCGTGAAGACGCCGGAGAAGTACGATATATCCGGCTGGTTATCAAAAATGAAAACTGGCAGAAATCAAATTGCGTAAATATCGGCGAGATAACGCTTTGGGGCGATTAATTTTTTCACAAGTCGGTTGTTTCCGGCAACCCAATGGCCTGAACACGGATTACACGGATTTTTTTATCCCGTAATCCGTGTTATTACAGGCGTTTGATTTATCTTTGTATCTCAAAAGCGTTGTTAATACAGTAACGATCGATATGAAAAAAATGATTACATTCAAAGAGATCAAAGATTCGAAAGAAATCAAAACCTATATAAAACAAGCCGACGCTTCCCTGGAAGCATTAGGATACACCGAGCATAGTTTTGCACATTGCACGAAATGTGCGGAGGTTGCCGGACGGTTACTGGAAAATTTAGGATATAGCGAACACGAAACAGAACTGGCGAAAATCGCCGGGTACATGCATGATATCGGCAACGTTGTCAACCGTGTCGACCATGCGCAAAGCGGAGCGATCATGGCATTCCGCCTGCTGGATAAGATCGGAATGGAGCCGGAAGATACGGCAAAAGTGGTTACGGCCATAGGCAATCACGACGAAGGAACGGCATTTCCCGTTAATGAAATAGCGGCTGCCCTTATCATTGCAGATAAAACAGACGTGAGGCGTAGCCGCGTACGCAACCGCGCAACCATTCAAAAAGATATTCACGACCGCGTCAACTACGCGGTTAAATCGTCGGATGTACGCCTTGACGTCAAAGCCGGAACAATCACGTTAATACTGACCATTGATACAAAAATATGCGCCGTAATGGATTATTTTGAGATCTTCATGAGCCGTATGCTACTTTGCCGGAAAGCTGCGGACGTCTTAGGCCTACACTTCAAACTGAATATCAACGAAGTTTCGCTGTTGTAAAACCAGATCAATTTACAACATGCCGTATCCGTCATTCAGGGCTTCTTTATAAAGGGTTACGATTTTTTCCGGCCATTTCTTTCAGCAGGGAAACGGTTCCGTCAACGCCAAAAACAGACGAATTGATACATACGTGATAACTTGAAGCGTTACCCCACATCTTGTTGGAATAATAATTATAAAACACGGCCCGTTTCTTATCCACCCGTTCCATCAGGTCACGGGCCTTTTCCACAGAAAGATTCTTATCGCCGCTATAACTGAGAATGCGCTTAATGCGGTCTTCGTCATTCGCGCAAATAAAAACACTGAAACAATCCGTACGGTCACGAAGTATATAATCCGCACAACGACCGATGAAGACACAGGATTGTTTCGACGCAAGATCCCGTATGACATCGCTCTGTATCTGAAAAAGCATTTCATTAGACAACCCTCCGAAACCAACCGCTCCTTCGTTAAGAAACGGAAAACGCATCCCCAGGATCCCCGCGGAAAAACCTTTTCTGGCCTGCTCGTCAGCCTCTTCAAAAAGTTTTTTGCTCAATCCGCTCTCCCTGGCGGTTATGTCAATAATTTCTTTATCATAATAGGCCAACCCCATTGCTTCAGACAATTTCTTCCCTATATCCCGTCCTCCGCTTCCCAGTTGTCTTCCAATTGTAATAATCATATCTGTTCGGTTTTAAATTTCTTTATCTGGTAAATAATCATGATGGTCGAAACAATACAAGCCACAAGATCGGAAACAGGCAGACTTGCCCAAACGCCTGTCAAACCATAAAATCCGGGGAGAATGATAAGGCATGGGATAAGCACAAGCACCTGCCTGATCAGGGATAAAAAGATCGCTTTCCCGGCCATACCGATACTTTGGAAAAAGTTCGCAATAACAATCTGCGCTCCTATCAACGGAAAAAACATCACGGTGATCCGTAGTCCGTAGACAGATAAGTTTATCAACTCTTCGTCCGTAGTGAAAATACGCGTGACGATTTCCGGTATCAGTTCCCCTATCAAAAACGCTACCGTCGTAATAATAGTAGCAAAAAAAGCCGTGAGCTTCAATACTTCCATGACACGAGGCATGTGCCGTGCGCCGTAATTATATCCGGCAATAGGTTGCATACCCTGATTCAGTCCCATCACGATCAAAACAAACATAAAGGCAACCCTGTTCACAATTCCAAATGCCCCGATAGCCAGATCGCCGCTGTATTTTTTCATCCCGTTATTGATAAGGATAACAATAAAACAAGATGCTACATTCATCAGGAAGGGTGACAAACCAATCGCCAGCATGTCCTTCATAATACGAAAATCCGGATGAAATATACCTTTATGAAAATGCAGCAATTCATTTTTATTCCTGAAAATCCGGATCTGCCAGATCAAAGAGATCAACTGCGCCAATACGGTTGCTATCGCCGCCCCCTGTATGCCCCATCCGAACACAAAAATAAAAACCGGATCCAACACGGTATTCACAACTACAGTCGTTATGGTAAGCATCATGGCCTTCTGAGGATGCCCCGACGACCGGAGCACATTGTTCAACCCGAAATAAAGGTGGGTAATTACATTTCCCAGCAATATAATCACCATATATTCACGGGCATAAAAAATAGTATTTTCACTGGCTCCGAAGAAATAGAGAATAGGATCAACAAACAGCAGCGATACGATCGTAAACATCGTACCGATGATAATATTCAGGATGAAAACGTTTCCCAACACCTTTTGCGCCGACGTATAATCTTTCTGGCCCAATTTGACGGAAACAAGCGTACTCGCACCTATACCCACCAACGTACCGAATGCGGCCGCAATATTCATAAACGGAAATGTGATGGCAAGGCCCGAGATGGCCAATGCGCCAACCCCCTGTCCGATAAAAATACTGTCGACCATATTGTACAGGGAAGCCGCCGTCATTGCAATAATAGCAGGTACGGCATATTGCCTCAGTAGCTTACTTATCTTTTCAGTACCAAGTTCCGTAGGGATAAATTGTGAAGACATCTCTTGTTACCTGAGTAGATCTAATCGTTTTTGCGCAGCTTCTTTCAGCTTCTGCTCTTTCTCGCTTGCATTGTCTACAGCGAGCTTGTAATGCTTTCCGGCATTCTCCTTATCGCCCTTCTTTTCGTAAACGTATGCAATATTATAATGGTAAACCGCATTCTTCGGCCTCATTTGCACAGCTTTCAGTAATGCCTCAAGCGACTTATCATAATTCTTTTTCATGACATATGCCGTGGAGATATTCAACAGGCTTTGCGAATGTGTCGGATAACATTTAAGCATCTCTTCCGATATTTTTATGATATCATCATACAGTGCAGGATCTTCTTTTGAAAACAAGATCCCCTGGAACTCCTGAACGGCCCCATTTAACATTTCATCGGGCCTCTCTATCAAACTGTAATTTTCTCCTTTCCAGTCATTATCAATTTCTTTCGAATAATTTATCAATTTGATCACCTCAGCCGTAACGGATTTATAATCTTCAATCCGGATCAGCATATAAATCTTTCCGAGACGCATATCAAAACGGGTAGGAAAAAACGCTATCCCGTTAGAAATATAATCCAACGCTTGCCGGACATATTCCATATCATATTTTGTCGAATCCTTTTCCAGACTTTTAACCGTATAGAAATTAAAATAAGCGACATAAATCTCCGGATCGTTCGCATCCGCGAAATCCCAAGCCAGAAGTATCTTTTCAGCCTTTGCCATGTCTCCGGCCTCCAAAGCGTCTTTAAAATCACCCTTAAAAGATTGTCCGTAAGAACTATATGAACCGAACAAAAAGAGTATAACCAAAAATAGATAATTTTTCTTCATTTTGTATCTGATTTCCAATAACATAATCATTTCAAATCCCTATCCCATTATACATATACCAACAAATATACTGAATATTTACATGCAAAAGCCTGTATGCTTGTTTTTTTATAATTATTTAGAAAATAAGCGACCTGAGTATCCTCAAATCGCTTAAAAAACAGTGGTCCCACTTGGGCTTGAACCAAGGACCCCCTGATTATGAGTCAGATGCTCTAACCAACTGAGCTATGGGACCTGTATTTATCATATGATAAATCACTAAACCGGCGACAAAGATAAGACAAAAAAAAGTTCCGAACAAATCCGTCCGGAACTTTTTTTAAATGTGAAATAAAATATTTACTTTAGGAAACCTATTTAATCATGACCTTATATTGCTTACCGTTAACAGAAACAATATAGAATCCCTGCGGGAGTTGAACGGCGGTATTTCCATCCGCTTCAACCTGTTTATACAACAGACCCGTCAGTGTATAGATATTCGCAATACAAGGAGTCTGAACATTCATATACAATGTATTGCCACTCGACCATACCGACCGGAGAAGAAGCGCTTCATTAGATACCTGATCCGAATTCGGTTGGGGGGTAAAACTTATTGTCCAAGGCTCAGCCACCTTGTATATGGTATATTTGTATGAGCCATCCAACTGCAATTCGGCCGTCTTATCAAGATCCAACAGGATTTTCGAATAATATCCCTTCGCCTGAACACGTAACGGATCGCCCGCATATTTTGCCGTAAATGAAAAATCGTTATTACCTTTCACATAATGTTTCCTTGCTGCCGGTTCCGTTATCACACCGGATTCACCGAGTATATCCACATAATGCTGAATCTCTATAGGTCCGGTATTCTTGCGTATTTTTACCGTATCATAACAACATTGGAAAGGTTGGTATAATAAAATATCACATGTTTCACCTATATACAAAAGCTCCTGTGAGGAAAAGCCTGCACTGATCGGTTTCCAGGTTAATCCTCCGTTCAAACTGCGGTGAGCGTGAGGAGTACCGCCGGTCACTCCCAGATCCAGGTAGCCTTTATCAATCTCCGTCATCATTCTGTAATCAACATTCCAGGAAAGCTCATTATACAACTGAGCGTAAAAGACTGTGTCAATGGTATTGGTTCCCCGGACTGAAACGGTCATGCCGGCATACTGACCATTTACGAATCCGTCAAAATCAGTCGATAGCTTAAATTTATACTGAAGGATCATATCCTGCAAACCGTTTAACTGAATCGTATCAACGGAAAACAATTGTTCTCCTTCCAGGCTCCGGAGCGCCGACTTAGGAAATACGGTGCCGGGACCGGATATATAATTGATATCAATAATCGCATGCGTACTGGCAGCTATCTCGTCAAACGTAAGCGTCATTGGGTATGTGCAAGGTCTGTTCCCATATATAAACATCGGATTGCCCTCATCATTAAGCCCCAACGCGTCTATTTCGGCAACGCTAACACCCGTGTCCGGACCACCCACATCACCTTCGGCCCTGCCCAAATCCAGATTAGCTAAAAATACGGCAGAACCATAGGCATTATCACCTACGTTACAAATGGCAAGTTTCAATGTATAGGTTTTACTGGGATCCAGGTTTTCAGCAACAGCCTGCAGTTTGATTGTACGCCCGTCATACGTCATAAGAGAATCCGAACCGGCATACAAATCTTCATAATTCGGAACATGCCATTCCGGATTGACAGCAAGAGCCGGATATGCTCCTGTCAGTGGAGCAGGCAATCCTGAGGGAGAATTATAGCCTGTATTTCCCCAGTTTGAATTATTAATGGTAACAGGATTCCCGTCAGGAAACAAGGCGATATTTTCAAAATTGGTAGGATCACCCTGTTCAAAAACAAAAAAACCGAATGCATCATTCACTGAACTATTCGAATAATCCGGATATTCTTCGGATGCAAAAATAAAGTCAAAAGAGATCTTACTCGTATACGGCTGAAAATCAAACTGTAATATGGACCCACCATTAACAGTTGATGTTGCAATATCTGTCAGATGGAAATCTCCGTTAAGAGAGGTACCTCCCCCCAACTCTCCTGAGTATAGATTTGGCGCCTCTGCATTTTGCGCCCCATAAGTGCTTAAAATAAGTCCGCTTGGAATATCCATCCCATCTCCGTTTGAAAAATAGGCCAGAGAACGATCTGTCATATTGAGGGGGGTTCCTGTAAAAAGAACATTTGTAATTCTTGAGTGAGCCGCCGGATCGGATAAAAGAACACCTTTTACCAGTTCTTCCGCCGTAGCGGCGTCGTAAACCGGATGAGGATTGGCGAGATTTGCCGGATCACGATTCACCCATATACTCGCTGCAGGAGGAACCGGAAGCCGATTACGTGTAGGACGGGGAATTAACCGATTAC
>DOZP01000035.1:5091-7446 GCA_003517945.1 Porphyromonadaceae bacterium | reverse complement strand
TTAGGATCATCAATACCAGGACCTTTAATCTTACTGATGTTGATATCATATACATGATTACGACGAACAGCAACTTCATCTTCATATGTAGAAGTAACAGCAGCATTAGGATCTTTAATCCATACACGATAGAAACACCGTGCTTTACTATAAGCTAACATCAAACCTTCGTCTATAGCGTCATTAATCTGGTTCGTAACAATTGAACTTGATGACGGATCATCAACATCTTTATCATATTTCAACTCCCATGCATAATATTTCTTCAGATTAGCAGACCCATGAATAAAGACCTTGTTTGCAACCAGATAATACAATGTATCCATTCCCGCCGTTTCGTAACTTAAAGCTGGGTAAGTATTCGCATCATAACCCGTATTTGCCTCGTTAGCAACAGGAGCACTACCATTCCATCCTTTTTCAGCAGGGTTAGTCGTTACCGAAGGCTTATTGATTCCGGTCAATACATTTTTAGGAGTGTATTCACCACCAACAATAACGTATGTACCTTTTGACTGCCATTGAGGAAATGCAGTCCCATTTTCAGTACAAAATGCCGTATTAAACGGTTTTGCAGTTGAACCGTCTGCATCAGGAGTAGAAAGTGGCAAATAATTTCCTGCTGCTTTCATAGCGGTCTCTACATTATCTACAGTATTCAATTTGGTTCCATATTTATGTCCTGTTCCATAAACGCGGGTATTGTCATAACTTGAATACCATGCTATACTAACAGCATCGGCAACCTCTGACCCTTTAATAGCAGAAAAATGAACAGTATCAGCCAGCGAATAGTTAGGGCTTGCAACAGCACTGCTTGTTCCACCAAATGTCTGAAATGGAGTAGTACGTTTATTTATACCACCAAGTGTCCATATGGCAGGACCCGAAACGCCTTCAGTCCATGGCTTAAAATGACCTTTTGAACCGTCTTCTTCTGAAGTGTAATATGGAGCGGTAGCGGTTGAACTTGAAGTGGCTCCGGCAGCAGTAATACGAAGAGAAACTTTTGCAACAGCACGCTGCACACCTATAATAAAATGATTATCGCCGGTCGTTTTAGAATTCTTCGCAGATATATTCGGAAGAAGAACAAATAAACAATCACTTGTATAAGCACTGGGAATCGTCCCTGTTATACTATCTTTCGGGCCATCCCAGTTTGACATAAAGAAAGCAGCATCTGAATCCAATGATTGAGTTGAATACAAAACACCTTTAGCTGTATTGATAGATCCTCCGGCAAGCGTCTGAATCAAACCCTTAGCAGTCCTTAACTCACCAGCGGTTGTTGAAACTGCAACAGTCGGAGAAGAAGTGACCTCATATGCTGCAGTTGTTGATTCCAAAATGTTGTTTAATACAGTAAACTGTGTAGTATAAGGAACTCCCGTATCAATCACGCTGGTTGTGAAATCATCAACCGGTAAAAGTGGATCTGCAGCTGAACCATTGGCAATATTAAGAGCCATAAAGATTTTCTTTGTACCACTCTTAACTTTCACCGTCATATGATCTGCTACAAGATCCGGCGGACTGGTAAGATTAGCCTTCGGCAAATAAGCCATTGCTTCTGCCGTCATATTGGCACCATCCCACCTGTAAACATACATTGCAGCATCCACTACATTTTGCTCAATAGTAGTAGCGCTAATCACAGTATCACCGGCATAAGTAATGGGTGACTTTCTTAACCCGATAGTAGCATACGTATCTACTCCTTCTAAAGGAGTATCAGGACCACCATTAGGACCACCACCATCAGGGCCAATCACATCGTTGTTACAACTGACGATTGCAGCCGCACCCAACATCGTTAAAAATAATGATTTAAACTTCATAATTTTTTAATTTTTAAGTTAGTAATAAAATTTTAATTGATAATTTGTTTATTTTTCTCTCTGATTTTACATAATTAATAATACCTGTTATTCATCTTACCTCATAAGCATATTTATTTTGATTGTTAATAATTATCCTGTTTTTCCCATTTTTTCTTACACCTTTACGTCATTTTTCAAATGCTAAACCGTTATTCATAATTCATTACTTGTTATATTATCTGCGTCTCTGAGAAGAAGTGCGGGTTTTATCATCATCCTTGTTCTCATTCACCCCGGCTTCACGACGATTATTGATATTTGCTAATTTCTTTTTTAATTCTCTCAAGTTATGCGGTGCGTCCACCATTCCTTCCTGCTCCGCACGTTTCAGGTATTTTTCCGCTTCACGGTAATCTCCTTTCAACAGCAGGAACACACCCATGTTATTCGCGTATTCCGGCGTGGATGGGTCGGCCAGCTTCAGGTAACGCTCGCCTTCACGCAGGTTATTCTTAGCTAACGCTGCCGCCGC
>DOZP01000035.1:2999-5023 GCA_003517945.1 Porphyromonadaceae bacterium | reverse complement strand
ATATACATTTCGTTTAAACTCAGCAATTGAGGTGCAAGCGCCATATTTTCCCTGGCTTCCTCCAACGAAAAATCTTTTACCGTATAATTGATTTCACAGACCACGCGACGCAGTTTCGGATACAATTCCTCATACATAATCTTATAAGGGCGTCCGCCTCCTACCTTACTGATTGCTTTTTCCCGCTCATCCAAATCATAAACCGTATTTATCAGACGGAATATCTCATTTTTATTGGATAACGGATAGTCTTCCAATAACCGGCGTAATCCCTCCCAGTCTTCCCCGCCTGTACGCGTTTCAAACAAGCTGGCGGATATCGTACTGTTACTCATAAAATATCGCATCATGGATTCGGAACGGGCGCGCGACAGGTCGGTATTGAATTTCAAAGAACTTTCCGGGGATGCATACCCTACCATAGAGACTCCCTGCACCGTAATATCTTTATTGGTGGCGATTGTCCGTATCATCTTATCAATCTTCGCCAACTCGGAACGGTTATTCCCAAAATCAGGTAATATCTCATTTTTACCACGCGGAAAATCAAGATACGCATTGCCGATCTCCTGGCGTTTCTTGACCAATTCTACTTCCGGCTGAATATAAGTCAATTTCGGACGCACCTGATATACCGGGTCCGCGACAATATCCTTTGTTAAACTTTCAAACACACGCGAACGCGCAACCTTTGACTGATCGCCACATCCGCATAAATCTTCTTCCACATCTAAGAACGCATCAGACATCCAAGGTTCGAAAGGAATAGACATACGGTAATTAAGTTTACCTTTCGGTTTCACAACGGCATAGGGTAAATTGTTTTCAAACTCTTCATAAGCCTGGTCGCTTAACTCCAACTCCCTTACAAAAGCTTTATTTCTTGCAGTACCCTGTATCATTACACGGGGTAATTCGATCTCTTCCGTCATGGAGCCGATTACAGGTGTTATGATCTGTGCATGGTTTGCTTTGAGATCCATCTTAGACATGTCAATATCCATATCAATAATAAGAGAGTCGCCTGTCTGCTTCATTGAGTTACGGTGATACTGCACCCTGTTCTGCTGGGAAACCGTCCGCTGACTATTCTGTTGCCCGGCCGTCTGGTTACGGTTATTCCCCGCATCATACCGTTGACGCTGCGCATCAACAGAAAAACAAAGAGAAAAACTAAATATCAAAACCACTATATACTTTATCTTATCCATACGTCGCTTAATTAAAAAACTTTCAACTCTCATTATTATCACGATCATTTAAGCATATATACTAACGATATTCCCGCCCGCGTAGGACCAAAATAGTGCGTGGATTCTTCTCCCAGCTTTTTCTTACAATCCGTACAACGGTTTTTCTCGTAATCCAGGTATGCATAACCTAAACCTAACGTAAATTCCATACTAAGCCTGCGGCTCAAAACCCAATGATACCCATACGAAACTCCCGCTCCAATAAACCATCCTTCAAAATTGTTAGTATAAATGCCGTCACGATCTGCATTTCCCCAATAAACATCATTACTTTCCAATTCCGTACCGCTTACATTCCCCAAACCCGGATACGGCTTATCCGAAATTTCATATCCGATCCCATTAACTTCTATCTGCGGGTGTCCTACCGGAGTCATCTTTTCCGGATACGAACCTAAATAGTTCCCGGACGCATCTTTGTATCGTCCCCATCCGAAAGGCATCTTTACCGCCCCTACACTGAACATACCGCCATGCAAATGAACACCAAAGAAATGCCCGTTGAATTTTTCACATAACCACCAACGTACTTCAGGCTGGATCATGAAATGTTTCAATTTCGATTCCCGCTCCATTGCGGAAGGACTCGGCACCGACAAATTCTGCTCATCTCTTAATCCCACCCATTTATGTCCTAATGTCCACGGATTATAGTTAATCCAGATATCCAATGTCGTTTTATGATTCAGGGCAACCTCATAGCCAAGGTTTATGGTGGTTGTCGCATCATACAGGAGATTCGTCTTTAACGCCATATCCTGTGCCCACACC
>DOZP01000035.1:0-2948 GCA_003517945.1 Porphyromonadaceae bacterium | reverse complement strand
GATAATAACCCTCTTGTAAAACCAAAGTCTCACTTATCATTATTACAAAACAAATATATTGCGGGGATTCGTTCACCCCATATTATTTTCTTTCAATGCGTCTCTGGAAAATCCATGTCATCATCTTCATCATGTGAATATACATTACAATGTATAATTTTTTTAAATCCACAGGATAAAATCCGGTTTTTGTATGGAAAAGGAGCCACAAAACACCCATAACACCAAAAAAACGATTCTATCAGCAACAGCAGTAACAACATGAATGAATCCGCCGATTTCTCCGTTGCAAAAGTGCAAGTGTTTTATTAAAAAATATTGCCGTTTTGGATAAATATATTTACATTTTTGCTATTTTGAAAAAAAATAAACGAAATGACCACAAAAAACTCCAAAATGCCGATCAATATACAACTTACGGAAAAATATGAAGAATACGTCTGTAAACGCTCCGTTCTTATAAATTCACCTTCATTATATTCATTTCCCTATAAGGCTTTAACAAAATTACGGATCTCCAAGATTGAAAAAATTTTATTTTTTTATATAATAATGAACGCCTTCATCGTATTATTGTTGAAAAAAATTCGATTTCATCGATTTTTCAAGTACAAATATAATAACAAATATTTCGAAAATACAATTTTTTTCAGTAAAAAAATATATTTTCGATTCTATTTATTTTTATGTATGTAAGCGCGTACACTAATAATAATAAAATAATCGAAATTCATTCATAAAAGTCCGGTGAAAACAACACATCGCCACAGAGATCTCATTTATTTTTGTCTTTTTTCGTTTTTTTCACCATCAATTCCCGGGCGTCTTTTATCATTGCACCGGGAGACTTATCAAAATACTGACGACAAAAACGATTAAAATGACTCGGAGAATTGAAACGAAACTTATCCATTGCGTCTGAAATCGTCACATCCGGCTCTCCAAGATACAGCCGCAGGCGTTTCGCAAGTTCCTGTTGCATCCACTTGGCAGGAGAAGTCCCGAACTCCTCACGGAAACGTTTGTCAAAATTTTTCCGCCCCATTCCCACCAGACCGGCAAGTTCCGTCACCCGTCCGTTTTCAAGCTTGGAATATTTCTCCAAAACCTTATTCCGGAAATTCATGGAATTACCTATCAGCGGAAAAAGAAAAGCTACAATATCCGCACGCGGACAAAACTGGCGTAACAAAATAAAAAATTCACAATGCTTAAGGTTACTGAAATGCATACAGTCAATCTTCTGCTTCTGAAAATACAACAGTTGCTCCAGAAATACATGTATCGGAAGCGGAATAGATACAGGGCTGAAATCATATACCGTTTTCTCCGTATCAGGCAGGTACGCCTTGAACAGTTGCTGATCGCAGGAAGAAAGAAACGTATCAAAATACATTACATAGAGTTTTGTATTTTTAACCGTTTTCACGTGAACGGCAGACGAACGCAGCAGGAAAATCATTTCACCGGACCGAAACGGACGGCTTTCAAATTCGTTACAACTTATATCAACCCTTCCCCTGAGGACAAACAATATAAAATTCAACGGCAAATCATCATTCCGGAATTCTTCTCCGGCCTTCGGTTCATAATAAGTAAAAGCAGTCCTGCCATCCATCTGACCTGCACGGCATACATTCAATTCCTTTATTTTAAAAATATTCTCCATCCGAGCTAAAAACTACAGCCTGTCATCATTAAATGAAATAAAACTTTATATGAAAAACGAACCAATCTTTAACAGAAACCATCCTTGTCTTATATCACCCTCTTCACGCTAAATTCGTTTTACAAATGAGTTGCAAATATATGGATTTTTGATATATTTGCAATGCGAACACACTAATTTTAAATATAATTATGAGTGGAATACAGATATTTCGGAATGTTGCTTTCAAAGATACGTCTTTTGCAAATCTTATGCAAAAACGAATTTATAATGTATTGCAGATAGCAACAAAATACGACGCATTTATGCTGGAAGATGACGGACGCGTAGATGAACAAATTTTTAACGAATACACCTCGTTAAGTCTGCGTTACCCACCCCGGTTCACCCAGGTTACAACAGAAGAAGAAGCGTTGAATGAATTGAGCAATCTGGGGTTTGACCTGATCATCTTTATGCCGAATATGGTAGACCGCGACATTTTCGGAACAGCCAAGAAAATCAAGCAGTGCTATCCGGAAATCCCGATTGTGGTACTGACTCCTTTTTCGAAGGAAGTCTCCAAAAGCATCGCAAACGAAGATCTCAGCGCCATTGATTATGTTTTTAGCTGGTTAGGAAACTCGGAATTGCTACTGGCCATCATCAAACTGATCGAAGATAAGATGAACGCGCCGGACGACACGAAAAGCGTAGGTGTACAAATCATACTGTTGGTAGAAGACTCCATCCGTTTTTATTCTTCGACGTTGCCTCATCTGTACCGGTTTGTACTGGAACAGAGCCTGGAATTTGCGAAAGAAGCGCTGAATGAACATCAAAAAACGTTGCGTATGCGGGGCCGTCCGAAAATAAAACTGGCGCGGACATATGAAGAAGCAATCCGTATTTTTAATGATTACAAGGATAACATCCTGGGCGTTATATCCGATATCCGTTTCATGCGTGAAAATGA
Source organism: Porphyromonadaceae bacterium (assembly GCA_003517945.1). Classification (GTDB taxonomy): domain Bacteria; phylum Bacteroidota; class Bacteroidia; order Bacteroidales; family Tannerellaceae; genus Tannerella. Next base: position 324 of record DOZP01000035.1, on the reverse strand, counting down.
AAAAGATCCGGCTGCCGGATATAAATTTTGCAGTTATGTACGCAAAGAGGGAGGGCCCATTCCCATCATACTCGAATCGTCCGACCCGGAAAACCTGAAATATGCGAAAGAACTGGGTGCATCATTCATTTATAAACAATCAAAGACCTACGCGCGCGAACTGAAGAAAAAAATTATGCAACGCTTCGGGTTCGGTGATTTCGTGATCCTGAATCCCGAAACCAAAGAGGAAATCATGCGCATAAAAGACCTGAAAGACCTCCAGTACAAAATGATGAAGATCCCGGATGACTCGCTGAGATATCATCTTTCACGCAACCACTT
>DOZP01000306.1:4056-5675 GCA_003517945.1 Porphyromonadaceae bacterium | reverse complement strand
CAGGCACTTGGGAAAATCCCGTTTTCCGGAACAAGGCTCTTTGTTTGGCGAATAACTACAGAAGCAATTCGGAAAATTCCTTTCCATAGGCTTCGCCCGTCAATAACTTATATTCGGTTATAAAAAATAAATATTTACGCTTCGCTTCATCCCTTTTGTGCAACTTTACGCATGAATTGACCATAAATGACAGCGCCTGTTCATTGATGGAGTCGACATTGAAGACGCTTTCACTCAACAAGACGGATAGCTGATATTTTCCATTCATATAGGCGTTTTCCGCTTCAAGCAAAAGAAACGGCTCCAGCTCTTTCTCAAGGGAAGCTTTAAAAGAATCGAAAAAGTCTTCATTCAATGATTTCAAAAATTTACCGCGGGAAACAATCTTCACAAATTCCGACACATTGTCACTTACATTCTTCTCTCTGATAATATCCAAACAATGTATATAATCACAATAACATGCGTCTTCTATCCATATCCTGTATTTTCCTTTATCATACACAAGCCTGAGTCCGTCTATTTCATTCAGGATCTTGCGTAGATTATTCAAAGTCACTCCTCTGGAATTTTTCACTTTATCTTCCGGCTTGTCCGGCCATAACCGCTCACTCAGATCATAAGACGAAATACCATCTTTACCAATGCTGTTTTGAAGTATCAATAGAAAGACCTGCCTCAATTTAGAACTAAATAAATAGGTTATATCCTTGTTTTTCCGATCATATACAGACAGACCTCCGAACAGATAGATCGAATTCGGAACGGACTCCATTTGCGGCGTATCTGCCGTTTCCGGCCCGCGCGCCTCCGGCACAACATCCACAATCAATTTATCCGCCTTATTCCTGCCTTTCCTTTTTATTATCAGAAACACGGCTATCAACAGTATGATCACCAACAGACAAAAAAACAACACATCCGGTTGCTCCCTGCCGACGCTGTAATACAACAAATCCTTCCGGGTTGCGGGCGGATATAATAAAGAATATAATTTCATTTCAGATGCAATATCGTCATTCTCAAATGCCTGTACAATCGTATATAATTCACTGGAATGCCGGTCAAAATACAAATTTGCATGCGTTGTGATTTTTTCCGACACGATCGGTATCGAATCCCCTACTATCTGAAAACTTCCATCGCGCAAAGAAAAACGATACAATTTAAGTAATGAGCGGGAAAAGTGTTCCGGATAACATAAGGTGTAAAAAACGCTGTCGCCTGCCAGCACCATGTTCCGTACAGGAACCACATGCTCTTTCTCCCAGGGAATTTCCCACATTTTCCGGACAACTCCGCTATCTAAGTCAATGGCATATAAGTCATAATAATACATCCTCCCTACCGACTGAAACCCCGATTCGTTCCCCATCCCTCCAAACAGATAAAGCGTTTTCCCCGACGAAGAACACCCCATGGAAGAAAAATAACGCGGAGTAATTCTGTCGCCACGCAACTCAAGCGTATCCCACCTATTCTCTTCCAACCTATATTCATAGAGTTTATCACTGTACAGCGCATTGCCAAATCCGCCGAATATGATATAAGACAAGCGTTTCTGATCAAAATAATTGCTGTGATGATGCAACTGTATCGGCAAAACATCCGTAGAAAGA
>DOZP01000306.1:0-4041 GCA_003517945.1 Porphyromonadaceae bacterium | reverse complement strand
CGGATTCTACCGACACTTCATATACATAAATCCTGTTATTCAACCTATCCAGAAAATTAGTACCCAGCATAATCCGCATCGGGCATGCATTCGCATATTTTTCGGAAACCGTTTCTTTTGTCCTGATATTATGAATAATTATCGAATCTTCGTTAAAATAATACACATCTTCCGTATCCGGATTGAAATTCGAACCGGCCGCCTTTTCCGACGAAAAAGAAGAACCGGAAGTCCAATAATAAGCAGCGTTAATAAGCCATACCGGATTTTCAACACGACCTGTATTTTTTTTGCCGGCATCATGAACATTCACCCCGCTACTTTCGTTTAAAGGAAAAAAATAACTCTTCCTGTCATCATTCACGCTTAAATTCCGGAGCCCGTAAGTAAGAATATCAATGACATGCTCGCTTTTACCAAAATGAATAACAGGCGCCCATTCCGCTTTTAACGCCGGCCCTTTCACTTTAAAACTGCGATCATTAATACATAACAGAACCGAATCATTAACCATATCAAAATCAAGGCAAACCCTGATCCAATAATTTTTTCGTATGATTTCCCGCTCAACGGGTACTTCTATCAACGTATTTTTCCCTTCATAATTAAATTTAAAAACCGTTGATTCATCATTCTCATCATACAACAGATTAAATGTAGTACCTGTCTGTTCATTTATAATTCTGGTTACATAACCGATCCGCCCCACCGGAGCTATCTCGAAATCAATTTTTAAACGGTTATAAAAGACCGGTTTGATACGATCAAAAACACAATAAGCGGAACGGTCATCAATCAGATAATCATTTCCTTTTATCATAAGCCCTTCAGAACGGCATACAGTAAAAAAAAACACAAAAATTAACGATAGACCAAATCGTACCATACACAAACTATTTTTCATATTACAAAGGTAAAAAAATAACAAAATTCTATTCTTAATATTACATTGAAAAAAAATTCAGATAGCCTCAAACACAATTTCCGACCGGGATTAATAAAAAAAGAAATAGAAATAATCGGCAATTAATCCCAATTTAACCCTAAAAATAACCCAATCTATTCAATTTTGCAAAAATTTTTTACTAATTCCAAAAAACACTACTGTCTGCTTATGAAGAAAAGAATCGCATAATGTCTTTCGCTGACTATTTATCGGTTTGAAATCTATGATACTCTCTATCTTACATAAAAAACAAATCCATTTATTTTTTTGAGAAAAATATCAATTTAACTAAATATGAATCAGAAAAACTTAATCAAAAAATACACTTATGCGGGTAAATTTATTTTATCCGTAGCATGCCTTATCTGTTCATTAGGTTTATATGCCCAGAGTGGAAAAATGAACGTTTCCGGAACAGTAACCGATGATACGGGAGAACCCCTGGTTGGCGTGAACATTGTGGAAAAAGGCACCACAAATGGTATCTCTACGGATATAAACGGTCAGTTTACGTTACCAAACGTACCATCCGACGGAACGCTCGAATTCAGATACATCGGATTTGAGACACAAGAAGTAAAAGTAAACGGACAAACAAATCTGCTGATTACAATGAGCGAGAGTAGCGCCTTACTGGAAGAAGTAGTCGTTGTGGGATACGGAGTTCAGAAAAAAGTCACACTGACGGGAGCCGTTGCTGCTGTTACGAATGATCAGATTATAACGACGAAAAATGAGAATCTCCAGAATATGCTCACCGGTAAACTGCCTGGGGTGCGTATCGTCCAGAAAACCAGCGAACCGGGATCTTTCAATAACGATTTCGACATACGCGGCATGGGAAGCCCTCTTGTCATCGTCGACGGTGTTCCCCGCGATAACTTTAACCGTTTCGATGCGAATGACATAGAAAGTATCTCGGTTCTCAAGGATGCTTCCGCCGCCATTTATGGGGTACGCGCCGCAAACGGGGTGGTACTTATCACCACTAAAAAGGGAAGCAGCGGAAGCCTTAGCCTTGAATATGCCGGAAATGTGGGATGGCAGAATCCAAGCGGAGCGCCTAAAAGCGTAAGCGCCGCCGACTGGATGGTACTGAAAAACGAAAGAAGCATGCACAATGTAAACGGAGGCTTCCGTCCCTATAGTGATGAAAACATCGCGGAATACCGCAATGGCTCCAAAATCAGTACAAACTGGTGGGACGAAGTCATGCGTAACCTGGCGCCTCAGACACAACATTCCGTAAGCGCTACCGGCGGCAACGAAAAACTTAATTTCTATGCAAGCGCCGGCTACCTGTATCAGGAATCTTTCATGCGAAGCAACGACCTGAATTACGAACGCTTCAATATCCGTTCCAACGTATCCGCAAAAATAAGTAACCGCCTGACGGTCGATCTCAATATCAGCGGAATCATGGACGAAAAAAACCAGCCATGGGAAAATGCGGATTGGATGATCCGCGGTATGCAACGCGCCCCGGCTATACAACCGGTATACGCCAATAATAATCCGCTTTATTATCAATTCGGATACATTGAAGGAGTGAACCCGAAAGCGCAAACAGATGCCGATCTGACAGGACACAAGAAATATAACAACAAATGGTTTCAGTCTTCAGCGTCTTTCACTTACGATGTACCATACATCAGCGGGCTGAAACTGAAAGGTATTTACAGTTACGACTACCAGGTAAAAGACAATGAAGAATATCAAAAGAAATACATATTGTACGAATACGATGCGGCATCCGGCAAATATGATGCGAGAGAACAAAACAGCATCAATAAGTTAAGAAGGCAATTTTATACAAATAATTCAACATTATATAATCTGGCCCTTGATTATAACAAATTGTTTGCCGAAGCGCACAATGTAAGCGCATTCTTTGCGGTGGAAGGCAGTTGGAGAAAAGGAGATAACTTTTTTGCATTCAGAGAAGTAGAGCTTGACCTCCCCTATCTGTTCGCCGGAAACACCGAAAAACAGGAAGGCAGCATGTCCACGAAAGACGATGACAAAAACAAAGACCTGTACGAACAGGCAAACCTTGCATGGATAGGCCGCTTAGGATATGACTACAAATCAAAATACATGATTGAAGGTAGTTTTCGTTATGACGGTTCTTCACTCTTTCCGTCCAATAGCAGATGGGGATTTTTCCCTTCCATATCCGGAGGATGGAGAGTATCCGAAGAAGCATTCTGGAAAAACTCTCCGCTTGCGTTCATCAGCAATTTCAAACTACGCGCCTCTTACGGAAAACTGGGGGATGACAGCGCCGCCAAATACCAGCATCTTACAGGATTCAGCTATCCCGCACAGAGCGGGGGTGATGCCCTTGACATCGGCAGCAACCGCTTGCCGTCGGGATATCTTTTCGATGGAACTTATGTAAACGCGATTTCAAATAAAGGCATTCCGAATACAAGTATAACATGGTATGTATCAAAAACATTGGATGTCGGCCTTGACCTCGAAGCCTGGAACGGCCTGCTCGGATTAGGATTTGATTATTTTGAAAGAAGAAGATCCGGACTATTGGCAACGAGAGCGTTAAGCCTTCCGGTTGTAGTAGGCGCCGCTTTGCCGCAGGAAAATCTCGAAAGCGACCTGACCCATGGCATTGAACTGGAGTTGTCACACCGCAACCGCATCAACGATTTCAGATACAACATAAAAGGAATCCTGACAATCACCCGCATCAAAAAATTAGATGATGAAAGAGCCAGAGCCGGTAATTCATGGGAAAACTGGAAAGACAGCAATCAGGATCGTTACCTGAACCGTCTTCGCGGACGTGCAGCAGACGGACGCTGGTTGTCTTACGACGAGATCGCAAACAGCCCTATTTATATTGACCGCGGCGCCCTTCCCGGAGACTACCGTTATCTTGACTGGAACGGAGACGGGCGCATTGACGATGACGACTCGCATTATTACGCATTTGAAGAAAGCAAAACCCCATTCATGAATTTCAGTATAATCGCAGAAGCCGAATGGAAAAATTTTGACTTCAATATGCTTTGGCAGGGATCTGCACTCGGCAATGTCAGATACATCGAACAATTACGCGAACCGATGTGGGGGCA
>DOZP01000059.1:339-7926 GCA_003517945.1 Porphyromonadaceae bacterium | reverse complement strand
ATCTATATTTGCCGCATACTTTGTCATATCGGCAAGGTACCCCGTTAGTATATTATTTTTTATGGAATTATCAGCGAGCACCAGATCCTGCTGTTTTTCAGCAAAATCTTTCACACTTGCAGGCATTCCGCCAATGCAGAGGTAGCTTTTATAAAGATTCATTGCCTTTTTGTGAACAATTTCGGGGAACGATTGATTGGTAAGAAAATGTTCTCTGATAGTTGAGGCAAGCAACGTTTCATCAAGAGCCCACAGAAATTCCTCAAAATCCATCGGATAAAGCGTCTCTATATGTACTTTTCCTACAGGAAAGGGAGAAGTCATACGATTGAGCTTTACACCGAGCAGGCTACCTGCTGTAACAATTTTGATCGGCAGGGGCGATTCGGCAAAAAATTTGAGTGAAGCGATTGCCTGTTCACATTCCTGAATTTCGTCGAAGAAAAATACGGTATTTGCAAGGTCAATCTTTTTGCCCAAATAGAGTTCTATGTTAGTCAAAATATGTTGGGTATTAAGTGAATGTTGAAAAAACGAAGAAAAATCGGCATTTTCAAAAAAGTTCAAATAAACATAATGCTCGAAATTTCGCTTGCAAAAGTCTTCAAGAATATAGGTTTTTCCCGTTTGCCTTGCGCCAAGCAACATGAAAGGTAGAGGTTTCTTCTCTCCGTTCCACTTGAATAGTATGTCTTCAATCTTTCTTTTCATATCATTTTTATCGAAATTTGTATATTTATCATATTAAAAATATCGACACAAAGATACAGTTATTTTTGAAAGTCAAGGTTACGGTTTGTCTTCTCCCTGGATAAAACGTTCGATATATTCGGAAGGTAACATGCCGAATTCTTTTTTGAAGCAGGCGCTGAAATATTTAGGATCATTAAATCCTACGGCATACGCCAATTCGGACACACGGATATTGGCAGCGTATGGTTAACGAGGGAGGGATTGATCGGTTCGACGAGAAAGTTCTGAATAGCAATACCGAATTATTTTAAAAAATAACGAACCCGCTCACAAGCTGCCAACAGGAAAGCGCCCACTCCAAAGTTGGAAGTAGAATTGATGTCTAATATCTGTCCCGGTATGGCTTGTGCGCCGATAGGTTGTACGTAACCGATCTTTCCGTCGGGCTGCAAAGCCACCGTTGTCAAATAAGCCCATGCTTTATCAGCTACCGGTTGGTACTTTGCGGCATCCAGCAGGCCATTATTGATTCCCCACTGAAGGCCATAAGCGAAGAAAGCGGTTCCGCTGGTTTCGGGCCCCGGCGCAAACTGCGGATCGAGCAAGCTGCGCGTCCAATACCCTTCCGGTTGTTGGCAACCGGCAATGGCCTTAGCCATCGTGCAGAAACGGTCTATATACTCCTGCCTGTACCGATCTGTTTCGGGAAGATCAATCAACACTTTCGCCAAGCCGGCAAAAACCCAGCCGTCTCCACGCGCCCAGAAATCTTTCAATCCGTAGCCGCTTTTGTGCTTCGGATATACGTACCGGCCATCCCGGTAATAAAGCCCTGCTTCCGTATCGTACATAATACTGTCCGCATACGTCAGGTATTCATGCAACTTTTCCAAATAAAGCGGATTGCCGGTGATCTTATACAGTTTGGTCATCACCGGCATCACCATATACAGTCCGTCAGCCCACCACCAATAATCACGATTGGGCGTACTCATCTGATATTCCATTACTTCGCGGGCGCGGGCAATCTTTTGTGTATCCGGTTTCAAGTTATATAAATCGGCATAGGTCTGAAAACAAATCTGGTAATCACCGAATAGCACATACTCATTGCTTTCACCATAACTGTATTTCCACTCCGATTTATCATCCGATTTGGCCCCCTTCCATTCATTATGTACGGCCCAGTCTGTGGAATATTGCAGATACTCCGGTTTCTTTGTCAGGAAATAGGCTTCCATATTCCCCGTATGATAAGCAGCGTTATCCCAAAAAGCTCGTCCGTGCTCCGGATGATTTGCCTGCCAATAATTATTCACTCGATGAATGATTTCGATAATCTCCTCTTTCGAAGATCCATTCTTCTTATCCGTGCAATCTGCACATACCATACCTGCCAAAAGAATTGTCGACAAGCATGTTACAACTAAGTTTTTCTTCATGAACACAAATTCAATTTACCATTTATACTAATTATTTCGCCTGCTGATACACCCGCACGAATCAATCTCATACCTCATGGGTATGGCATCTTCGTCAATCGGTCTGCCATTTGTACAGCCAATGGCCAAGTACCGGCCTATATGGCCGATACTACAAGGTTAGTAAATAAGTTGAATGGAGCGATTATTCTGTCACGTCTTCGTCAGCCACAGCATCCTGCCAATTATCCCATATCGGAGTAGCGGCATTGTAGCCATCGTAACCAAAATTCTGAAAGAGCGCGCCCTTAATATTACCGATGATAGAACCGTTCGGAATAGGCCAATACAGGTTGTGCTTAGCCATCTTATACTCATACGCAGATGAGCCTCCACCGGTCATCACGATACCTGTGTTATAAAACGAATAGTGTATGAGGCGCTGATACCAGTAACTGCCTCCATTTAGATCGATACCTTCCTGCATATCCCAATTGTCTACGCTATAGGTATTTCCCCATTCATCCGGTTGGCCGCTCAACGCCAGGCAGTGTGAGATGCGAACGAGTTCCGCATGCCTCCATTCTTCGAGGTAAAGTTCGCGTGCACGTTCGTTCACAATATCACCGATATTGACGGTGGTATAGAGCTGCGAACATTGGGCGCGTTTGCGCACTTCGTTCACATCCGATGTCGCATCTTTGCCCTGATAGTATTTAGCCTCAGCACGCAACAGATAGGTTTCTGCCAAACGGTAGAGGTACCAGTTGGCATTGGTGCCTTGCGATGCACCGTTAAACTGGTTGGCTCCCTGATTCGCTTCCGCCACCGCGTCTTTCAGGTAGATTTTATAGAGCGGGAAGTCGAACCAGTCGCGCATCGTATCGGTGGTCAGTATAGAACCGTCGACGGGACTGTAGAGCGAAATATGCTGTCCGTAATAAGAAGACGCAGGTACATTGTACCTGATATCTTCCATATTCACCCAGTTACCTACTTGGGAGTTATGACGCAAATCATCCCTATCCTCCACATCGTTCACCACCCACAAACCATGTTGGGCAAAAGTAGTCAGCCTCACGGTAGCAATGCCACGCCCCAAAGCGCGTACCCAATCTTGCTCAATGTCATAGTTTCCATTGTTGCGCGCATAGTTCATCACCGCCTGCTGTCCGTCGGGGCTCCTGAGCTTTCCGTCATTCCACATGGGGCCGAAGATACGCATCGTCAGGAAGTCGGTGTGTGATTCTGCCGTATTATTGGTCATACCCATGATTACCTCTTTATTGGCGGCAATCAATTTGTTGTCCGGACGGTGCAAGTCCCAGATCACATTCTGCGTGATATTCCAAGTGTTGGGTTCTCCGCTATTGTGGTCTGTTCCGAAGGACTCACGCATCAAGTCGTAACCCGACTGATTGATCAGAATATCCGCCTGTTCTTCCGCTTTGGCAAACTGACCGGTGGCCAAATAAAGTTTGATCAACAATTGCCGGCAAGCGCCTTTGTTCACCATGCCGATATAGGGTGTATTGGCCTGTTCGGGCACCCATTCTACAGCCTTTTCCATATCTTCGGCCATCAGTTGCAAAATAGCTTCCTTCCTGGTAGAGCGATAGTTTTGCTTCGGCACTTCAATAATTTTTGTTACCAATGGCACATCGCCAAACTGAAACACCAATACCAAGTAGCGGAAAGCGCGATGGAAGTAGGCGCGACCTTTGTATGCATTTTTTGTTTCCTCACTCAATTCTTCCACCCCGTCGATAAACGACAGCACGGTATTGGCATACTTGATGCCGGTGTATCCCTGTCCCCAAAAATAAGAAATCTGATTATCATCGCCATTACTGATGCCGGCGGTCGGGGTCAACAGGTCGGCAAAATTGGCATATACGCCGTTGCTTCCGTAGTCTGTCTTGGCATACGCACTCAGGTCTGAGAATAAATATTCCGTAGCAATGGGTACATTGATGTTATTTGATTCAAAATCCGTCCAGTACAACCGCAGGTGACGGTCGCACATAGCCAATGCTGATTGCAGGCCGGCTTCGGTAGAAAATGTAGTTTCCGGTTCGAAAAAATAAAGCGGATCCGGCTGCAGGAAATCCGAAGTACATCCGGACCATAGCGTTGTTACACCGGTAAGCGCCAATACTCCTTTCAAAAATTTATTTCGTATGTTCGTTTTCATATTCTCTAATTTTTATAATGTTAAGTTTAATCCGAAAGTAAATGTACGAGTGGCCAAACCGCCTGTTTCGGGGTCGCCGTATTCCCACGGGCCGAAACAAGCTAAGTTGCGTATGGTTCCAAAGAGTTTCACGCGTTCGAGCTGCCATTTCGAGGTCCATGCTTTCGGCAAGGTATAGGCCACCGACACGTTCTCGAAGCGAATAAACGAACGATTGTGCAACTTCTGCGCTCCCTGCGCTCCGTTGGGCCCTGCCGCATTCAGGCGGGCATATTTGTTCGTCGGATTCTCGGGAGTCCAATATTCTTTCTTGAACGTGTTAAAGGTATAACTCGTCATAGAGCCGGCGTTGTCGCCATTCAGGTAATTACCCGAAAGGCTCTTATGTCCTAAATATGAATAGAAATTGAACGAAAAAGTCAGGTTTTTCCACATCGTAAATTCATTGCGCATAGACAAACGAACCTTCGGAGTAGTAGTGCCTAAGAACTGCTTGTCATTGTCATTGTATACCGGCGTACGGCTACCGTCCGCCTCTATTTTATCATCTTTTGTATAGAAGTTTTCTACTTTCGGATCACCCGGTTTTTGGCCGTATTGAGCGGCTTCTTCTACTTCATTTACTTGCCAGATCCCTGTTTGTTTGTAATCCCAAATGACGCTGATGGGCTGTCCGATAAACCATCTGTTTCCGGCATCATCCCTTTCTTTACTACCGATTACCTGACCGTTCTCATCCACTATATTCTCATTTTCGTAATAGAGATGCTTAATCTCATTCTTGTTATAAGACATACCGAATGTCGTATTCCATTGAAAGTTCTTATTTGTGATATTCGTGGTATTCAGCGAAAATTCAACCCCGCTGTTATTTACCTGTCCCAGATTAGTGGTAATCGACCCAAAACCGGAAAAATCCGGAATTCTTTGGTTCATAATCATGTCGTGCGTTTTCATGACGTAGCCTTCGATACTACCGGTAACGCGATCGTTCAGGAAGCCAAAATCTAATCCGACGTTGAATGCTTCCGTCTTTTCCCATTCCAGGTTAGGATTGGCCAAACGATTAACACTCAGATATTTCATATCCACATAGCCGCCTGATGAGTTAATATATCCCATGGAAGCTCCGGTTCCTCCTGCAAGATCAGCCAACGCAACAAGTACATTGCCCAATGAACGATTTCCGTTCTTGCCCCAAGAGACGCGCAGTTTACCGGTGCTCATCGGTTTCCAATTGAAGAATTTTTCATTGGTGAACGTCCATGCGCCGGAAAGAGACGGGAAGGTAGCCCATGGATTATTCATACCAAAAGCACAGTAACCATCGCGACGGAGTGTACCCGTGAGCATATAACGGTCATCGTACGAATAGAACAAACGTCCCATATAAGCTGCTGCCGTTTCATGATCATCTCTAGACGAAAAGTTACTGAGCTCTTTAGTACCATTCCCGGTATGATGAAGTCCTAATGCGTCCGAAGGCAGAATGTTCCGCGCCTCAATACGATCCTGCCAAGAACGACGTTCTTCGGCCTCTTGCACCAGCGTGAGAATGACATGGTGTTTCTCTTTAAACGTATAGTCCCACGTGATTGTATTATTCAACGAATAATCAAAACGTTTGCTTTGTTCGCGGTTCACTCCTTGATTGGCCGGATTACTGTCGGGCCTTTCTACAGACATAAAGTAACGATCGTAGAAAAACTGATAACGGGGAGCCACATTGAACTCATAATGAACGCCATAAGGCAATGTCAACTTGGTATTAAATATAGTGTTAAGCACTGTATATCCTTTTTCCAGATCAAGATACTGGCGTTCGGCGTCATAATTGTATCCACGTTTCACGGTGTTGCCGTGCGGATAGAGAGACAATGAACCATCCTCTTCTTTGTAATTACTGTAAGGGCTATTGCGCAGCATATTCTGATCCCAGTAGTTAGTGCCTAACCCTACTTGAATATCACCATCGCTACGATCCTGAAAATTCACGTTGGCGCCTATTTCCAACCAATCGGTCACTTTCCCGGTTACTTTCATATTAGCGCGCATAGACTGGTAGTCATTTCCTCTTACGGCTCCTTCATTCTTCAGGTATCCCATAGACATGTAGTAGCTTATTCGGTCGCTGGCGCCGGAGATACTGGCATTATAATCCTGATTGAACCCGGTACGGAACGTACGGTCGTACCAATCAAACGTTCTCCCATTGGTAAAATTCTGTAAAACAGCATCTTCCATATTCAGACGTTTTCCCCAGATGCTCATTAAAGACTCACCATCGGTATTGATAGAATAGGCTCTCCACTGATCCGGGGTCACTCCCGACAAATTGTTCGGATTATCATAATACCCCGGCCGGTCACTATAAGAAGCCTGATAAGCTTCGTACTTGTTCGTAGCCGGATTCATCCCATAAGTTCCGGTTCTGTACCAGTCACTCAGGAACTGTACATAACCCGACGGGCTGAATACGTCGCGATAATCGCTCCGGGTATTGACACCCAGTGTAGCGCTCACATTGATAATGGGCTTGCCCAACTTCCCTTTTTTAGTCGTGACCACAATGACGCCATTAGCGCCTTTCGCTCCGAATACAGCGGCTGCCGAAGCATCTTTCAGCACGTCGATCTGACCAATGTCTTCCGCATTAATTTCCGACAATTCACCATAGAACTGCATACCGTCTAAAATAATCAACGGATCATTGTGCCCTCCGTCCGTATACAGCGAACGCTGTCCACGCACCTGCATGGAACCGCCCCCTTTGGCGGATGCATCATAACCCACATTGAGTCCGGGACTGCTACGTAACACATCCTGCACGGTTTTCGGCGCTTCGTTGGCAAGTTTGTCCGGACGAATCTGTACGATAGAGCCCGTCAAATCTTTTTTACGCATCGTACCGTAACCCACTACGACTACTTCTTCCAGCATTTCGAGGTTTTCAGTCAAAGTCACATTGACAGGCCGTCCGGCCACGGTAGTTACTTCAGCCGATTGATACCCAATATACGAAACCTCCAATGTAGCCCCCTCAGATACCCGCATGTTAAAATTACCGTCCATATCGGTAATTGTACCATTCGTAGTTCCTTTCTCAAGTATGGTCGCTCCAATGACAACTTCACCGTTAGCGTCCGTTACATTCCCATTTACATTGATTTTCTCTTGCGCATGCAAGCTTTGAACAGTCAGAAAAAGACCCATGCATAGTAATAAGGTAGTCATTACCCTCTTACATGCCTGTCCATACAACAGTTGAAATCTGTGTTT
>DOZP01000059.1:0-271 GCA_003517945.1 Porphyromonadaceae bacterium | reverse complement strand
CTAAATTCAAACGAATACTAAAATCAGTTCATTAAGGTCGAATTTGGGATATTCTTTCTTTTTCGTCCTTTTTGAATGATAATTTTACCTCTTTGAAAAGAGAAATAAATATTTTTAATAATCATCCAGCCGATAAAAAATTAAAATATTTATTTCCAATTAGTTGAAATCCGGATCCTGGCATCCGGTATATTTCTTTGAAAATATTGTCCATTCTTACATTGTTTAAGCCATTTTATAACAAATGCGGCCATTGTTATTTTTTTCAGCT
>DOZP01000274.1:995-7564 GCA_003517945.1 Porphyromonadaceae bacterium | reverse complement strand
ACGCTTCTCCCGGAAAAAGGAATGACTGTCTCCGTGAAAGGATTTGATTTAAACGGAAAACAATATTATTCAAAAAGCATCAATACAGATGCTCCCGCAGGAAGCAAAACAGCATGTTTTACGCCGGAACTACCGGCAAACACGCCGGATTTTTCCCTGATCCGTGTAACGCTTAAGAACCGCCGCGGAGAAACCGTCTCCGTAAACGACTACTGGAAAAACGGAGGCGACATCAAACGCAACCAANNACCAAGCATTGAACGAACTGAATGAAATAACCCCGGATATATCGGTACGAAAAACCGGAAAAAGAGACCAATGGATCATAGAAATTAAAAATCCCGGAAAAACGATTGCCGCGGCTATAAAACTCAACGCACGCGATAAAAACACAAAAGCGTTTATACTTCCGGCATTCTTCTCCGACGGTTATTTCAATCTGCTTCCGGGAGAAAACCGGAAAATCGAACTCTGTCTTCCGGATAATCCACCCTCTTTTGATATCGTTGCCGAAGGATATAATATCAAAAATTAGACCGGTTCTTTTACGGCACCCTCCTCATTCTTATCCGGATGAAACAATGATTTGATTGCCTTTACAAACTCAGCGACCTCCCCTGCTGCCTCCTGTTCCGCCTGAGACACTCCCACAACATCGGCTATAGCCGGGCGCAGCAACAGCCAGATATAATTGAATGTCGATCGGTTCGGATCCCTTTTTACGGAAGTTATGTTTGTAACATACGGCTTTTCATTTTTACGACGTGGATTACTGTTTCTCACAACCATATTTACCAATGCCGAATTAAACTTACGTTCAACCGTTCCATCCTCTTTTTCCTTCAGCAGTTCCACGATCAGATTTTCATATAATAAACGCATACGGATATCCGCCAACAGATCTGTTCCCTTGATTGAAAAAGTCAGATCATTAACCTGACCGGACGTTATACGTATGGGCGCTGCCGGAGTAATCATTGCATTCAACGCTGAAAAATCAAATTTCGACATGTGGGCATCCAACAGGAAGCTCTTATTCAAAGAGTCAACCGGAATTTTCCATTCGGCCGTTAAAGATCCATTGCCCATAAACTTTGCATCGGCATTCAGCACAATGTATTGATCGGGATGTTTTACAATATTGGTTACATCGTGAAAAACACCGTTTATACCTGTAAAAAACAGTTTGCCCGGCCGTTTTCCTTTCCGGGATAATTCTTCATAAACAAGATCCATATCGCGAACCGTCACGCAATCCACATCAATCAATACCGGCGCTTTCTGAATAAATTCATAAATCATCGGCTTGTATTTCAATTGAACCGGAAGCTGCCTGTTTTTATATACTTCAAAAAAAACCTGTTCGGCCACTGCGTTTTCTGCAACCAGCGTTTTGTTTTTTACGAATGAAAGTACATTTATATTACGCATGGAAAAATGCTTGACATTCAGTCCAAGCCGGTCTGCATGTTTCGGATGTTTGACCGCAAATTCTTCTTTTGAATAGGGAGATTCCAGACGAATATCATCCAGTGTTAATTCATTTCCGCTGAATAATATATTTCCGGCATGCAGGTTGTAAAAACCATTATCAAACGCCCAATCAACATTCTTGGTATGAAAATAAACATCCTTTACATCAAAATCCCTTTTTTCATGATCATAATACAATCCTTTTAACTCCACATCTATCGTTGGGGTTACGCTCATATTCTCATTGTTAAGACCTACCTTTGCATTCATCATACGGAAACGGTCTAAGGAGACAGACTGTATGTTGAAAAGCAAATGATCCATACTAAAAGTCCACGAAGGCGATACCAATTCGATCAACGGCGCTTCCAGACTGAAATGCATTTCCGTTTTTTTCTTCTCGGATTTTACATCTGTTTTCTTTACTTTCATTTTCTGCCCAGGCCCGGATAAATAACAGGAATGGTAAATGTCAAGCACAGGAGACTGTATTTCAAACACATCGAAATCAAGCCTTTCATAGCTCCAACGCCAGATAAGATTAATCCCCCTGAAATCAATTGCATCTATTTTCGCATCAAAATATAGATCCGGCAGGCGATCCTGTGCTTTCCACTGATCAAAAACAGCAGAATCCGGCCTGAACTCAATACCTTCAATTCTTAATTCCCCATTCAGCAAATTAATAGACAGATTATCATAAGATAATATATAAAATTGATCCGTAGCGTCCGACACACGACCCACAAGCTCTTTTCTCAAATAGCTCTCTAACCGGTAAGCTAAAAAATAGTTGAGGAAAAAGAGCAGCACAACTACCGATAGCGCTGTAATCAATACTATTTTTGCAATTTTCTTAAAGATTCTCACTTTCTTTATACTCATTCGGATTGTATTCGTTTTCAAACACAAAGATACCTGTTTTATCCGACAGGCACATAAATTTCCGTCTTCAATTTCTCCGGCGCGCTGTCCGGCCGGGGTGGTTGAGGTGTTTCTCATAAGAAAACTATATATCCACATATCACTCATATATTATTTTATAATTTTAATACTATCATTTATAAGAATATATATATTTTTTATATCAAAATAATTTGATTCGTTAATATAATTAGTTATATTTGCAATTGTAATTCTCGGCAATAAACATTTAAATCTCCGAAATATTTGAATGTTACAGTATTTTACAATGGATTTTAATAGGTTATTATTAATTTAAAAACGAATTAAAATGAAAAATGCAATTACGAAATTATTATTAACTGCTCTGATAGCAGTATTTGGTGTTAATGCAAATGCGCAGACTCAAAAAGGATATGCAATGGTTGGAACCAATTTGAGCAGCTTTGATATCGGCCTGAAATCCGGATCCAATATAAAATTCGATTTAACTCCTAAAGCCGGGATCTTTATCAGAGACGGATTACTTGTTGGTATAAATGCACTGCTCGGCATAGAGCATGTTGGAGGTGATGATAACGGAAATATAGTTGATTACGAAATAGGACTTTTCGGCCGTTATTATATAGCAAACAAAAATATCGAAGTTGTTAAACACGGCAAATTCTTCTTTGAAATAGATGCAGGATTTCACGGACGGAACCAAACAAAAGGAGGCAATAAAACGAATGGATTAGGCATTGGCTTTGGTCCTGGTTTTGCTTATTTCCTGAACTCTAACGTTGCGATTGAAACTTCGGCCAAATATCAGGCGATAGCAGGATTTGGTGATACGGCTTATCAGCACGATCTTGTGTGGAGCTTGGGTTTACAGGTTTATTTACCTTATAAATCTACAAAAAACACAATTGTAAGTGATTTCAAGTAATTCTATTAGGGTGTATACAACAGGGTTAATAGGGATATATATTTGTGTTTGAGAGAGTTGCTGTATTTTGCAGCAACTCTCTTTTTTGCACTTTTTTGGATGTAGAAGCGCGCGATAACATTATTTAATATTTTTTCAATATACCCTAACACTCCTGCGTGCAGACAACAGCTACCTTTGTAACGTTTGAATGTAATTTCATGTATTATTCATCTTATTTATTTTTATATGAAAAAACTTTTTGTCTGTTTGATGTTGTTCGCCGCCAGCCATGTTTTGGCGCAAATCCACGCACAAACCCCTTATCTGTGGCCCATCAAGGACGCAAAAGCAGGGGAAAACATTCTATACTTTCCGCAAGACCTTGTCGACAACGAGTTGAACAGTGAGCTCCTGATCGTATCCGCGCCCGAAGGCTCCATTGTGGTCGCCCCCTCCGATGGGATTTTCGGCGGATACAGCATGACATACAAGCCATTGTTACAAACACTGTATTCTTACGGGCATCTCGACGGATCGAAAAGCATAGACGAAAGAAAAGCCGAACTGATTGCGTCCGGCAATCTCGACAAATCTCTTGATCCCAAATACATTACCGGCATGGCAACTGTCCGGACCTCCGACGGTAACGCAATACATATTACAGGGCTTTCCGGCGACCAAAAGTTTAAACCCGGACAGCAAATAAAACGTGGTACTCCCATTGGGCGCGTGGCCCACGGCTATTTTAAGATAGCCGAACCTTCGATCCTGATTGAGGCAGACAAAAATGGCCGCAAAGCCGATCCCATGACTCCATTCGGTCTGAAAACCACATACAAGCCCTTTGTGGACCCGAAACCCGTGACCTCGCTCACCAAAGAACAGGCGGTAGAAGATTTCACGATCTATATCGACGCTCTGAAAGAGTGTTTCACAGGCCTTTACAACGTCGTATCGCCTGAAGAATTGGACGAATATGTCGAAACCGCCATTGCCAAAATTAACTCACGCCGAGGCAATATCCCGTACGGGGAATTTCGTGCCATCATCGAAGAAACGGTGGCGAAGGTACACGACAGCCACATCCATCTCTACCCCCCTGAGTGGAAAATAGGCGGGAACAGTTCTTATATGCCCGCGATATGGTTCGGATTTTTCAGCGATACGCTGCGGTTATCCAACGCTACAGAGCAGTTCAAGGATCTGATCGGCAGGCAGATCGTTTCCGTCAACAATATTCCCGCCGATTCGATAAAGCGGATAATCGGCTCGAAAATAGATGGTTATGATGCCAGAACAGAGAGTTTCAAACAATACATGTTAGCTATCCCTGCGGGAATGATCCGCTATTTCAGGGAACCTTACCTCAACACCCGGCGAGACATGAAAATCAGGTTTGCCGATGAAGACGAGATTAATATCCCCGGCATACAAAGGGCGGAATGGATTTCCAATCACTGGAAATTCATGACTATAAACAATGACTATTCGGGTAATTTCCAAACGAAGATGCTCAACGACCGGACGGCATACCTGGGACTGAAATCGTTTTGGCTCAGTCAGGTCGAAACAGAGAAAATCGCTGCATTTATCGACTCGATAACCACAGTGCCCAATCTCGTGATAGACATGAGGAACAATATCGGCGGCGACGGCGCAGTGTTGGGCAAATTGTATTCATATATTGCCGGCGATCCGATGACGCTCCACGGATTTTCCAAGGTCAACAGTAACACAAAATATAAGGTATTCAAATACGCGACGAATTATCCGCATGATACGGAAATGTTTTCCGATTACCGGCCGGAAGAAGGGAAAGACGGGTTCTATCAGCGTTCCGAAGCGGGAAGTGTAGTGCGTGCCGATTCGCTCGTCAATTACAAAGGGCGGATATATATGCTCACCAATGCGAAATCGGTGTCGGCGGCGACACTCCTGCCGGCAATGCTCGTGCGCAACCATCGCGGAGTGACCGTCGGACGCGAAACCGCCAGTGCATACCACTTTATGAATGCCGTCAAATTCGTAGATATTCAACTCCCGGCCTCCCTGATAAAAATCCGGTTGCCCCTTGTAGAGACCCATTTCGATAACGTCGTCAATGAACGTGTGCCCTACGGCAGGGGTGTGATACCCGACTATCCGGTGGAACTCTCAATGGAGGAACTGTTTTCCGGGAACGACGTGATACTTGACTATACACTCGGACTAATCGAACGGGGCGAATATTTTCGTAGTGGCGATCCGTTTGCCAAACCCGAATCTGAAAAAAAGTCCTCACTACCCGTTTTAATGAAGATTTCTATTGCAGCTATGCTGATTGCGACAAGCGTGGCGGCCTGCGGCTATGTATCTAAAAAACGGAGGATACTGAAAAAATAATCCTTGACGAACAATTACGCTGATCAATTAAACACCAACTAAATTCAATACAATGAAACAATACATATTCATTTTATGCGCCGGGTTAACAATGGCTATTCCGGTGTGCGGACAGGATAAAAAAGGCGGAATATCGCCTGAAATGCTCCGGCAAATCGAACAATCTTACGAAGGAACTCCGACGGATAAAGCGATACAAAACGCAATCACTCACAACGATATTGATAAGCTGGCAATTGACTATCAGAATAAAAATCATTTCGACACCTACTTTTCACATAAAGTGAACAGTAAAGGGATCACCAACCAGAAATCTTCAGGCCGTTGCTGGCTGTTTACCGGACTCAACGTTTTTCGCTCACAGATCATTACGCGGTATAACCTGAAAGATTTTCAGTTTTCGCATAGTTATCCCTTCTTCTGGGATCAGTTGGAGAAATCCAATCTGTTTCTTCAGGGAATTATTGATACCCGCGAAAAACCGATGGATGACAAAATGGTGGAATGGCTGTTCAAAAACCCGTTAAGTGACGGCGGACAATTTACCGGCGTCGCGGATATTCTTACCAAATATGGTGTGGTTCCGGCCGATGTAATGATCGAAACATTCAGCAGTGACAACACGCGCCAAATGACAAACCTGCTCAAACTGAAATTGAAAGAATTCGGATTAAACCTACGGGAAGCCGCTCTCAACGGATCTTCCGTCGCTGATCTGCAAAAACAAAAAACGGATATGCTGGGCACTATCTATCGAATGCTTGCATTGACACTCGGCGAACCGCCTGCCAAATTCACCTGGACATTAAAAGATGCAAAGGGAAATCCCATTTCCACCAAAGAATATACGCCCCTGTCTTTTTATAAAGAATTTATCGGCGCGGATCTGAAAAATAACTAT
>DOZP01000274.1:0-795 GCA_003517945.1 Porphyromonadaceae bacterium | reverse complement strand
CTGATGGGAACTACATTCGGTATGGATAAAAAACAACGTATCCAAACATTCAGCAGTGGTTCGTCACACGCCATGACACTGATGGCGGTAGACCTGGACGAAAACGGGAAATCGAAAAAATGGATGGTGGAAAACAGTTGGGGGCCGGGAGCCAATAACGGACATCTTATCATGACCGACGAATGGTTCAACGAATATATGTTCCGCTTAGTGATAGAAAAGCGATATATTACCGACAAAGTAAAAGAAGTCATGAAACAAAAACCGGTACGCCTCGCGGCATGGGATCCGATGTTTGCCGAAGAAGAATAACTTCCAGGCAAACATCGAAACCACTAACAGCCCTTATTCAAACAACAGACTACGGTTTTCCAACGGCTCAAATTCTTTTTTACCCGGTTCATTAACCGGCACGCCAAAAGGCATTTGCGCAACTAATACCCATTCCGGATCAAGATCCCATGTTTTGGCTACTTCGGCATCAATCAATGGATTGTAATGCTGAAGCGAGGCGCCAAACCCGGCTTCTTCCAGCATCATCCAGATAGCATACTGATGCATGGCTACAGTATGCTGAGACCATACCGGAAAGTTATCGCTATACAAAGGAAATTGTTCCTGTAACGATTTGACCACACGTTGATCTTCATAGAAGAGTACAGTCCCGTAACCCGCCTGAAAAGCATTTTCTATTTTTGATTTTGTATTAACAAAAGCCTTTTCGTCCACAATCTTTTTCAATTCGTCTTTGGTAATATCCCATAACTTTTTGTGATGCTTGCCGAGTAAAAGAAC
>DOZP01000022.1:1443-2581 GCA_003517945.1 Porphyromonadaceae bacterium | reverse complement strand
GTGCTGTATATCAACCATCCTCCGGGTTTGAGTGCGTCCCATACGTCATGAATGATACGCCTCTGGCGCGAAGCGCACAGATTTACGTTTTCAATACTCCATTCGTCGCGGCTGGCGCGGTCTTTACGGAACATACCTTCGCCGGAACAGGGTAAATCCGTCAGGATTATATCAAATACATGGGTTAGTTTTCCGAAATCTTTCGGGTCGTTGTTGGTTATGATGTGGTAAGGCGAGCCCCATTTTGTCATATTTTCGGCCAGAATCATGCTTCGGCTTCGTACGACTTCGTTACTTACGAGCAGGCTTCCTTCGGGCAGGATTGTCTGCAGGTGGGTGGATTTTCCCCCCGGAGCGGCGCACAAGTCGAGCGCGGTTATCCGTTCCGGAACCGAATCGCTATTTTCCATGATGGCGGCTATAGCCTGTTCGAGAAACATTGAGGATGCCTCCTGCACATAGTAGGCGCCGGCATGGAATAAGGGATCAAATGTAAATGAAGGTCTTTCCGGAAGGTAATAGCCCGTTTCACACCATGGGACTTTTTCGTAGCACGGCGCTTTTTTGTGCGGATGGGACACCCTGCCGGATCCATTTGGTTCCGTCTTTGTGATATCTTCCGTTGTGTATTGAAAATCAGGTAATCCGTCTGTTGGAAATTTGTGCGGATTCATCCGGATACTAACCGGTGGCGATGTGTTTAGAGCCGTCTCTAATGCATTGTATTCATGCTGTAGTAACTCTTTTGTCCGGTTGATGAAATTGGGGGGAAACATTTGTTCATTTTTATAAGCAGGGAACAAAGATAACGTTAATTTTGTATTTTCCCGCGTTTGTATTTGTACTCCTCTCAACTTGCACTATCTTTATTTCTATGAAACCAACGCTATATTTGATACCGGTTACCCTGGGGGATACCGAACACAGCCGGGTATTGCCTTCTTATAACCGTGAGGTGATTTTGTCGCTGACCCGTTTTATTGTGGAAGATATACGGACGGCAAGGCGGTTTTTGAAAAAGGCGGAGTCGTCGATCGTTATTGATAATCTTATTTTTACGGAGTTGAATGAGCATACTTCTCCCGAAGTTGTTTCGGCGATGCTGGCCCCTATGGATGCCGGCGAATCGATCGGTGTC
>DOZP01000022.1:0-1298 GCA_003517945.1 Porphyromonadaceae bacterium | reverse complement strand
GCGGAACGTATCAAAGTGTTCGAGTCGCGTATGTATACGGAGCATGAGACGCAAATATTTATAGAAACTCCTTACCGGAATAATAAATTACTTGAAGACTTTATCCGTACATGCAGGCCTTCCACACGTTTGTGCATCGCTTGTAATATTACATGTGATGATGAATTTATACGGACGCTTCCGGTTAGGGAATGGGCGGAGAATATACCTGATCTAAAAAAGAAGCCGGCCATATTTCTGATCGGCGCTTCGTGAAATTTTCGATGGAATAATGACTAAAACTAACAATTCAATATTTTATGGAGCCGACAATATATTTTGCGCATGAGACTGCTGTTATTGACGAAGGATGTGAGATAGGCGGAGGGACGAAGATCTGGCATTTTTCGCATTTGATGACAGGGTGTAAGGTCGGCAGGGATTGCAACATCGGACAGAATGTGGTGATTTCTCCGGACGTTGTACTTGGGAATGGGGTGAAGATACAGAATAACGTTTCCGTGTATACCGGCGTTAGCTGCGAAGATGATGTTTTCCTTGGGCCGGGTTGTGTGTTTACCAATGTGATCAATCCACGCAGCGCTGTTTCCCGCAAACATGAGTTTATGCCGACGAAGGTTTGTAAGGGCGCGTCTGTCGGAGCGAATGCTACGGTTTTGTGCGGACATGTAATCGGCGAGTACGCCATGATTGGCGCCGGCGCTGTGGTGACGAAAGATGTGCCTGCTTATGCACTGGTGCTTGGAAATCCTGCGCGTCAGGCAGGGTGGGTAAGTGTGTATGGCCATCGTCTGGATTTTGATGAGGCCGGCATTGCTGTCTGTCCGGAAAGTAAGGAGGCGTATTTCCTTAAGGATGGGGTGGTTTGTAAGAAATGATCGCCTGAATCCGGGGATGTAATCAAGGATGCATTTTATAATGAAAAAAGCGTGAGACCCGGATCGGAAATCACGCTTTTGTTTTTTATTTTGTTTTACATATCAGGGCTTTTTGATATAAAGCCGGTGGGTAATGTTTCCGAGTTTGAAAAGGATAACGCCTTGCGTAAGATTTCCCGTAGTGGTTATTTTAAGTTCCTTGTTTGTACTCGTTATCGGATTTGTCGTTATCGGATCCGTGATTGTCAATGTGGCGCCGCCCGGCTGAACGGATCCGGATTCAACTAAAACGGAATTTTCCGTAACACTCAGCACTCCTGTCGGATCAATGTATCTGTATGTTGCGATTGTTTGATTCGTAATATCTCCGGTTAATTTTACCGTGTCAACGTTTGTTACAATCGCGTATTGTCCGTTTGA
>DOZP01000289.1:5622-8966 GCA_003517945.1 Porphyromonadaceae bacterium | reverse complement strand
CCTTTGATTGCACTTGCAAAAAACAACAGTAATAAAGAAATCAAAGAAAGCCCCGACCCTGTTACACCTCCGGGCTCTCTCAATATCGAACGGTTCAAAGACCTATGTACGGGATGCCATCTCTGCGTTGTACAATGCCCGACGCATGTCCTCCATCCGTCGGGACTGAAATACGGTTTGGGATATATGCTGAAACCATATATGTCATACGAAGACAGCTATTGCAATTACAGTTGCACGGTATGTTCGGATGTATGCCCTACGCACGCCATCAAACCCATCACCGTCGAAGAAAAAAAGGTAACTCAGATCGGCATTGCAAATTTCTATAAAGAGATCTGCGTTGTTTATACGGATGAAAATGACTGCGGCGCCTGTTCGGAACATTGTCCTTCGCAGGCCGTCCACATGGTTCCGTATAAAGGAACGCTGACAATTCCCCAGGTAGAGCCGGAGTTGTGCGTCGGATGCGGAGGATGCGAATCCATCTGCCCGGTACGTCCGGTACGCGCCATTGTCGTCATATCCAACCCGGTACATCAAACCGCACAACTACCCGAAAAAGAAGAAGTAAAAGAATTTGATGTCGACGACTTCGGATTTTAAGTTATTTCGAGAATGGAGTGTTTTGCGAATGAAAAAAGAAATAATTATGGTTGAAGAATTTTCACAAAAAACAAAAGAAGAATTAAAATACTATGTTTATATTTTGATTGATCCACGTAACAATAAAATATTCTATGTAGGTAAAGGTTATGAAAATAGAGTTTTCTCTCATGTGTATGAATCTATTGAAAATCCGAAAGACACGGAAAAATTAGAAATTATCCGTGCAATAAAAAAGAATAATCAAGATGTGAAATATTATATCATTCGTCATGGATTAAAAGAAAACGAAGCATTTTTGGTAGAATCAATACTAATTGATTTTCTTACATTCAAAGATTTCTCCGAAGGCTCAAAGATTACAAATATTGTTGCAGGACACTATTCCTTCAATCAAGGAATTAAAACAGTCGAAGAATGTGAAATATTATATAATTGTGAAAAATTAGACACAAATAAGATTGAACACAATATTTTAGTTATCAATATAAATAAAACGTTTGATACAAGCAAGAAGAAAAGAAAAAATGAAAACCCTATTTATGAAAGACCCAATATTTATGAAGCAACACGAGGCTGGTGGAGGCTAAACAAAAACAAAGCAAAGAAGGTAGATTTTGTTTTAGCTGAATACAAAGGCATTGTTAGAGCCATTTTTAAACCAAATAGATGGATGCAAAATGAAAATAGAAATAATAGGTGGGGATTTGAAGGAGACGAGGTAACAGACAGGATGATTTTGGATATCTATCTGAATAAAGAAATACCCAAACGGAAAGGAACTCGTAATCCTATTCGCTATTTATGAAAAGCATATAGATATGAAAGCGCTACCTTTTCTGCGCATAGTGTTTTGTATTTTAGGTAATGAATAAGATGTTTGCCTCTATTCCATTAATACCTAAAGACAGCATATTCAGAGCAGACCTCTAATGGTGGCTATCGCGGAGAACCGGCTGAAGATATGAAGAAATTTCGTAGTTGGGATATGGAAATCACGCCACGTTCTGACAAAATTACAGGTTTTGAAGTTCTAACCATGCTGGGCGGTAGAAAGATCTCTCTCTTAGTCAGAAATTTCAGACGATTGGCTAAAGACGTACGAATATACCACCCAAATAAGTGAAAGTATGATTTATTTGGCTTTCATCATTATAATACGTAAAAAAATACTTAAATCCAACCACCTATCCCTATAAAAGTAAATCCTTAAATTAAATAAAAAACAACAAAAGCCTTTTTTTTAAAATCCATTTACTATCTTTGTGAAATTAACACAAAAACAAAAAAAATAACTATGGTAAGTTTTTCTACAATCCAGGAAAGAGGTAATCGTTACTTTACAGATATAAGAACAAAACCTTATTTGGGAGTACATGGTTTCGGAGATAATATATATGTATTTGAACAATATATGAATCATAAACATATTAATGGTGATCATCCGCCGATGAGAGGTCTCTCAAAAGAGTCTTATTGTGGCAGACCATTTTCGTATGGATATTTGAGTGGTCTACCTAATGATGATTACATTATAGCAAATGCTGTTCCGTTTTTTTGTGCTTCACTTTATGCAAAGAAATTAGTTATAGAATATATGGCAAGGATAATAAACATTCGCTTGCCTATTATCATGGATGAAAACAGAGATCCCAGATCATATGCAGCAACAAGAATAGTAGGAAATAGGCCTAACAAATTGGTGTTTAATCCTTATTCGGATAATATAAAAAGGGGAAACTATTTTGATATATATCTAAATTTGGTACATGAAAAAAATCATATTGAATCTCCGGGAGATGCGTATGATACAGTGGAATCCGAATATGATGCATATGAAGAAGTTTTTTTACATCGTTATTTCAAATATGCTTCACCTGAATATCAAAGACATGTTAACATGCAATTGAGTATATATGCAAATGAATTGAGAAAAAGAACAATAGGAAAGATAAGTTTCAGAAGATGATAACCTTCGGCAAATATACGCTATTACTTATTTTATCATTAAATATCAATACATTATATTGTCAAAACAATATTTATAATGCGGATTTTTTCTTTGGTGAGACAAATGACATATTGTACCGGAATAATCAGGAATACAGTATCAGTCAATCGCCATTAAGCGACTTTGCCGATTATAAGTATATATATCCGCAGTTTTTTGTGTATAATTCCTGTAGAATAACATACGAATCCGTCATAGACGAAAAGAGGTATATTGCAAGATGGGCCATTATGAATGATAGTTTGTATCTATGTTCTACAACATGGAATTGTAATGTCGGACATAATGAAGAAATGGTAGAGTATTATATTTACATGTCAAACCCCTTCAGGTATGATGAGTATTTACTGGAAAAGATATACAACAGCAACTGGTTGGAAAGTAAAGAGAGCATCAACTATTTGTTCACCAAAGATCGCTCAAAGTGGTTTAACGGCAATAAGAACGTGATGAACCCGCCGTTAGAAAAACTTACCGGAATGAAATTCAGACAATCTCCTTGTTTCCCTTATAGTATAATAAAAATACCGGTAACATCAGACGGTGTGATTGCGGCTGTCTGGTTTAGCGGAACAATAGATGTGAAAAATATTTATTCGCATCCATTTTCCGCCTATGAACGCATTACGTTTAAAAACGGTAAAATAAACTCGACACAAAAAATTATACCTGCTTCAAGAACAGAATATGAATACATACCCATGGTTTTGAAACCGGAATTAACTGA
>DOZP01000289.1:0-5604 GCA_003517945.1 Porphyromonadaceae bacterium | reverse complement strand
AAAATATCCATTAAACAGACTCTTTATTATCCTCCCCGTTTGGCGCCGACAACGCTTTTCTTCGGAGTATTTGTTTTGGGTGTCGATTTCGCTTTGGTAGATTTGGCGGCAGTCATTGAACCGTCTTTACGTTTGGCCGAAACTGCCTTCGTTGTTTTAGACGCAGCTTTCGGCTTTATTCCTTTTTTAGCCTCATTTCCGTCTTCTTCCGGAGCTGCGGCGGCTGTTTCGTCTTCCTTTTCCTCCGTGACAGTTTCTTCCTCTTCTTTTTTGGAGAAGTCCGTGATATGATTGTCAATGAGAAGTTCATACCATTTCAGTACTTTCTTTATATCACTCGGATAAACACGTTCCCGGTCAAAATCCGGCAATACTTCTGCAAAATAAACGCGTAAATCATCCGGTTGCGCCTTCGACAAGTCGATTGAAACTTTCTCTCCGTTCTCTTTCTCTCTTATGGCCGTAAGCACTTCGCCTATTGAAACCTCATCCTCATTCGTATAAATAGATATATCACCCAAAGAAATAACCTTATCTCTTGCATAAGCCGGTATACGCTTCTTATCAATCAAAGACTCTACGATCAACAGATTATTGCCTTTAGACACCAACTTATATAAACCGGGCTTACCCGACACAGCTAAAATTTCTTTCAACATACAATTTAAAGTTTAAAATTTAACAACGGCAAAGATAATGCAAGCCGAGAGAAGTTCAAAATGAGTTCACTCATTTTTTACCGGGGTATCGCAATTTTCAGTATATAATCGTTTATACAAAAAAAGAGACATCTTAAAAAGACATCTCTTAAAATCCCGTTATTTGAAAAAACATTATTCCAATTCAGAAGCTTTCACTTTAAATACACGACCATTACGTGCAAAAACAAGCTCGCCATCCGACTTTTTACGTTCTTTAACCAAACGTTGGAACGCCAAATGCGCACCTTTCACAACAATTTCTTCAAACTTACGAAGTTCCCGCTCATTCATAATTCTTCAATTTATTATAAACAACTGCATTATATATTTCTCTTTCACCATTCCTGAAGCCTTTGGCTATTACCTCCATCGGCGACAAAGAATTGTCCGTAATCATCCAATAATCGCATATAGGCATATATAAATCAAATAAATTCAATATACCGGTACGATAACGACGACGTACGGTCGGTTCATTCACATGATGTCCCCCCGCTGCCACTCTGTTCTTTACACGTTCCACTGCCAGATCCGGCGTGTTCAGCCAGAAATAGAGTAGTGTTACAGAGTAACCTTTGGATTGCGCATTTTTGACTAACTTAGCGATCGAACGACTCGCCAACGTTGTTTCTAATGCAAAAGTCTCGGCCATATCAATCAGCTCCCTGATCCGTTTATACATAATCCTGCTTGCCTCTACTGCAACCGCCATCGTACTGGCATTAAACGGGGATAGCCCTTTTGCTATCTCATCCGAATTTACAAACTCTTTACAATTCAGCATCTCCGGCAATATAGCATAGGAAGCGGTCGTTTTACCGGCACCGTTGCATCCGGATATTATATATAAATTTGGCACGTTTTTCTTACTATCTTACTATTTAAGCGAGGCAAATATAAAAGTTTTTTTTCAATTGACAAAACAAAAGATATACAAAATTTCCGGTATTTTGTCCTGCAAAGTACCTGTTTCGTACAAAAATCCGCTTATACATACATCAATTCACGCATTATTGCATCCGAGACAAAAAGTCCGTCAGATTGTATTTTAACAAATCCATCCTCGTTTTTTAACCTTTTTGAACACAAAAAAGGCTCCGACTTCGCCATAAACCAACGTTTTCTTTCTTTTCCAAACGTCTTCTCCAACTCCTCCAGAGATATACCCCACCGGGTCCGCAAACGTGTGATGACAAAATCATTATACTTTGTACGTTCATCTAATTGCTCAGATTCGGCAGGCAGTTCCGATCTTTCATTCAGCGCCTCAATATACCGGGATACGGAAGATACGTTCCAGGAACGGGTATCCCCGTCATAGGAATGCGCGGATGGGCCAATACCCATATAATAGGCGCCATTCCAATACGAAGCATTATGAAAAGAAATACGGCCATCCGGATAAAACGGGGTGCATTTGGCAAAATTAGAAATCTCATAATGGAGAAAACCCTCCTTTTCAAGCCGGTCTTTAAGCATCCGGAAAAACGATTCGCTTGTTTCATCATCCACAGGTTTTACATTCCCCTCCCTACTCATACGATAGATAGGTGTTCCCTCCTCATACGTAAGATGATAAGCCGATAGATGGGCGACCTCAAGCTCAATGGCTTTTTCTATATCATGCAACCAGTCGCCGGCAAGCTGTCCCGGCAATCCGTACATCAGATCAATGCTTATGTTGTCAAGTCCGGCCTCTTTGCAACGAAAAACGGAGCGGACAGCGTCTGTCGCCGTATGCCTGCGGTTCAGAAAAGCCAACTGTTTGTCGTTAAAGCTTTGTATGCCGATACTGATACGATTAAAGGGAAGTGTTCGCAGAGAAGCGATATACGCATCAGACAGATCATCCGGATTCGCTTCCATTGTAATCTCCGGATGACTCGAAAACGGAAACAAATTATACATGTAATCAAACAAACGTTCAAGATCGCGCGCATTCAATTGAGAAGGCGTTCCCCCTCCGAAATAAACGGATTTTATTTCTTCACCTTTAAAGTAATCACGACGAATTTCCATTTCCTTCAATACAGCCCGGAGATAATCATCCTTATACCCCATATCCGTATTGGAATAGAAGTCACAGTAAATACAACGTTTCACACAGAACGGCACATGTATATAAAGTCCGGCCATAAAAATCAGGAATAAGACTGGTATTTTCTACAAGCATGAAAAAATCAAAACAACCGTTTGATCAGGTAAAAGCCAAACCGCAGAAAAACAGAAACGGCATAGAGAACACAGGTTATAATCAAAACCCAGAGAAATTGCGTAAAAATTTCCGACCACAATGTCTTATATATTATTATGGATAAGATATTGAGAAGAAATGCGACACAAAAGCATCCGGCCAACCATTTCAACTCCGATTTCTGACGCCCGGCTGATATATGAATATCTTTCATTTTCGTACTGAATTATTAATTGTCAATCATTTTATATTTCCAGCTCTTTGGGAAAAGCAACAATACATTTCTCTTCCATGGCTTTCAGTCCGAGCAGTGCATATACGGACGAATAATAGGCTTCTTCCGCCAACGTTTCATTCGGCTGCCCGGTTATAGACGAATTACAGAACGCGGTAAGCAACTCTACCGAACCGTCTCCGACAGCGCCTACGGACGACGCGCCACTCGTTGTATTTACCTGATCCGTGACATAATATCCTTTACTGATAGAAGCCGTTTCCGGCACCCAACTCGGGCCGGCAAACGATACATTGTCAAAAATCTTGTGTTCTATCTGATTTATCAACTGCAAAATACCGGGCGCCGGCTTTGCTTCTTCAAAGTAATATTTCCCTTTTTCAAGTTCCATCGTGCCCTTATCGCCGAGAATCAGTTCTTCCAGACCCAGAAACTTATTGGAAATAATCGATTCATACGACATTTTAACACCATTCGGATAATGATATATAAGGCTGATGTTATCATACACTTCGCGGCCGTCTTTCCAATAGACAATATCTCCGTAACCCATCACACTTTCAGGCCGCAGGCCTAATGCCCAATCGCCCACCTGCAACTGATGCGCCGCGAGTTCAGTGACCAATCCTGCCGACGAGTTACGATACAAACGCCAGTTTATCCGACGTTCCAATTCAGGCGAGGGAACCGGACGACGCCAGTCATTATTGCGATACCAGTAGGCGCGCATTCCCGTGATGGTTCCGATCAGCCCGCTATGTATCATCTCCATAGCCCGTATATATTTGGGGTCAAACAATCGTTGTTGCCCGATATACAATACTTTCCCCGATTTCCTGTATGCATCAAACATCCTGCGGCAGCCGTCCAGGGTCAGCGACATGGATTTCTCACAAAAAACATGTTTTCCGGCCGAAAACGAATCCAAAGTCATACGTTCATGTTCATTCAGCGGCGTAGTAATGATAACAGCCTGTATATCTTTATTCTCCAGCAAGTCGCAATAATCATGATACAATGCCGCCTTGGGATACAATGCCGCCGCTTGCTGCAGATGGGGTTCATAATCATCACATAAGGCTATAACTTCACCCTGAGGTATCGTAAGCAGGTTGTTCAAATGATACATTCCGCGCGAACCCGTGCCGATAACGCCAATGCGCACTTTCTCGCCCGCAACGGCATCTGCCGTTTCTTTCGCGCACGACTGTAACCATGGAAACGCCGTAAATAAACCTGCCCCTCCCAACGTTTTAAAAAAATCGCGGCGATTAAAATTTCCAAAATCAAATTCTCTTGTCATTTTATTCTATATGTGTTTTTCAAATCAAAATTTTTCATCCACTCAGGCGCCGGAACTTCTCCGGAAGCAATCCATGCCGTTGTAAGCACTTCCGCATCTACAGGATCATCAGCTACAATCGCAACCATCATGTCTCCTTCCACTGCAACGGATTTTTCCGTATTGATAATATGCTGCGGATGGGCCGGCGTATTTCCCGATACAGACATGGATGTATCTTTCAGGTTCAACGTAGTTATCAATGCTCCTCCGGCAGGATCTTCTATGCCGACCGGCCAACTTTCCCCAAACGGGTGCGCACCGATAGCCAGCACGGAACTATTCCCGAAATTGATCAGAGCGCGTTTTATGCCGGCCTCCAAGAAGCGTTTACGCACACACTGCAAGGCATATCCTTTGGCGTATCCGCCGAAATCAAGCATCATCCCATACTGCCCGAAGAGAATGCTATGCGACTCTTCCATGATGATCAATTTACTGAAATCAGACAACGTAACGTCAAAAAAACCATCCGTCAACTCATAATACCGGCGGCAGTCGAGCAACGTTTCCCATAATCCATCCGACAACGGCACGGAAGAGTATTGCGCATCATGATTCACTTTAGCGACCTCACTCGCTTCATCAAAACGATTCAACATCTTCTCCCGGCGATACAACTCGGCTTCCGTATCCAACCACAAAGATTCCAATTGCTGCCTGTCTTCGCCAAACAGAAGAACATCCAACCTGGTTCCCATCAGCAACGGTAATGAAACATGGTACAGTCCCGAAGACGGATAATAGTTTGCATAGCGCATTTTTACAACTGTTTATCTTCTCTTTGTCGATTTCTCATTTTCAAAAGCCTGATACGCAAAAACCGCAACAGGAATATGATCGCGACAGAAACGCCTATCACAATAAAATATTCCGTATAATTAAGACTATTATTTCGTCCCGGCCAGCCAACATAGCTCATTATGAGCAAATAGACCAGCAAAGCCAATGTTATGATATTAATTTTCTTCATCTTCGTGAATCTTATATCTCTGCAAATATACATGATAAACTTGACTTCACGAAACATAATAAACGCCTAATTTTACAAATGATGAACAAACGGATTCGTATAGTAACAAGTATTACTTTACTACTACAAAAAAATACGCCCTTCTTCCGAAGGGATTTA
>DOZP01000365.1:3914-4615 GCA_003517945.1 Porphyromonadaceae bacterium | reverse complement strand
TCGGAATTTGAAAAGCCTCCGCAGAATACGATAAAATGAACGTCGTCTAATGTTTCGCGCCCTGTTGACAGGTCTGTCATGTGCACATCTTTTACGTCGAATCCGGCAAGGTAAAGCGCATAAGCCGTCTCGCGTTCGCATTGGGAACCCTTATCTCTCAATACGGCCGCTTTAATGCCGCTTCTCTTTTTGCGGGCTGCCGTAAGTCCGTAAGATTTCAATGTTCCTTTGAAATCTTTATGGAATTTATATTCCAGCGGTTGTATTTTATAATTTTCGAAACGGTTACCGGCGCATTCGTTGCCGCTTTGGTGCATATCTAACAAATAAGATGATTTGTACCATACGTCCCGCATGTAGTCGATGCCGAAATGATACCGGACGTCGTCTTTTGTGATCATAATATGCCGCTCGTCTGTGGGTTTGGCTATGCATGCAAATCCTACTCCTGCCGATTGCATCAGTTTTTCAAACGTTTTCTTTTCTTTTACCTGTACCACGATACCCGGGTTTTCGGAGAATAATATTTTTACAATATCATTTTCCGCCAATACATCCAGATTTACGTTCATTCCCCCTTCCGTGTTGGCAAAACACATTTCCAGCAGGGTTGTGATCATACCTCCGGCAGAGATATCATGCCCTGCAAGGATTAGTTCTTTATCGACGGCTTCCTGTACCGCATTGAATGCTTCCAGGAA
>DOZP01000365.1:0-3826 GCA_003517945.1 Porphyromonadaceae bacterium | reverse complement strand
ACCAGTACCGGGGAAACGATTTTTTTGATATCGCTTACTTCGCCTGCCGCAGAAATGATAACGGTTCCGGGAGATAGCACTTTCACCTCGCCGTATTTTTGTGTCATGGAGAGCGAATCCTTGCCCGTAGGAATGTTGATACCCAGTTCGCAGGCGAAATCGGAGGCGGCTTCTACGGCTTTATACAGCCGGGCGTCTTCTCCTTCGTTCCGGCACGGCCACATCCAGTTGGCGCTCAGGGATATACTTTTGATCTGTCCGGATAACGGAGCGAATACGATGTTGGTCAATGCTTCGGCAATCGACATGACGGAACCTGCGGCCGGGTTGATTAGTGCCGTTTGCGGCGCATGCCCGATAGAGGTGGCCATACCCGCTTTCCCACGATAATCAAGCGCTACCGCGCCGAGGTCGCTTAATGGTAACTGCAATTTTCCCTGACATTGCTGACGTGCGATTTTACCTGTTACCGAGCGGTCTACCTTATTGGTTAACCAGTCTTTACAGGCTACGGCTTCCAACTGAAGTACTTTTTCGAGGTAGTTATGCAGTTCGGATTCTTTATATTTTACCGGCGCATATTTTTCTTTCACCGTTTTGTCTTCCATAATGGTGCGGGGCGGCTTGCCGAACATGTACTCAAGTTTGATATCAATCGGTTTTTTTCCGTCTTTTTGTTCGAAAACGAATTGCATATCACCTGTCGTTTCGCCCACGACATACATCGGCGAACGTTCGCGTTCGGCGATGCGGCGGATACGTTCCACATCCTTTTCTTTGATCAGCAATCCCATACGTTCCTGACTCTCGTTTCCGATGATTTCTTTGGCCGAGAGTGTAGCGTCGCCGACCGGTAGTTCGGACATGTCAATACGCCCCCCTGTCGTTTCTACCAGTTCGGAAAGGCAATTGAGGTGGCCTCCGGCTCCATGGTCATGTATGGATATGATCGGGTTGCTGTCGGATTCGGCTATACTTCGTATCACGTTTGCCGCGCGTTTTTGCATTTCGGGATTGGCACGCTGTACGGCGTTCAACTCTATACCGCTGGCGTATTGTCCGGTGTCGACCGACGACACGGCGCCTCCGCCCATCCCGATCCGGTAATTGTCGCCCCCGAGCAAGACTACCTTTTCGTGTGGCTTCGGTTCTCCTTTCAACGCATCGCGTTTATTGGCGAATCCTACGCCGCCGGCAAGCATGATTACTTTGTCGTACGCGATTTTTTTGCCGTTTTCGGCATGTTCAAACGTAAGGAGCGAACCGCAGATGAGCGGTTGACCGAAATGATTCCCGAACGTGGATGCGCCGTTTGACGCCTTTATTAGAATCTGTTCGGGTGTCTGGTATAGCCATTTACGGGGATCCATGATTTTTTCCCACGGACGTCCTTCTTCCGTACGCGGATAGGATGTCATGTAGACGGCTGTCCCTGCAATCGGCAATGAGGCCTTTCCGCCGCCGAGGCGGTCGCGGATCTCACCTCCCGTTCCGGTAGCCGCACCGTTGAATGGTTCCACTGTTGTCGGGAAGTTGTGTGTCTCCGCCTTGAGAGATAGTACGGTCGGTATTTTTTTTACTGCATAATAGTCGGGCTTGTCTCCGGATAATGGTGCGAATTGTTCGATTGCCGGGCCTGTATTAAAGGCTACGTTATCTTTGTAGGCCGATATGAGCCTGTTCGGATTAACTGTCGCTGTCTTTTTGATCAACGCAAAAAGAGAGCTTTCCATTTCCTGCCCGTCAATGATAAATTTTCCATTGAAAATTTTATGCCGGCAATGTTCCGAGTTGACCTGGGCAAAACCATATACTTCGCTGTCCGTGAGTTTTCTTTTCAGCTTTTTGGCTACCTCATTCAGGTATTCAACTTCGTCATTACTTAAAGCCAATCCTTCTTTCTCGTTATATAAACCAATATCTTCTATTTGAATGATCGGATCCGGTTTTTTATCAATCGTGAAAATCTGTTGATCCAGTCCGTCATATATACGCTGGAGCATCGGGTCGTGTGTCGCTTTTCCGGAAGAAACAGGGAAGTATTCTTCTATGCGGGAGATGCCTTTTATTCCCATATGCTGGGTTATCTCAACCGCATTGGTGCTCCATGGAGTAATCATTTCACGCCGTGGGCCTACAAACCAACCTTTTACGGATTTTGTTTTAACCGGTTTTGCACCGCTGAACAACCAAATTAATTTATCTGTATCATTAGAACTGAACGTTTGTGCCGTTTCGACAGCTAACACTGTTTTTGTTGAGGATTGGAAAAACTGAATCATATATATTTTAGGGTTAATGTCTTTTGTTTATCACCCGGCTACGGTTCAAAAAAAAATGCCAGACCGAAAATAAAACCAACTCAGCAAGCACATTCTCTTTATTTACCGGGGGTGCTTTTATACTCTGCAAAGGTAGTGCAAGTTGAGCGTAATACAAAATAAACACCAATCTAAATTTGCATCCGTTCGGATTAAATCTTAAATTTGTGTCCTTATTTAAGTTAAAGGTATGGTTGAAATAGGAACACCGTTTACGCAAACGGCCAAGAAGGTTGTTTTGAGAACTTCGGTAGAAGAGGTGCGTGAGAAAACGCAAAGAGCTATGGATGTATCGGATGTAAAATTGTAAACGTAGGTACCGGGGTGCTTGAACTGTTTTATACGGGAATAATTATCGGGGTCTTAGTCTCATCTCCTATGGGGCCTGTCGGAATGTTGTGTATTCAACGTACGTTGGCTAAAGGGCGTTGGTCCGGCTTTGTTTCAGGTGCAGGGGCTGCTTTTTCCGATCTGGTCTATGCGGCGGTGACGAGTTTATTTCTGGGACTTGTCGTTAATTTTGTGGAGGCGCATCAGAAGCCTTTACAAATATTCGGCAGTATAGTGATTGCTGTTTTGGGCTATTATATTTTTCAGAATAATCCGGTTAGAGGTTTGCAACGAAATCAGGAGCGGAAACAAACCTTGTTCCAGGATTTTATGACGGCTTTCTTTTTGACAATCAGCAATGTGCTGATCGTATTTCTGTATATCGGGTTGTATACGCGTTTTGGGTTTGTGTTGCCGGAACATTCCGTTCAAATGACGGTCGCCGGTCTGATCGGGGTCTTTGCCGGTGCGATACTGTGGTGGTTTTTTATTACGTTTATCGTATCTTTGTTCCGGCGATGGTTTAATATAAGGGGGTTGAAGGTGATGAACCGGATTGTCGGGTCGGTTATTATTTTGCTGGCGGTCTTTGGGCTTATATCTTCCATCCGGTTGTTTTAATAGATAATTGATAATAGATAGCGCTATGGAAAAAAGTTGCAGGTTTTTGCTTTTTATGATATTGGTAGCAGGTGTTGCCGGGTGTATTTCGAAAAAAGAAGATAAGAAAGAGGAAAGTGCAGTGCCGGAAGTGCAGACGCCTGCCATGCCCCGAAATTTTGAACGCGCCGTGCCGCCCGTTATGATGACTGATCCTCAGGAACGC
The DNA here is from genome assembly GCA_003517945.1 of Porphyromonadaceae bacterium. Lineage (GTDB taxonomy): Bacteria > Bacteroidota > Bacteroidia > Bacteroidales > Tannerellaceae > Tannerella. The sequence goes on along the minus strand of DOZP01000365.1, from coordinate 349 downwards.
GCCGACTATCTCGTTACACATTTCTGGGATAAGTTCAATTTCAGAGATACGATGTATTGTCATGCCCCGGATATTACGGAACGGGCTTTTGTCGATTTTATCGCTTTATTTCCACATACTTCCTCATTTTCCAGGATTTCGGAAGGAGTGAATAAGTTACTTGATGCGGCTGAAGTTGAAAATGTGATGTATACCTATTTTTGTTCGAAAGCGGAACATTATCTGTATGATCCGAATTCGCCGATGCGAAACGACGAATATCTGATACCGTTTCTGGAACATATCGTGAACTCATCGAAAGTGATGGATGTATATAAAATACGTCCCCGGTATCAGCTTGATCTTGCAT
>DOZP01000228.1:826-3097 GCA_003517945.1 Porphyromonadaceae bacterium | reverse complement strand
ATAAAATTTGTTGCGCAATGACGGCGCAGGCTTCGGCATCAGCAAGTGCATGATGATGATTCCGTAAATCATATCCGCAATGAGCCGCAACCGTATGTAACTGATGGTTGGGCAATATGGTTTTACCGAAAACCTTCCTGGCCGCCCTGTAGGTACAATGAAATTCATAATCAGGATATGTCATCTGATACGTTTTGAACGCGGATTTCAGGCACCGTTCATCAAAAGCGCTGTTATGAGCCACTAACGGAAAACCTTCTATCCGGGGCTCGATTTTCCGCCATACCTTATCAAAGGTCAACGCATGCATCGTATCTTTCTCGGTCAAGCCATGAATACGCGTATTCCAGTAAGCATACCATTCCGGCTCCGGTTTTATCAACTCATAAATCCGCTCCGTGATCATCCCGTTACGCACAATAACCACCCCGACACTACAGACACTGCCCGGATCATGATTGGCCGTTTCAAAATCTATCGCCGCAAAATCAGTCATATAAAATGATTTAATTGTGAATCATTCGCCTGCTCACCCGCCTGATCGTTGAATTTGTTTCATCATCCGGTCACCCGCGATCAGACTAATAAACAACGGTTTTATATGCAAAAGTAATACAAGTACAGGATAATATACAATAAGAATACCTATTTTTAATAAAACCCATTCATGAAAAATGACTGCCAATCGAAACATGTCATAGCACCCCACAAAACAGATACCTAAAACGACTGATCTTATTTAGCGATTAATTGCTTATCCCGCAAAAAGAGAGTATTTTTGCTTCTCAAAATAAACAAAAACATGGAGCAAAGATCAAAGACAAACGAGATATTTCTTTTTTACCGGACTAAAAAGGATGAGCATTTCATTATTTTACAAAACCTTAAAAGGCGCATCCACAACATAGGAACCCTGAGACTATTACTGATAGCCGGCATGATTATTACTCTTTGGTTTTGCCGCAATCTGGGCGTTCCGGTATTAATCGCTACCGCAATCGCGTTTCTCATACCCTTTCTGGCGCTCATTGTTTATCATACAAAACTACATGCAAAACATACGTATGAAGAAGGCATCATCAATCTTTGCGAAAATGAACTCAAAGCATTAAACTATGATTTCAGCGCTTTCGACGGAGCCGCAGAACAAACAGATTCACAACATCCGTTCAGCCTTGATTTGGACATTTTCGGCGAGAAATCATTATTTCAAAGCATAAACAGAACAATTACTTTAATTGGTAAAGTGCGCCTGGCGGACTGGTTTAAAAACCCTTTATCAAACAAACAGGATATTATATCGCGGCAACAAGCGGTAAAGGAGCTACACGCAAAAACAGTTTTTCGCCATGACTTTTACATAACCGGAAAAGAACGACAAAACAGCGACAAAGATATTCAGCAATTGAATAAACTGTCTTTCCAAACAACACATTTTTCCGAAAGTCTCCCCTGGAGAATACTGATCTGGCTTATTCCAATCACATGGCTCATTGCGATAGCTGCATCCATATGGATGGATATACCTCCCGGCATACCATCCATCTTATTTATAGTCAGCATGATAATTGCAAACATACATATGAAGCGCATCACAAAACTGCATCAGACAGTTGATAATATGAATAAACTACTGTCCGTATATTCAAAACTTATGGAACATATTGAGGGTGAAAACTTTGATTCCGACATATTGAAAAAAAAACAACAGGCGCTTACTTCAAATGGCCTGACTGCCTCAAAAACAATCAAAAAACTGTCCGGCATTATTGGCGGCCTTGATCAACGCTTTAACATGGCTGCTATTATATTCAACATCCTTTACCTACGTGATATGCGTCATGTGATGCAACTGGAAAAATGGATTAAAGCGCATTCCGGTCATTTCAACGCATGGTTTGATACCCTGGCGGAAATCGACGCTTTCTGCTCGCTTGGCAGTTTCGCTTTTAATCATCCGGATTATATATACCCTTCGATTGCGGATAATTATTTCGAGATGGAAGGAAAGGCTTTGGGGCACCCGTTAATCCACCGGGATAAATGTGTCTGTAACAATATCGACATCCCCGGCAATAAATATTTCCTAATCGTAACCGGAGCAAACATGGCGGGTAAAAGCACTTATCTGCGGACGGTTGGAGTAAATTTTCTGTTTTCCTGCATGGGTATGCCGGTTTTTGCGGAATCCCTCACTGTCTATCCTGCGCATTTAATAACAAGTTTGCGAACAGCCGACTCACTTGTCTCAAACGAATCCTATTTCTTTGC
>DOZP01000228.1:0-777 GCA_003517945.1 Porphyromonadaceae bacterium | reverse complement strand
TCCGTTGATAAACAAAAAGGTTCCATTGCATTAGTGAAACAGCTTGTAAAAAAAGGCACTTGCGGCATCATCGCCACACACGACCTGATGCTCGGATCATTGGCTGAAATTTTTCCGGAACATGTACGCAACAAACGATTTGAAGCGGATATCACAAACAACGAACTAACTTTTACCTATCAGATAAGAGATGGTATCGCACAAAATATGAATGCGACTTTCCTGATGAAAAGAATGGGAATATTCGAGGATGAATAAAATTTATTCAAAAATATCAACTATAGCCATATAGTGGGTATCCGGACTTACCGGACAAAGAGAAAGATAACCGGAACGGATTTTACCATCCTCAAGTACAAGGGGCGAAGCAGTCTGCATCCGTCGATGTTCCTTCAATGTATCATAGATATAATAAATAATACGCAACAATCCCTGCGATCCGGGACACATAAACTGCCGGCTAAACTGCATAGCTACAAGACCCATTGTATAGCGCAGGTTAAGTTCTACAAACGGATGTATAGCATAGTTTCCGTCATTCGTCTTATAAATCATCATATCAACTCCCATAAACCCGGTATAAGAGTCGCTCAATTGTTCCTGTAAAACAGTACGAACCTGTTCAACAAGAAACATATAATCCTCGGAGGAGATGTACTCATTAAGACGTTGCAGAAGCAATTCCTGAGTGCCCAACATACAGCCGACAAACTGCCCCTGGGCTTGCGTTTCAAATATAGACAGTCCCACATATTTAATCTCTCCCTGTCCGTCAGA
>DOZP01000331.1:2494-5331 GCA_003517945.1 Porphyromonadaceae bacterium | reverse complement strand
TTAACCGCTTTACTCGCCATAAGCGTTATTTTACTGCTGGGAGCCATCGGGGTGTTTATGAAATATGATGTCAGATAATTTTAAAACAAAAAACATGTTTACAACGTTATATATCAGAGAAATACAAAATTACCTGTATGGTTTGCGCTTTAGAATATCCTTTATCATCGTCGTTCTCGTATTTATCATCGGTACGGTATCTTTTATCTCGTCTTTCGGCGATATTGATAAAAATTATGCGCAATACAAGCAAACACAACTTTCCGAATTGACGGAAAGAGCGTCAAATGTATCAAGAGTGGCGACATACCGCAATCATTATATTATGTCTCCGCGGGACAATGGGGTAATTGCAGATTGTAAAGAGAGCGCCTTGCCTAATCAGTTTTCATATAGCGCATACAATGTATTCGACTTTTCCATCCGGCACAACAGTGTCAATCCGCTGTTAAAACGTTCGGACAGCCTGACCTGGGCCTTTATCATTTCGATGTTTTTGAGTTTTGTCACCCTGCTGTTCGCTTTTGACGCTATTTCCGGGGAGAAGGAAGAACGTACATTGGCGCTGATTTTTTCAAATCCGGTACCCCGGCGGACACTGTTATTAAGCAAGTTGGGCAGTATCGTGACCGTAGTATGCGGAATGGCTTTTGTGGGGATGTTGCTGAGCCTGGTCATCCTGGCCATTTCCGGAAAAGTTTTATTAAATACGGTATTTTTTACTGAAATCGGATGTTTTATCCTGATAAGCATTTTGTTTATCACCTTATTTGCCGCATTCGGATTGTTTTCAAGCGCAATTACCCGCCATTCCAATATCAGCTTACTCACATCCTTATGCTTCTGGCTATTTTCGGCGGTAATCATCCCTAATACTTCCGTATTCTGGGCCAATAAGTTGTTTCCTATTCCGACGGCGGACAAAGTGGAACAGGCGATGCAGCAGGAAAAGAATGATATAAACAACAATGCACCCGAAGGCAGTTGGTCGTCGAAGAGCAACGATCCGTTCTACGTCAGGCACGAACTCCGGGCCAATAATCAGACAAACCTGATGCATGCGGAAAAACGGCATAAAGACGCTTACTATCAACAAATGTTCCGGCAGTTCGAAAGTACCCGGCGGTTCACGCTGTTATCGCCGATCGCACAATTTGATTATATCAACGAGGCCTTTTTGGGAGGCGGATACCTGCGGTTTCAAAAAAACTGGAACGATCTGCATATTTTCCAGGAGCAATTTCTGCAATGGTTCAAAGATATCGACGCCAAAGACTCCGATAGTCCCCACTGGTATAACCCGTATGAAGATTACTCTACCAGCAAAAAATCAATTGAGGTAGACCAGATCCCGCAATACCAGGAACAGATTGCCCCGTTTACCCAGCGACTGCAATTTATGGCCGGATATCTCGTGACGATGGTCTTTATGATTGCCGTCCTGTTAGGTCTTTGTTTTTACCTCTTTGTCAGGTATGATGTGAGGTAGGCGGATGAAATTCAACCGGAAGGCCGGAATACCGGAAGCTACGGAAGTGTTTGCAGGAATAAGGCCATCTTATAGGCCGGCGCCCCGTCGTGATAGTAATGCTGTTTTACGGAACGCGTGATGAAGCCTTTTTTCTCATAGAGCCGGATCGCAGCGGTGTTATCCGTTCTTACTTCAAGGAAGACGGCCCGCAGGTTTTGCTCCTTTGCATAGGCTATCGTTTTGTCCATCAGGGTATCCGCCAGGCCCAAGCCTCTGTGTCCGGGAGCTACGGCAACGGAATAGATACGCCCGGTATGATGGCGGCGGCTGATGATAAAAGAAAGGTAGCCTGCCGTCATACCGTTGTATTCCGCAATGAAAAAGATCCCTTTGGCGCATGTAATCAGATAAGCGATCTGCCGGCGCGAGAAAGCATCGGCGCCGAAACAGGTGTTTTCTATTTCCATGACTTCATCAAGCGCTTCGGATGAAGCCTGTTTCAAGATTATGGCAGGTTTCATCGCGATTTCAGTTCGAGGGAGCGTACGAAGTAATTCAGGATCCGGTAATACAATTCATCCCCCAGTATGGCATCTTCTATTCCGTGGTCAATGCTGGGATTGTCATTGATTTCTATGACAATGGCTTTGTTGTTTATCATTTTGAGATCGACCCCGTACAGGCCTTTCCCGATCAGCGATGTAGCTTTCAGCGCGGTTCTGATCACATGCTGCGGAACCTGGTATAACGGCAGCGTATCTACCAGTCCCGTTTGGTCGCTTCCTTTGATGCTGCTGTGGTTGTAGATTTGCCAATGGCCTTTGGCCATGTAATATTTGCAGGCATACAGGGCTTCCCCGTTAAGGATACCGATACGCCAGTCGAATTCGGTAGGGATGTATTCCTGTCCGAGCAAAATGGCCGACTTTTCAAATAAGGTATCCAGCGCATTCCTGAAACCGGTTTCGTCGGATACTTTATGCATTCCATGCGAGAAAGAACCATCCGGAATCTTAATGATAAACGGAGAGCCTAACGATGAAACAATTTCGTTGAAGTCGTTCGCGTTTGTTTTGAATATCAGCCTGGAGGCGGGAGCCGGTATTTTTTCCCTTTCGAGCAACTCGCTGAGATATACTTTATTGGTGCACCGGATAATGGACATCGGATCGTCTATCACCACCATATCGTTCTGCCGGGCTTTCTGGGAGAGGTGAAATGTGATGTGATTCAACGATGTTGTAGAGCGTATGAACAAGGCGTCAAACTCCATCAGTTTAGCCGAATCCTCTTCTGTCATGAGCTCCGCATGGATATCCATTTTTTTGGCAATATCAAGAAATTTGCTCAATGCTTTCTTGTTGCT
>DOZP01000331.1:0-2455 GCA_003517945.1 Porphyromonadaceae bacterium | reverse complement strand
ATCTTTTTGTTGAAATTATCAAGTGCACTGGCAAAAAAATCCTGCTCCTCATTGGAAAGGCTTTTTAGTGAAATCGATTGTATCGATTCTATCTGGTTACGTTGGTTCGTATTGAAAGCCACCCGGAGCAGAGGGGAGGGATAATTATCAAATATGAAACGTGCGATACGTTCCAGTCCTTTCTCCCGGCAAGTGCCGAAATATACGTTCAGATACCATATATCTCCTTTGGGAATGGCATTCTTCCGGATCCATTGATAGCATATTTTGTGCAGGGCGCGCCCCATCCGCACACCGGTTCCGCTCTCTAACTTATTGATGATATCAACTCCGGGGATGACTTTGTGTCCACGCGCCTGCGCCAGCAATGAACAATAATATCCTTCGGAATTATAACCGTAATTGCCGCTAAGGTTAATAACGAGTTTGGATTCTTTTCCGTTCGGTTTATGTTTCAGGTAATCCGATACGGTCAGTATGCTATTTGTTTCGTAGTACGGTTTCCAGTCGTTCAGGCTATCCAGCAGCACCAACACACTATTCATAAAAAATCATTCTGTTTATATGGGGGCAAAGGTAATTAATCTTTATGATCAATCGTTTTTTTTGCCGTTTTTTTCAGAACGGATTTCTTTTATTATGCACGAATCCTGAAATATGTATACTTGCACCTTGCAGTATGTCGTGAGAATGTGGTATGGCCGTCACATTCGTAACTGCAATACAGATGAGAGTAGGTCCCTCGCACTCGCTTTGCAGGAGCTTTCCATGCGCTGGTTGAGATAGTATGATGATGATAATAATATATTTTGTAGCTTTACTTTAAAATATTGTTCCGCAATATAAAGTATTACCCGAATTTATTTTATATTTTTGCAGTTAGTAATATCATATACAATAGGTAAACATTACTAATCAATATACTTTCAATCCAATTTGAAAAATTGTAGCATTAATAGTTATACCATGAGAGAACAAGCCCGAAAGCCAGAAAACACGTCCCGTACAATACAGAGTGATTCAAAAGCATCCAAACAAGCTCCGATAAGTGAAATATTACAAGCCTACAAAGAAGGCGCTTTAGGACGACGCCCTATACAACGTGAGGAAAAGCCGAATAATACAGGATTGCCCGACAACCTGAAGACAGGCATTGAAAATCTTTCGGGTTACGGTATAGATGATGTAAAAGTACATTATAACTCGGATAAACCCGCCCAACTGCAAGCCCTTGCATATACACAGGGGACAGATATACATGTCGCTCCCGGACAGGAACAGCACCTTCCGCATGAAGCTTGGCATGTGGTACAGCAAAAGCAGGGGCGTGTACAGCCGACCATGCAATTGCAAGGGGTAAATGTAAATGACAATGAGGGGTTGGAGAAAGAGGCGGATGTGATGGGAGGAAAAATTACACAAAAAAAATTAATCCCTTTCAATTACATAACAAATCAATCTTATAAAATAAATAACCAAACAACAGCAATCCCTCTCCAATTCACACTCGCCGTAACATTAAAGGAAATAAAACTACACAAGAAAAATGATACAAAAGAAATAAAATCAAAAATAATGATTCCTGCCAAAAGCCTTATAGAAATAGATGAAATGGATGTATGGGAAAGAGATACAGGAAACAGGATGTTAAATGCAGAATATAACGGGGATAAAGGATATATAAAAGATAGAAAAGACTATTGGACAACTGATATCAAAAAATTAAAGGAAGATGAGGGAGAATCTGAAGTTGACAAATGGATTAAGAATAAAAAACTAATAGAAGATATTTGTAATGAATTAGGCGTTGAAGAAGATCTACTTAAACAATCGGTAGATATAATAAAAGAGAGCACTGTAGGAAATATTGAATATTATTTACTACAGCAATTAAGTAAAATTAATGAAGAGTGGTTGAAAAAAAGTATCATTATTCAAGGAATTGCGAGAGGATTGGCAGAAAGACTAGGTGACCTGAATTCAGAGAATAGAATAGCAAGAAAATTAGTAGAAAAACTGAGTCTGGGCTCAGAAAAACCGGACTTGGATATTAGAATAAATTCCTTTGCACGTTCTAATCCGGTGCTAAAATATATGCACAGAGAACTTAACTTACATGATACTGCAATCTTAATTATGCGAAGAGCGGCACGTATACGCAATAGAACAGGTGCAATAACAAATGAAGAAATGCTGGAAAAATTATCTAAAATGGCCTTTATTGGATTAAGTTCTCTCACAAAATCAATGCATACCGAAAAAAAAAATAGTTTTGATAAATCAAATACATTTGGTCTTTTCTCTACAGAGTTCCTGGCTGAACATATTAAAAGCGAAGGATGGACTGAAACAGCAACCAAAAAATTAGGTATGTTAACTAATAAAATTAGTGAGTTAACAAGTAAATCTCGAGACGAAAAAGTTTTCCTAACTCCCGGCGAGGCAGCAGTTAAAG